>JBOHGT010000260.1:0-4379 GCA_050700385.1 Pseudonocardiaceae bacterium | reverse complement strand
CTGTACCGGCGAGCCGACGGGGTGGCGCCGGTGTCACCGCGTCCGGAGTCGGCTCCGGCGCTGGGCGGGATGATCCGCCGGGTCGGGGACTTCGTGGGCCGCCGAGCCGAGCTGCGCGCGCTGCTGCGGGACCTGCGCGGCGGGCGGGGGGTGGTGCTGCACGGCATCGGGGGGATCGGCAAGAGCAGCCTGGCCGCGCAACTCGTCGACCAGCTCGGCGAGCAGGCGGGCCTGGTGGTGCCGATCGTCGGGAACACCCGGGTGGAGGTCATCCTGGAGGAGATCCGGCAACGACTGCTGACCCGCTGCGTGCGCGCCGGGTTGCCCGAGCGGCACCCACACCGGGAGATCGTCACAGCATTGATCGACGCCTCCCCGCCCTGGGAGCAGCGGCTGGCGCTAATCCGCGAGGTGGTGCTGCCGGAGCTGCCGATCCTGCTGGTGCTGGACAACGCCGAGGACAACCTGACCGCCGAGCACCAGGTCGGTGACCCGCAGCTGGCGGCGCTCCTGGCCGTCTGGGTCCGGCTGGACCGGACCCGGCTGCTGGTTACCAGCCGCCACCCCGTCACGCTGCCGGACCGGGCGCACCGCCGGCTGGTGCACCACCACCTCGGGCCGCTGTCGTTCGCCGAGACCCGGAAGATGCTCTGGCGACTGCCCGCCCTGGACACCCTGACCGGCCCGCAACGCCACCGCGCCTACACCGACCTGGGCGGTCACCCCCGCTCCCTGGAATACCTCGACGCCCTGCTACTCGGCGGCCAGGCCCGCTTCGACGACATCGCCGAACGCCTCGAAACCGCTCTGGACAAGCGGGACATCACCCAACCGGAAAAGTGGCTGCGCGGGATGGCCGGAAACCTGGACCGGGCGCTGGCCGAGACCATCACCCTGACCGCCGACGACGTACTACTGCCCGCACTACTCGCCCGGCTCGACGCCACCCCCCTGGCCCGGCGCCTGCTCCTGGGTGCCGCCGTCTACCGCGCCCCGGTCGACCGGATCGGCCTGGCCTGGCAGATCGCCCAGATCCAGCCACCCCCCGACGACCCCGACCGCGACCAGCGGATCCGCGCCACCGGCGAGCTGATCGCCGAGACGCGCCGCAGCGGCACACCGGCATCAGAGGTCGGCTTGACCGAGGACATGCTCCAGCAGTGGGAACGGGATTTGGCGCAGCTGCGGCAGCCCCCGCTGGTGATCCCCCCGGACCTGGACGAGGCGCTCACCACGCTGCTCACCCTCGGGCTGATCGCACCACTGCCGTCTCCCGACACCGACGACGGTTCGGAGCACTACCTGGTGCACCGCTGGACCGCCGCCGCTCTCACCACACACACCGATACTGATGAACTAATCGAGGCCCATCGCCGCGCCGCCCAGTTCTGGCGCTGGCGAGTCGATGTCTGGCCCCAGGACCGCAACGCCGATGTTCAGCACCTCGTCGAGGCCCGCCGGCACCACCACCAAGCCCACGACCTGGACGACGCGTTAACCACCACGGACGAAATCTGTGAGCAGCTGCACACCTGGGGTGCCTGGGCCTGGGAAGAAGACCTCTACATCGAAACCCTCACCTGGCTACCTCCCCGATCCACCGCCACCGCCGCGCTCACCCACCAGCTCGGCATCATCGCCCAGGAACGGGGGGACTACCCCCAGGCCGAACAGCGCTACCACGCCTCCCTCACCATCAACGAAGAACTCGGCAACCGCGCCGGCATCGCTACCACAACAAGCCAGCTCGGGGTCTTGCGAACGGAACAGGGCCGACCGAGCGAAGGCGTTCCCTACAACATCAGCGCCCTCGCGATACGGCTCGAGCTCAAGTCACCAGAAGTGTCCACTGATCTGTTCTGGCTGGGCAGGCAGCGACAGGAGGTGGGCGAAGAGGGCTTTATGCGAGTCCTCGGCGACCTTCTCGACGCCGACAGCGCGCAATTCGTCATCGACGCCCTGAACAACGCCCAGCATGAGGGAGATCCTGACTAACCACACCCATTCGGGGCGCGAGAGTGGTTTATACCCGCTGGATTCCTGTCAGGGCGCGGGCGGCGGCGTCGAAGCGGTCGCAGAACTCGGCTGCGGCGGTGGGGCCGGCGGCGTCGCGTACCGGTTGCAGGCGCTGCAGCACGCGGCCGGAGGTCAGAGTGGTACCCAAACCGGGCAGGACCATCGTGGCGTCGCTGATCGCCTGGTCGACGTCACCGGTCTGCACCAGGGTTTCGGCGAGCGAGGCCCGCTGCAAGGCCCGGTCGCGGGGGATCGGGCGGTCGAGCACGACGTGGTACAGCTTTACGGCCTGATCGGGCGAGCCGAGCCGCGCCTTGGCCATCGCCTCGAATGAGGTGATCTCCGAGTGACGGACGAACGTCGTCCAGGTGGGGTCTGTCTCGTGCGGGCCACGGTCCAGTTCACGGCGAGCGGCCGTGATGGCGGAACGGAACGCGGCCCCGTCACCCAATTGAGCGTGCGCGAGGGATCGCCGCAGCGAGACCAACGAGTGCAGGGCCGGAGACGGCTCATGGCGGGCCGCGTCCTCGGCGCGGTCGGCGAACCGCAGTGCCTCCCGGGCAAGCCCTGGCGGCCGGTGTACTGGGCCAGATGCGTGCACTGCTGCGCCATGTTGGCGTACAAGTGCACGCGCTGCTGGCTGTTTCCGGCGTTGTCGGCCAACAGCGCCGCATCCTGATACAGCCGCCGCGCCAGCGGCTGGTTGTTGGCGTCATAGGCGAACCAGGCACTCTGCAAACCCAGATCGGCCGCGACGATCAGGAGTTCCCGGCCGACCGCCTCGGTGTAGTCGCTCTCGTCGAGCATCGCGCGGGCCTGCGTGAACTGCCGCAGCGCCTCCGGCAGCAGGGCACCGCCGCCGACCGTGTGATCCTGGACGCGCAGCTGGGCCAACCCGGCCTGCAGGTACCGCACAGGGCCCGATCCACCCGGACCGGTGGCGGCAGGACGGCTGCCGCGGCGAAGCCTGCGGCCAGGGTGTCGAACAAGCGGCGGTCGATGTCCACGGTGCCGGCCTCCCGGAGCGCGAAGGTGTTCTCGCCCTCCAGGATGGCATCCGGATCGCCCAGAATCAGCGACAACAGCGCCGACCGAAGCATCCCCACCGTATCCGCGAACGGCAACAGTGTGCGGACCCGTTGCCCTGTTCGATCAGGCAGACCACCGGCTGCGACCACCCCTCGACCAGGTTGCCCAGCTCCGTCTGGGACAACCCCGTGGCGGCCCGGAAGATCGACACAAAGGCCGCGAGGTCGACCCGGGCCAGCGCCCGACGCATCGGGGCCGAATCCCACAGCCACGTCGGCGCGATCTCACGCGAATCACGAGACGCCCGCTGACACGGCGCGCACAACGGATCTGAATTGTATCGGGACAGCACCGTGACCTGGCACGCCGCGCAAATCCGCCCGCCCACCTGACTCATTCCCAGGTCCTCCCCCTGAGTCATCGCCCACCCGCCCGAGCGGCGAACACCGCGACAATAGCCGGAGACCATCCTTTTCGGACAATGACGAATCCGTATCACACCACGCCGAACAACACCGACAGAACCGCATAGACCGTGCGTCGAGCGGGTGCAGCCCACTCGGGTACTCGCCATCCGGATGCAGCGGTGGTGATCGGACCCGTCGGTGTCAGGAGGACGTGACAGACTTGGGCGTGCTGCGAGACCGGCCTGCCCCCGCTGGCTGGCGGGCTACCGCCCCGGTCCTGGCGGTGCACGGCGGCGCCGGGCGCATTGTGCCGGAGGAGTTCGGCGCACAGCGGGCTGCCGCGGCCAGGCGAGGGCTCGGCCAGAGCCTGGCCGCGGGCATGGCGGTGCTGCGTGCCAGCGGGACGGCGCTCGACGCAGTGGTCGCTGCCGTGGTGATCCTCGAAGACGACGACCAGTTCAACGCCGGCCGGGGTGCCGTCCTCACCGCTGCCGGCAGCGTGGAACACGACGCGGCGGTGGCTGACGGGGCTACCCGCCGGGCTGGGGCGGTGACCTGCCTGAGCGGTATTCGCAATCCGGTGCTCGCCGCCCGAGCGGTGCTGGAACAGACGCCACACGTGCTGATGAGCGGAGCGGGAGCAGAGGAGCTCGCCCGCCGGGAGGGTCTCGCCTCGGCGCCGGTCGACTGGTTCGTGACCGCCCTCCGCCAGGAGCAGCTGGCGTCGTTTCTGCGCCGCGGGCAGGCCGGGCAGGAGTGCACGGGCGGGACGGTGGGAGCCGTCGCACTGGACGGCGCCGGGCACCTCGCTGCGGCGACCTCGACCGGAGGCACCACCGGCCAGCTCGCCGGCCGGATCGGGGACACCCCACTCGTCGGCGCCGGTACCTGGGCCGACGACCGCTCCTGCGCGATCTCGGCGACCGG
>JBOHGT010000259.1:0-2485 GCA_050700385.1 Pseudonocardiaceae bacterium | reverse complement strand
GCCACGTCGTCGAGCCGCTTGATGTACAGGCATGCCTTACCGGTGGAGTGCTTGCCGAGGCGCCCCAGCAGCTCCCGGTAGCCGTCGAACCCGTCCATGATGTAGAGCGTCAGGCTCTTCTTGCGGGGTGCGAAGCCGACCACGAACCAGTCGCCCTCGTGGCCGCTGGCGTACCGGTAGTGGTAGGAGCCGAAGCCGACCATGTTCGTGCCCCACATCGTCGCGGCGCTCCCGGTGACCGCTGTCATGAGTTCCACCAGCGTGGCGGAATCCCGGCGCTGCCCCTCGTCCGGGATCGACGCGATGAACTCGCCCACGTCCCCGTCGTTGCGTCTGGTCTTCAGCTCAGCCATGTCCTCACCTCCGCGTCGCAGCCCGTACCGGACTACCAGACACGCGGGCGGCGAGGAAGACGCCGCCGGCGATCTCTCCGGACTCATCCGGCGACGCACATAGTAGGTGTAGCTTCACCCGAACGGGTCGCGACGGCACCATGGGTGGCTCAGGGTGACCGGCGCCACGCGACGTGACGCTTGCGACGGTTACCCGCGAGTAATACCCTTGGGTTACTGGCGGGTAGCGCACTCGAAACCCGAGCGACTTCAGCGGAGCGACGACATGGGGCACTACAAGAGCAACCTGCGGGACCTGGAGTTCAACCTCTTCGAGGTCTTCGGGGTGGGCGACCGGCTGGGTACCGGGCCGTTCGCGGAGATGGACCGCGAGACCGCGCACGACGTGCTCACCGGGGTCGAGCGGCTGGCCGTCGGCCCGCTGGCCGAGTCATTCGCCGAGGCGGACCGCAACCCGCCGGTCTTCGACCCGGACGCGCACACCGTCGAGCTGCCCGAGGCGTTCAAGAAGTCGTTCCGGGCGCTGTGGGACGGCGAGTGGTACCGGCTGGACCTGCCCTCGGACCTCGGCGGGTACGGCGCCCCGGCGACGCTGCGCTGGGCCGCCTCGGAGCTGCTGCTCGGCTCCAACCCCGCGGCGTTCCTGTACATGGCCGGGCCGTCGATGGCTAGCGTCGTGCACCGCAACGGCACGCCCGAGCAGCAGCGCTGGGCCGAGCTCATGATCGAGAAGGGCTGGGGCGCCACCATGGTGCTCACCGAGCCCGACGCCGGCTCCGACGTGGGCGCCGGGCGCACGAAAGCATTGGCCCAACCCGACGGCTCATGGCACATCGAGGGCGTCAAGCGCTTCATCACCTCGGCCGAGTCGGACCTGACCGAGAACATCGTGCACCTCGTGCTGGCACGCCCCGAGGGCGCAGGCGCGGGCACCAAGGGCCTGAGCCTGTTCATCGTGCCGAAGTTCCACTTCGACGGCGGGACAGGCGAGCTCCGCGAGCGCAACGGTGCCTACGTCACCGGCGTGGAGCACAAGATGGGACTCAAGGTCTCCACCACCTGCGAGCTGTCCTTCGGCCAGCACGGCACCCCTGCGGTGGGCTGGCTGGTGGGCGAGGTGCACGACGGCATCGCACAGATGTTCCAGATCATCGAGTACGCCCGGATGATGGTCGGAACCAAGGCCATCGCGACACTGTCCACTGGCTACCTCAACGCCCTTGACTACGCCAGGGAGCGCGTGCAGGGCGCCGATATCACGCAGCTGCAGGACAAGACCGCGCCGCGGGTGACGATCACCCACCACCCGGACGTGCGGCGGATGTTGATGCTGCAGAAGGCCTACGCCGAGGGCCTGCGCGCGCTGTACCTCTACACCGCGTGCTTCCAGGACCAGGTGACGCTGGGTGACGACGTGGACATCGCCGAGCGGGTGAACGACCTGCTGCTGCCGATCGTCAAGGGTGTCGGCTCCGAGCGTGCCTACGAGATGCTCACGCTCTCGCTGCAGACCCTCGGCGGCTCGGGCTTCCTGCAGGACTACCCCATCGAGCAGTACATCCGCGACGCCAAGATCGACAGCCTGTACGAGGGCACCACGGGTATCCAGGCCCAGGACTTCTTCTTCCGCAAGATCGTCCGGGACAAGGGCCAGGCGATCGGGCACATCAACGACGAGATCCAGGTGTTCCTCGACACCCATCACGACTCGGCCGGAAACGGACGCCTCAAGGAGGAGCGGGCGCTGCTCGCGACCGCACTGGGCGACCTGCAAGGCATGCTCGGCACGCTGATCGGCTACCTGACCTCTGCGCGGAACGACCCGCGCAATACCTACAAGGTCGCGCAGCACACCGTGCGCTTCCTCATGAGTGCCGGAGACGTGCTCATCGGTTGGCTGCTGCTGCGGCAGGCCGAGGTCGCGCTCGCGGCGCTGGGCGGCGAGGTCGGCACCAGGGATCGGGCCTTCTACGAGGGCAAGGTCGGGGCGGCGGCGTTCTTCGCCCGCACCGTGCTACCCGAGCTCACTGCCCGGCGTACGATCGTCGAGACGGCCGACAACACGCTGATGGACCTCCCAGAAGACGCCTTCTGAAGCCCCCGGGACCACCATAAGCGCACTTATGGTGGTC
>JBOHGT010000258.1:0-7929 GCA_050700385.1 Pseudonocardiaceae bacterium | reverse complement strand
GCCGCTGCGCCCCCATCCGGCCGGCGAGCTCCCGCAGCCGGACCGCGCCGACGTGGTTCGCCGCGAACTGCGCCCGCAGGTCACCCCGGCGCTCGGCGGGCGTCCGCGAGTTCGCCGCGATGAGCCGCACCACGTCGTCGCGCTCGCCGTGGGCGGCGTCGGCGATGAGGATGGGCGGTATCCGGATTCCCTCCATCGCGATCTCGGTGGCGTTCGCCGGCATGGAACCCGGTGCCGCGCCCCCGACGTCGGCGTGGTGTGCGCGGTTGGCCACGTAGCCGAGCAACCGCTCCCCGACGCCGCCGGAGCCGTCACCGACCGCGGAGACGATCGTGAGGTCCGGCAGGTGGGTTCCACCCAGGTACGGGTCGTTGACGCAGACCTGCTCACCGGGCCTGAGCTCGCCGTAGGCGTCGAGCACCGCGCGGACGCTGGCCGGCATGGCGCCGAGGTGCACCGGGATGTGCTCGGCCTGCGCGACCATCTCCCCGTCCGGGTCGAACACCGCCGCCGAGCAGTCGGCTCGCTCCTTGATGTTCGGGGAGTACGCCGCGCGCCGCAGCGCGACTCCCATCTCCTCGGCGACACCGGCCAGCGCGTGCCGGAACACCTCGAGCTCGACCGCGCTCAGCTCCCGCTCAGCCATCGAAGCGCACCACCAGGTTGCCCGCGCCGTCGGCCACGGCGACCTCGTCCGGGGCCAGCACTGTGGTGGTGTCCGGCTGCTCGATCAAGGCCGGGCCGGCGACCTCGTCCCCGGGCGCCAGCCCCGCTCGGGAGACCACCCGTGCCTTCACGGTCTCGCCCGCGACACCGATCTCGCGGCTGCGCTCGGGCTCCGGCTCACCCTGGTCCCAGTCGCCCGGGAGCTCGGAGAGGATCGGCCGGCCCCGCGCCACGACCCGCAACGTGACGACCGCGACGCGCTCGTCGCGCATGGCGTAGCCGTACGCCTCCTGGTGCGCGTGGTGCAGCAGATCGGCGAGATCAGCGCTTTCATCGACAGAGATCCGCAACTCGTGGGACTGGCCGGCGTAGCGCGCATCGGCAACCCGTGACAGCGTGATCTCACCTGCCACGCCCTGGCCCGCCAGCTCCTGGCGGGCCTCGGTCTCGAGCTCGCCCCATGTGTGCGTGAGGTCCGCGCCGGCCTCGGCCATCACCGTTCGGGACGCCTCGTACCGTGCCGGCGCGAGCAGCAGACCCAGCGCGCTGAGCACGCCCGGCGCGGCCGGTACGACCACCGCGGTGCAGCCGAGCTCGCGGGCCAGCGCGGTCGCGTGCAACGGGCCGGCGCCGCCGTAGGCGACCAGCGCCAACCCGGCAGGGTCGACACCGCGTTCGGTGCTGACCTTGCGCAGGGCGCGAGCCATCGTGGCCCGCACCACTGCGAGGATGCCGTGCGCCCCACCGGCGGATTCCGGTAGTGCGGCGATGGCGCGGGCAGCGGCATCGACGTCTAGCCGCAGGCCACCGCCGAGTTGCCGGCCCGGGTCGAGGTGGCCGAGCACGCTGTGCGCGTCGGTCACCGTCGGCTCCCCGCCGCCCAGCCCGTAGCACGCCGGACCGGGGTCGGCGCCGGCCGACCGCGGACCGACCCGCAGGGCGCCTCCCGTGTCGACCCAGGCGATCGACCCCCCGCCCGCGCCCACCGTGTGGATACCGACCGCCGGCGTGCGGAACGGCAACCCCGCGATCTGCGAGGACGTCGACACCTCCGGCCGGCCGTCTCTGATCAGGCACACGTCGGTGGACGTACCACCCATGTCGAAGGCGATCGCCTGCCCGAAGCCGGCGGAACGCGCCACGGCACCCGCCGCGACGACGCCGGCCGCGGGCCCGGACAGCAGCGTGTGCACGGGGGCCGCTGCGGCGAAGTCGATGCCTGCGGTGCCACCGCCGGAGGTCATCACCGTGATCGTCGGGCCGGGCAGCCGCGCGGTGAGGTTGGACAGGTAGCGCCGCATGACGGGCTCGATCGCGGCGTTGAGCACGCACGTCGACGCCCGCTCGAACTCCCGGAACTCCGGGAGCAGCGCGCTGGAGCGGGTGATCGGCACGTCCAGCCGCTGCAGCGCCTCGCAGAGCCGATGCTCGTGCTCGTCGCCGGCGTAGGCGAAGAGCAGGCTCACCGCGACCGACTCCGGCTCGAGGCGCTCGACCTGCGCCACCACGCGGTCGATCTCCTCGCCGGTGAGCGCGACGACCGGCTCGCCGCACGGGCCGGTCCGCTCGACGACGGTGACGACCCGGTCGTGCGCGACGAGCGGCTCGGGACGGGTGACCGACAGGTCGTAGAGCGCGGGCCGGTCCTGCCGCGCGATCTGCAGCACGTCGGCGAACCCGTCGGTCGTCACGAAGACCGTACGGGCGATCTTGCGTTCCAGTACGGCGTTGGTGGCCGTCGTGGTGCCGTGCGGGAGGAGCCGCAGCGCATCACCGGACCAGCCCTCGGCGACGCCCCGCGCGACGCCCTCGGCCTGGTTGTCCGGGGTGGTCGGCACCTTGACCGCTCTGGGCCGGTGACCCGCGGCCTGCACGACGACATCGGTGAACGTGCCCCCGACGTCGACCCCGGCACACGCCCCGGACCGTTCCACCATCACCGCCCTACCCTCGCCCCTCGCTGCCGGCCCGCTGGGGCATCCATCTCCGCGAAGGCTGCGAGCAGCTGCCTCTCGGCCCGGTCGAAGTAGTCCAGCAGCACATCCTCGGCTCGGGCGGGCTCGCCGGCGTCCAGCAGGTCGACGATCTCGCGGTTCACGGCGAGGTAGGGCTCGTGGAACGCCTCGAGCTCCGGCCTCACGTGGAAGACGAGCCGCAGTTCGGCGAGCGGTCGTCTCATGAGTTCGTCGAGACGTTGGCTGCCGGCGAGCCCGATCAGTGCGTCGTGGAAGTGCATGTTCGCGGTGCCGACGGCGGTCCAGTCCCTGGTCGCCGCTGCCCGCTCACCCTCCTCGACCGCGGCCCGCACGGCATCCAGCGCGCCGGGGGGAGCCTGACCGGCCTGGCGGAGCGCGGCGGGCTCGACCAGCCTGCGGACACGGTAGAGATCACGCACGTCGTCGGCGGACAGCCACGCGACGAACACTCCGCGGTGCAGCTCCTGCACGAGCAACCGTTCATGACTGAGCAGGCGCAAGGCGTCCCGGAGCGTGTTGCGCGACACGTCGAACTCCCGGCTGAGCTCCTGGTCGGACAGCCGCGTCCCCGGCGCGAGCCTGCCATCGATGATCTGTTCGCGGAGCAGATCAGCAATCTGCTCCGCGGTGCTGATGCGCTCCCACGACGCCGGGGCGAGGGACGGCCGGGACTGCTGCTTCACCTGATCACCTGTCGTCGCAAGGTACTCGTTCGGGCACCCTATCTCAACCTGTGTATTGCTGAACTGTTCAACACTCGGGACCGTTCCGGGCGTCGTGGCCAGCGGAACCACGCTGGCCGAGGACAACCCGCCGGCCTCGGCGTTCCTGCAGGCTGCCGGTGAGGTGGGGCTCCGGCTGTTCGGCATGGTGCTCTGGGCCGCAGCCATCTCGAGTGTGATCGGTGCTTCCTACACCTCGGTGTCGTTCCTCAAGACCTTCTCCCCGGCGATCGCCCGCCGGGAGGGCTGGGCGATCGGCGCCTTCATCGCGGTCTCCGCCCTCGTGTTCGTCGCCGTCCAGCAGACCCCCGTCACCCTGCTCATCTTCGCAGGGGTGCTCAACGGCCTGATCCTGCCGATCGGCTTCGGGCTGCTGCTGTGGGCGGCGGCCCGCAGGCGCGACCTGTTGGGTGGCTACCGGTATCCCCTCTGGCTGCTCGTCATCGGTGCGCTGGCCTGGGCGCTGACCGTCTACATGGGCTATGCCTCGCTGGAGGGGCTCGCCGAGCTGTGGGCGTGACGGACGGGCTGGTCGCCCACCGGAGTGGGGAGGGCTGAACGATGTTCCGGGTGCTCGCGCTGGGCGTCATCGTCGTCATCGCTGTGGCGGCACTGATGCTCTTCGTCGTCTTCATGACCCGGGCGGTGCTCGACAGGCGCGACAGGCGCGACGAGCAGCGGCGTATGCGGGCGCGTCCCTCCGTCCACGAGGGGCCGGTCGCCTGGCGGCAGTGGGCCGCCTACTACCGCGGCCTCGCCGAGCAGGCCCGCGCCGAGGGCAACGCCGGCAGCGCCACCACCTACGACAGTCTCGCCGAGACGTACCGCATGCTGGCCAGTGACGCACCGTAGACGCTAGTCGACGAGCCACGGGCCGAGCCGAGTCACAGATAGGTAATCGCCCCCTCCCGATGTGGGCAGGAGCCACCGATGCCTGCGACGCACCCGAGCAGCGATGCTCGGATGGCCGGGACTGACCACCGGCTTCGGAGGGAATGCCATGGGGACTCCGCCGCTGACTGAGCGCCACTGAAGACAAATAGGAGTTGGGATGAACGTCTATGACCTGACGGCGGCGGTCGGTCGCATCAAGGCTCGTAGCGAGCGGCTGCCACGCCACCGTGTCGTCGACGAGCTTTCCGATGCGCTGGGATCCTTCGTGTCGGACGAGGACAGCAAGACTTTCGTCGAGCAGTTGTCTCCGAACGGAAACTACACTCGACTTCTCTTGAACTCACCCGACGACAGCTTTCAGATCGTTCTCGTGCTCTGGGGGCCCGGACGAGGCAGCCCGATCCACGATCACGACGGCACTGTCGGCGTCGTGAGCTCGATTATGGGAACTACACGGGAGATCAAGTACGAGGTTCTCCAGCAACGAGGCCAAGAGAGCGTGCTCGCGCGTGGTGACGAGATCCTCATTGCACCTACGCATGTTACACCGATCTTTCCCGAACCGGACACGCAGCTTCATTTGATGATCAATGACACATCGCAATGGACCGCCACGGTTCACGTCTACCTCGACGCGATTGACAGGTACAGGCTATATCACCAGCAGAGCGGCAACCTGTACAGATCCGAGCTCACGGAACTCTGGTTCGATCAGGTGAACGTGGGAAAGCACATCACGCCGATGCAACAACCCGTGACCACCACGTAGCCAGCACGGCCGGCTGCGATCAGTCAGGCCATCGAGAGGAGTCGAGCATGCACGAGGTCAAGACGGACACGTTGCTGGCAGTGCGGGCGGGCCGGTTGTTCGACGGGGAGCGGAGCTTCGGTCCGAGCATGCTCCTGATCAGCGGCGGTCAGATCGTCGACGTCGACACCACCGGCGCGACGCCTCCGGCGCGGGCCGAGGTACTCGATCTGGGCAGTGACGTCTTCCTGCTTCCCGGGCTCATCGACGCGCACGTCCACCTCGCCTTCGACGCCAGTGTGGATGTCGTAGCAGGTATCGACGCCGTCGATGACGGGCAGTTGCTGGCGCAGATGGCCCAGGCCGCGCGTCGGGCATTGCACGCCGGGATCACCACCGTCCGGGACCTGGGCGATCGCGGTTTCCTGGCGCTGGCGTTGCGCGAGCAGCTCGACGCATCGAGCGGTCCGGGACCCGAGATCGTCGCGTCCGGCCCGCCGATCACCATACGCGGTGGTCACTGCCATTTCCTCGGTGGAGTGGCCGACGGGCCGCAGGAGCTACGCGCAGCGGTACGCGAGCGAGCCGAGCGCGGCTGTGATGTCGTGAAAGTGATGGTCAGCGGCGGTCTGCTCACGCCGGGCAGCGCTCTCCACCAGGCGCAGTACGACCTCGCCGACCTGCGCCTGATCGTGGCCGAGGCGCACCGCCTCGGGCTGAGCACCGCGGCGCACGTGCACTATGCCGGCTCGGTCGCCGACGCCGTGACGGCGGGCTTCGACACGCTGGAACACGTCACGTTCCTCACAGCGGACGGCGTGGCCGCCGACCCTGCGACCATGGACGCCATCGTCGAGTCGGGGACGCTGGTGAGCGCCACGGTCGGCGAGGTGCCAGGTAAGGGGGAAATGCCGCCGTCCGTTGCTCGCCGTGTCGGAGCCGTGATCGAGAACTGGGCTCGGCTGCACCGTGGCGGCGCCCGGGTCGTCCCGGGCACCGACGCCGGGATAGCCCCGTTCAAGCCGCACGACGTGCTGCCATACGGGCTCGAGGCGCTCACCGGCCTCGGGATGACCAACCTCGAGGTCCTGCGCGCGGCCACGTCGGTTGCCGCGGATGCCTGCGGGCTCACCGGTCGCAAGGGCCGGCTGATCCCGGGTGCCGACGCCGACCTGCTGGCCGTCACCGGTGACCCGCTCAGCGACATCCATGCGGTTTACGACGTCACCGCGGTCTTCCGCGCCGGTCGCAGGGTGCGCTGATCGGGTAGGCCGGGACTGGACACAGGAGAATGTTCTGGAGCCGGTTCGGCTTCCCCATGTACTCCGGAAGGATGGTCGACATGGTCGAGCAGGTGGTCGCCAGGCACGTGGAGGCGGTGGGGCGGGCCCTGGGCCCCTTCCTCGAAGCGGTGATGCAATCACCGGTCCAGGGCTCGCGGCCAGTGATTGCCGACTTCATGGCGGGCAACCCGCAGGAGCCGACCCTGCCCGGCTTCGTCGATGCGCTGCGACGATGGAGCGTTCCCACCTCGACCGACTGGTTCGCCTACCGCCCGATGCGCCAGCCCGCGCGCGAGGCGGCGGCAGCCTCGCTGACCGCGTCCGGCTCGCCCCTCCGGCCTTCGACCTGGACGCCGCCGCGATCGTCGCGGCGCTGGGGCCACGGACCCGAGCCGTCATCGTCAACACCCCGCACAACCCCACGGGGCGGATCTACCCCGCGACCGCCCTGCAACGTCTGGCCGACGGGCTGGCCGAGACGGCCGGAAAGTACGGCCGCCCTATCTGGGTGATCTCCGACGAGGCGTACAGCCGCATCCTCTTCGACAATCGCGGCTTCCCCAGTCCCGGCCTCTTCCACCCGTATTCGATGCTCGCCCACACCTACAGCAAGAGCGCGCTGGCACCGGGGCAACGGCTCGGCTTCCTGGCCTTGGCGCCTTCCCTGCCGGAGGCCGCGGCCGTTCGCAGGGCACTGCTCAACTTCAGTTTCTCGACGGCGCCGGACGCGGTCATGCAGTACGCCCTGCCCGAGATCGACGGCCTGCTCATCGACGTCGCCGCGATCGAACGCCGTCGCGACCGCATGGTGACGGTACTGCGGGAGCAGGGCTATGAGCTGCAGGTTCCCGAGGGGACCTTCTACCTGCTGCCGCGGGCGCCGCTGGCCGACGACCGCGCCTTCTGCGCGCTTCTCGCCGAGGAGGGAGTTGCCGTGCTACCTGGTCACGTCGTCGAGCTGCCGGGCTACTTCCGCATCTCGTTGACCGCGACCGACGAGATGGTGGAACGGTCGTTGCCCGCCTTCGCTCGCGCCATCGAACGAGCCAGGTCCCGGCACGCGGTCCCCGCGGCGCCGCCGTGATGCTCGACAGGTCGGCGGCCCGCTCCGGCGCGACGGTCAGCGGCTCGACCACGTCCTCGGTCCCCGGCGGAGTCACCAGCGGATCGCCCACAGCGACCTCGCACCACGCGATCACCCGCAGGTAGTTCGGGTACGGATGGTGCCCGGCGAGCCATGGCAGCCGGGCCCCCACCGGCAGGCATCGGAACAGACCAAAAGGTATGATGTCGGGTATGACAACCGTGAAGATCGCTGTGACGCTTCCCGAGGAACAGGTCGCCGCCGCTCGCCACGCGGTTAAGGAGGGCCGCGCCCGGTCGGTGTCGGCCTACATCGCGGACTCGCTCGCGCGCCGCGACGCGGACGAGGAGCTCAGCGACATGCTCGCGGAGATCTACGCCGAAGCCGGTGAACCGACCGAGGAAGACCGGGCCTGGGCCCGCCGCGCTCTCGGGCTTGATGCGTGAGCGGGGTCACGCTCGACACTGGCGCTCTGATCGCATTCGAGGCCGGCAAGCGCCGCATGGCCGTGCTCGTCGAAGAAGCCCAGGCCAGCGGTTCCCGTCTGGCCATCCCA
>JBOHGT010000257.1:0-7988 GCA_050700385.1 Pseudonocardiaceae bacterium | reverse complement strand
TGCTGCAGGATGGTCGGAGGGGTGTTCGATGCCACCGGGTCCGACGACGGCGAAGCCGGCTATGCGGTGCCGTGGTGGCGCTTCGGCATCTTCTGTCGCTGATGGCTGCGCGATTGGGTGAGGAACGCCTCGCCATGCAGGCTCAGGATGAGGCGGCCCGGACACTGCCGGGTCGCTGCCCCGGTTCCGCATCCATCTGGAGATGCACCATGGGCTGATGCTCGTACGCGCGGGGGATCGTGACGGCGTGGAATCTTACGCTCGCGAGGCGCTAGAGGCGCTGCCGCCGGAGAAGCACTCGCTGACGTTTCGGATGCTGATGTCGGAAATCGAAGCCACCTGACCGGAGTGGCCACTAGCGTGGCCACTCCCCCCGGCCGCGGGTCCTCACCCAGGCACGCCAGCGCCGCCGTCGGCGACGGCCACGCGATCCTGGCGCTGGGTGGTAAGGGCCAGGCAAGACCACTACAGGGCTGCTGGCCGCCGACGGGCTGTCGCTGCTGGCCAACGACCGGGTCTTCGTGCACCCCGACACCCTCGCGCTGCTGTCCTAACCCTCGGCGGCCGCGCTGGGACTGGACCTGCTCCGCGCTCACGGGCTGCTCGACGGCGTGCGGACCCGGCTGGTCGCCGGCGAGCAGCTGCACCCCACCGTCGACCCGGCAGGCGCCGCGATCCGGCACGGACACGACACCGCCCTGGTCGACGACCGCAGCAAGGAACTCAAACCGCAGTTCTCCCACCAGCTCGTCGACTGGCTCGGTCTGCGGCTGGCCCGCTTCGTTGTCGCTGGCCAGCTGCTGTTCCCCCGCGTCGCACCTACGACGCAGCCGGCGCTGCGCCCCACCGAGCAGACCCTGGCCGGCGCGGACTTCTTCGACTCCGACAGCCTTCTTCGACCCCGACAGTGACGACCGCTACCCCGACATCCTGCGGCTGGCCAGCACAATCCCGGACCGGCGCCACGAACTGTGGAGCCAGGCTGGCCGGCACATCGCCACGCTGCCGCGCAGCTCGGTGGCGCTCAACGGTATGTCGACCGGGGCCCGGTACGGTGACCATCGACCAGAAGGCCCGTCCTGAGGAGTGCTCTGATGACCCTGGCCGCGCCCGGCACCGACAAGCTGCAGTCCCGTGCCGGAATCGACTTCGCCGTCGCGGACCTCTCGCTGGCCGAGTTCGGCCGCAACGAGATCCGGCTCGCCGAGCACGAGATGCCGGGCCTGATGGCGCTGCGCCGCGAGTATGCGGAGGTCTGCCCGCTGACCGGCGCGCGGATCTCCGGGTCGCTACACATGACGGTGCAGACCGCGGTGCTCATCGAGACCCTGGTGAGCCTGGGCGCGCAGGTGCGCTGGGCGTCGTGCAACATCTTCTCCACCCAGGACCACGCCGCGGCCGCCGTCGTGGTGGGCCCTTACGGCACCGCCGATGAGCCCCAGGGCGTCCCCTGTTTCGCCTGGAAGGGCGAGACCCTGGCCGAGTACTGGTGGTGCACCGAGCAGATGCTCACGTGGCCGGATGAGGGGCCGGCGGGCGGGGGAGACGCTGCGGGGCCGAACATGATCCTCGACGACGGCGGCGACGCGACCCTGCTGGTGCACAAGGGCGTGCAGTACGAGAAGGCGGGCGCGGTTCCCAGCGCCGAGGAGGACGACCCCGACGAGTACCGGGTGTTCCTCGAGCGGCTGAGCGCGTCGCTGGCCGCCGACGCCGGCAAGTGGACCGCGATCGGCGAGCGCGTCCGCGGCGTGACCGAGGAGACCACCACCGGCGTGCACCGGCTCTACCAGCTGGCCGCCGCCGGTGAGCTGCTGTTCCCGGCGATCAACGTCAACGACTCGGTGACCAAGTCGAAGTTCGACAACAAGTACGGTTGCCGGCACTCGCTGATCGACGGCATCAACCGGGCCGTCGATGTGATGATCTCCGGCAAGCTCGCCGTGGTATGCGGCTTCGGCGACGTCGGCAAGGGGTGCGCGGAGTCGCTGCGGGGTCAGGGAGCCCGGGTGGTGGTCACCGAGTCCGACCCGATCTGCGCGCTGCAGGCGATGATGGAGGGCTACTACGTCGAGACCCTCGACGGCGTGATCGAGCGTGCCGACATCGTCATCACGGCCACCGGCAACAAGGACATCGTCACCCTCGAGCACATGAAGCGGATGAAGCACCAGGCGATCCTGGGCAACATCGGGCATTTCGACAACGAGATCGCGGTGTCCGGCCTGGAGCGATCGAAGGACATCCGGCGGCGGCAGATCAAGCCCCAGGTCGACGAGTGGGTCTTCCCGGACGGGCACTCGATCATCGTGCTCTCCGAGGGCCGGCTGCTGAACCTGGGCAACGCAACCGGGCACCCGAGCTTCGTGATGTCGAACTCCTTCTCCAACCAGGTGATCGCGCAGATCGAGCTGTTCACCAAGCACGAGGAGTACGACAAGGAGGTCTACGTGCTACCCAAGGCGCTCGACGAGAAGGTCGCCCGCATCCACGTCGAGGCGCTCGGCGGCGAGATCACCAAGCTCACCAAGGACCAGGCCGAGTACATCGGCGTCGACCCCGAGGGCCCGTTCAAGCCCCACCACTACCGGTACTGAACCCCGGTAACAGCCAACCTCCGATACGGTGGCCGACCGTGGGGCGGTTCGTGGTCATCGAGGGGCTGGACGGCGCCGGCAAGCGAACCCTGGCCGATGGGCTGACCGCCGAGCTGGAGCGGCGGGGGGTGAGCGTCGCGCGGATCGCCTTCCCCCGTTACGACGTCGACGTGCACGCCGAGCTGGTGCGCGACGCCCTCTACGGCCGCCTCGGTGACCTGGCGGGCTCGGTGTACGGCATGGCGGTGCTGTTCGCCTTGGACCGCCGCGCCGCGGTCACCGAGATCGGCGCGCTGATCGGTCGCCACGATGTCGTGCTGTGCGACCGCTATGTCGCCTCCAACGCCGCCTACGGCGCGGCCAGGCTGCACCAGCACGCGAGCGGGGAGTTCGTCGCATGGGTGCGCGAGCTGGAGATCGACCGGTTCAGGCTGCCGGTACCCGACGCCCAGCTGCTGCTGCGCGTGCCGGTGACGCTGGCCTCCTCCCGCGCCGCCGGCAGGGCAGCGGCGAATGCCGCCAGGGCCACGGACGCCTTCGAGTCCGATGGCGCTTTGCAGGTCCGCTGCGCCGAGGTCTACGAACAGCTCGCGACGGCCTCCTGGCTGTCGCGGTGGCTCGTGCTCGACGGTGCCGACGCCCGCCCCGCCGCCGTGCTCGACCAGCTGCTCTCGGGGTAACCGCGGTCCTCGCGCCGTCGTCGCCGTGAGTAGTGCCACCATGATGTCCATGAAGGCTCGTGTGCTGGTGGTGGACGACGATCCGGCCCTCGCCGAGATGCTGACGATCGTGCTGCGCGGCGAGGGGTTCGACCCCGCCGTGGTCGGCGACGGGACCAAGGCGCTGCCGGCGCTGCGTGAGGTCCGGCCCGATCTGGTGCTGCTCGACCTGATGCTGCCCGGTATGAGCGGCATCGACGTCTGCAAGGCCATCCGCGCCGAGTCCGGGGTACCGATCGTCATGCTGACCGCCAAGACCGACACCGTCGACGTCGTGCTCGGCCTCGAGTCCGGCGCCGACGACTACGTGATGAAGCCCTTCAAACCCAAGGAGCTCGTGGCCCGGGTGCGGGCCCGGCTGCGCCGCACCGGCTCCGAGCCGGCCGAGCAGCTGACCATCGGGGATCTCACCATCGACGTGCCCGGTCACCAGGTCGCGCGGGACGGCAGGCCGATCGCGCTCACCCCGCTCGAGTTCGACCTGCTGGTCGCGTTGGCCCGCAAGCCGCGTCAGGTGTTCACCCGCGAGGTACTGCTCGAGCAGGTCTGGGGTTACCGGCACGCGGCGGACACCCGGCTGGTCAACGTGCACGTCCAGCGGCTGCGCTCGAAGGTCGAGCGCGACCCGGAACACCCGCAGGTGGTGCGCACCGTCCGCGGCGTGGGGTACAAGGCCGGCCCCACGTGAGCCTGGCCGCCAGCGGGAGCGCGGGAAGGGTCGGCCGGCTGCGGGCGTGGTTCGTGGCGGGCCCGGCACGCCGTGCCCGGGAGCTGGCGGCGCAGGCGGGCACGACGTGGCGGCGCTCGTTGCAGCTGCGGGTGGTCACCAGCACCGTCGCGCTGTCCTCCACCGTCGTGCTGGTGCTGGGGATGGTACTGCAGACCCAGATCGCCGACCGGTTGATCGAGGCCAAACTGCAGGCCGCGATGCTGCAGGCGGAGAACAGCAAGACCGTCGTCGAGTTCGAGCTCGCCATGGTGGACCCCTCGGCGGCCTCGCTGTCCAGCAGGCTCACCAACGCGATCGACCGGCTGACCAGCCCAGCCGCCGGTGCGGACGATGCGGCGACCGCCAGCGCGGGTGCTTTCGAGCCGGTGCTGATCGACGGCGGCGACGTGTCCGGCGTGCCGGGGACGGGCCAGGCGGTCGGACCCGAGCGCGACGTCCCGGCCGGGCTGCGGGACGCGGTGGAGCATGGCGGGCTCGCGCGCAAGATCACTACGGTGCAGCGGGAACAGGGGCCGGTCACCATGCTCGCGGTGGGGATCCCGGTGGGCAGCGCTGGGCGCGACCTGCAACTCTACCTGCTCTTCCCGCTCACTGCGGAGCAGCGCACGCTGAGCCTGGTGCAGTCCACCCTGGTGGTCGGGGGTCTGGTGCTGTTACTGCTCATCGCGGGCATCGCCAGCCTGGTCACCCGCCAGGTGGTGGCGCCGGTGCGGCAGGCTGCGGAGGTCGCCGAGCGGTTCGCCGAGGGTCATCTCGCCGAACGCATCCCGGTGGTCGGGGAGGACGACATGGCCCGGCTGGGCACCTCGTTCAACGAGATGGCGGCGAGCATCCAGCGCCAGATCCGCCAGCTGGAGGAGTTCGGCGCGCTGCAGCGGGGCTTCACCTCGGATGTGTCCCACGAGCTGCGCACGCCGCTGACCACCGTGCGGATGGCCGCCGACATGCTCTTCGAGTCACGCGGCGAGCTCTCGACCGGTCTGGCGCGCTCCAGCGAGCTGCTGGTCCACGAGCTGGACCGCTTCGAGTCGCTGCTCGGCGACTTGCTGGAGATCTCCCGGCTGGACGCCGGAGTGGCCGAGCTGCATGCTGAGACGGTCGACGTGCGCGACACCGTGCACCGCGCCGTGGAATCGGTGCGCGCGCTGGCGCAGCGGGCCGGCAGCCCGCTGCGCGTGCAGACGCCCGGCTCCGAGCTCCTCGCCGAGATCGATCCCCGTCGCGTCGAGCGGATCGTGCGCAACCTGCTGGCCAATGCACTCGACCACGGCGAGGGCGGCCCGGTCGACGTGGTCCTCGCCGCCGACGCCACCGCGGTGGCGGTCCTGGTCCGCGACCGCGGGGTGGGGCTGCGTCCGGGGGATGCCGAGCGGGTGTTCACCCGGTTCTGGCGGTCCGACCCGTCCCGCAACCGGCGCACCGGCGGCACCGGGCTCGGGCTGTCGATCAGCCTCGAGGACGCCCGGCTGCACGGCGGTTGGCTGCAGGCATGGGGCGAGCCCGGCCACGGCGCGGCGTTCCGGCTGACCCTGCCCCGGCAACGCAACGTCGAACTCGCCGCGAGCCCGCTGACCTTCGACGCCGGCGGACCGCCGGAGCGCGTGGGCCCGGTCGACCCCCTGGTGGGCGCGGACCCCGACGCCGCGCCGCCCGCGACGGTTCTGGACTCGACGAGGTGAGGATGCGGTCCCGCCGCGCGCTGCTGCCCGTACTGGTCGCCCTGCCGGCCGTGCTGCTGGTGGGGGGCTGTGCCACGGTCCCCGCGAGTTCCGATGTCCAGGTCCTGCGCTCCGTACCGGCCGGTCCCCAGGTGCCCCCACCCGCAGGGCCGACGTCGGGAGCGAGCCCGTTCCGGCTGGTCCGTGACTTCATCGAGGTCACCGGCAGCCCCGCCAACGGCCACGCCGCCGCGCGCGCGTTCCTCACCCGCCGAGCCGCCGGGTCGTGGGACGACGGGCAGAGCCTCACGGTGATCGAGGACTCCCCGGACGCGGCACCCCAGGTCGTCCCGGACGCGGCGCCGGGCCGTAGCCGCGTGCTGGTACGGGCCACCCGGATCGGCACGCTGGGCGCCGACGGCAGCTTCACGCCGGATGCGGGGCCCGCCACGCTGCCGCTGGACCTGGTCCGCGAGGACGGCGAGTGGCGGATCACCGACCCCCCGCCGGGTGTGCTGGTGGAGAGCACCGCCTTCCAGCAGAATTACCGCCCGGCCCGGATCTCGTTCCTCGACCCCGCCCGGGGCATGCTGGTGCCCGACCTGCGCTGGGTCCCCGCCCTCCCCGAGGAGACGCTGTCCGGCCGGGTACTGGACCTGTTGCTGGCCGGACCGTCCGAGGCGCTCACCGAGGCGGTGGTCTCCGCGCTGCCCGAGGGCAGCCGGCCGCGCTCCAACGTGCTGGTCGACGCCGACAACCGGACCGTCATCGACTTGGCAGGCCTCGGTGGGCTCGGCGAGGCGGAGCGCCGTCTGGTGGCTGCACAGATCGTCAGCACGCTGGACGGACTGCCGGTCGCACCGCTGCGACTGCTGGCCGACGGCGAACCGCTGGTGGCCGGCAAACCCGAGTGGCGCCCCGCCGACATCACCTCCTACACCTCCGCAGCCGGACCGCGCCCGGATGTGCCCGGCCAGGTCGTCTACGGTGGGCGGCTGCGCGGCCTGGACGGTGTCCCGGTGCCCGGGCCGGCAGGCTCCGGAGAGCTGCAGGTGATCAGCGCCGCCCGCAGCCCCGACGGTGAGCAGCTGGCAGCCGTCGCCACCGGACCCGGCGCCCGGCCCGAGCTGCTGGTCGGCTCGACCGGTGAGGGCCTGTCCGGGGTGACGCTGGACGCCGCGTCGATGACCAGACCGACCTGGCGGCCCTCCGGCACCGAGGTCTGGACCGTGATCAACGGCAGCACGGTGGCCGGGGTGGCGCTGCCCGAGAGGGGCTCGCCCACCACCTACCAGGTCGATGCCGCGGAGCTCGCCGAGCTCGGTCCCATCAGCGACCTGCGGCTGTCTCGTGACGGTATGCGGGTCGCGGCGGTGGTCGGCGGCGTGCTCGTGGTGGCCACGGTGGTGACGGGGCCCGGGGAGGTCGGCATCCGGCACCCGCAGGTCCTGCGGCGCTCGAACCTCCCACCCACGGCCAGCCTGGACTGGGCCCGCGCGGACCTGCTCCGCGTCGCCTCGTCCGACCCCGTCCCCCAGGTGTCCGAGGTGTCCGTGGACGGCGCGGTGTACCGGTCGCTGTCGACGACGAACCTCACCTCCCCGCTCACCGGGATCGTCGCCGCGCCCGGCCGTGATGTCGTGGTGTCCGACGCCAACGGGCTATGGGCCTACTCCGAGACCCAGGAGGCATGGGAGCCGTTGCTCGGGGGCATCGGTCCCGGTGCGGTGCCCCTCTACCCCGGCTGAGCCGCGGCGCGCAACACCGGGCCATACGGGCTGTGGACGGCCCGCCCGGTGTGCACGACCCGGCGCCACCGCGGGCCGGTCGTGGCCCGGTGGACGGCGCGGTGGGCGAGGCTGCGGAAATGACACGGGAGCTGCGCGCACTGCTGGACCTGGTGCTGCCCGCGGTCTGCGCGGGGTGCGGAGATCCGGGGTCGATGTGGTGCCGGCGGTGCCACCCGCCGCCTGGCCCGGCGCTGCGGGTAGGAGTTCCGGCGCTGCCGGCCGGGCCGCCGGTCTACGCCCTGGCCGGGTATTCCGGGCCGGTCCGTGCGGTGCTGCTCGGCTACAAGGAGCGCGGCAGTCGCGTACTGGTCGGTCCCCTCGGGACCTGGCTCGCCGGCGGGCTCGAGGAACTCCCGGCTGGGCTGCGGCGGTGCTGCACCGGGAGCGACGGATGCTGGTGGCTGGTCCCGGTCCCCTCGCGGCGTCCCGCGGCTGTTCGGCGGGGTGGCCAGCACGTCGCCGCGGTCGCGGCGCACGCTGCGGCGGTGCTGGCC
>JBOHGT010000256.1:0-35977 GCA_050700385.1 Pseudonocardiaceae bacterium | reverse complement strand
CGCCGCGCACCAGCCGCGCCAGCGCCGCGTCGGCGAGCAGCCGCGGTGTCGCACCGGAGGCCGCGTCTGCCTGCGCGGCGGCCGTCTCGAGCAGCTCCGCCGCCGCCTGCGCCCGCCCCTGCAGCAGCAGGGCTTGCGCCAGCGCGAGGCGCGCCGATGTGTCTATCTTACGGTCGTGCGGGCGGTCGAGGAGTTCCCGGAGCCTCACCGCCCCCGCTGCGAGCCGCCCCGCCCACATCAACGCGACTCCCAGTTCGGCGTGGAGCGTGTCACGTTCGGCGCTCGAGTCGCCGGCCAGCCGCATGGCGGCCTCGTAGAGCTCGACCGCCATGCCCGGTGCCCGCGACACGGTCTCCCGGCCGGCCCGCAGCAGCCAGCTCACGGCCTCCGCGTCGCCGGGGTACGCGCCCAGCAGGAAGTGTCGGGCTACCTCGGAGGATGCCCGCCCGGCGGCGCCGAGTGATCGGGCAACTTGCGCATGCAGCGCGCGGCAGGCGGATCGGGGCAAGTCGGCGTAGATCGCGTCGCGTACCAGTGCATGACGGAATGCCAGATGCTCGCCGGCCTCGCCGATGAGCCCCGTACGCAGCGGTTCGCGGAGCGCGGACAGGAGCTCGACGCTCGGTGTCACGAGCACCACCGACAGGTCGTCGAGCGAGAACGACGTCCCGAGCACCGACGCGATCCGCAATGCCTCGAGGGCCTCCTCCGGCAGTGAGTTCAGTCGACGCAGGATCGTGGTTCGCAGCGAACGCGGCAGCGTCGCCGGCTGCACTTCAGCCGCATCGTCGGTGATGGCGATCGCACCCTCCTGGCACAGTGCCGCCACCAACTCGGTGACGAACAGTGGGTTGCCACCGGCCCGTTCGACCTGAGCGCGCAGTCCAGGCCCCGGCGGGGCACCGACGGCCTGCTCGACCAGCTCCGCGACCTCCGGTGCATCCAACTGGCCGAGTGGCAGGATCGTGGCCCATGCCCGGACCAGCTCGTCGATCAGCCGGTCGAGTTCCGGGCCGCGAGGTGACGGGCGCAGCGTGGCCAGCAGCGCGATGGGCAGCTGACGCAGCCGGCGGGACAGGTGGTGGATCACCAGCAGCGTCGACGGGTCGGCCCAGTGCAGATCCTCGAACGCCAGCACCATCGGGCTGGCAGAGGCCAGCCGCTCGACGCGGGCGACGATGGCCTCGACAAGCCGGAAACGCAGCTGCGGGGTCTGCCCGAGCAGCGGTGACGCTGGGTCGGGGGCATCGACATAGAGGAAGCGGGCAATCTCGGCCTGCTCCGGGTCGGTCGCATCGAGGCGCAGTCCGAGCGCGTCGGCGACCGTTCCGAAGGGCCGGTCCCGTTCGAGTTCGTGCGCCCGGCCGGACAGCACGTCGAAGCCGTGTTGCTCGGCGGCACCGACGACCTCGGCCAGTAGCCGGCTCTTGCCGATGCCGGCCTCTCCTTCGATGAGTGCGACCGCGGCAGGCCCCTGCGATGCCGCCGTGACGAGGTTGTCGAGCTCCCGGAGTTCCCGCCGCCGACCGACGAATCCGAGCGGTTCACTCCCTGCAGGCTGCATGTTGCCGGTACCGCTCGCCCCGGCGCCCCGAGCATCCATCGGCCACCCCAGCATCCGGCAGCTGCCGGGTCTCCCGCCGACCCGTGGCCCTGCGTGGTCGGCGGGACTGTCCACACCAGGGTCTGGTTCGGCATTACTCTACTCGGGGGACCGTGGCCGCAGAACCGGAACTGGTCACGGTGGCCTGGTTGGGCGCACCGTGACCAGTTCGCATACCGATGAGTCCGGTCACTCGATGCCCACCAGCGCGCCGTGCCCGTCGTCCTCCATGCCCGCTTCGCCCACACCGCTCAGCACCGCACCACCGATACCGCCGGTGCCCGTGTCGGCAGCTGCGCCGGCGGTCGGAGCTGAACCAGGGAGGTACACGTCGCCGACCGCCATGTCGCCCGCGCCGCTCGGTATCACGTCGACCAGCACGACGCCGCCGCTGTCCTCCACCTCCGCGCCGGCGCCATCACCCCCGCCGGGCTCGTCGGTGGTCACGCCTTCGGGGAGGTCGAGGACAACACCGAAGGGCTGCTGCTCGGTTTCCATCGCTCCCCCCTGCAGGGCGCCACCGCTGAACACGGCAGCATCCGCGTCGAGCGCCTGGTCGCCCGCATTGACGAACTCGAAGTCCACCAGGCGCAAGCCCTGTTCGGCGAGCTGCTCCCACTTGGCCTTGAAGCTCTCCCAGGTCACGTTCGCCCACAGTGCGTAACCGCCGGTCCCGGCCAGGAACGCACCCGAGTAACGATCGACACCGTTGACCCGGTGAACATTGAGATCGACGAGACGCAACCCCTGACCAGACCACTCCTGCCACTTCGCGCGGAACGAATCCCACGTGGCGTTGGCCCACAGCCCGTGACCACCGCTGCCCGGCAGGAACACACCCGAGTAACGATCGACACCGTTGACCCGGTGAACATTGAGATCGACGAGACGCAACCCCTGACCAGACCACTCCTGCCACTTCGCGCGGAACGAATCCCACGTCGTGTTCGCCCACAGGCCGTAACCACCCGACATCGAACGGAACACACCCGAGAAGCCCTTCGTGGCGTACTTCTCGTACATCTCGGCCACAGCCAGCCGATCACCGAAACTCAGGCCCTCGCGCTGGCCGATCGTCACTCCCGGCTTCTTGGGTACGATCGTGGGCTGGCCGTTCTTGGAGAAGGCGTTGCCCGGGTAGTGCATGATCGATCCGTAGTCGTAGGGCCCGTAGTCGTCACCATCGCTGATGTGCTGAACGAAGTTCCCCAGCTTGTCCGACTCGATGTTCTCCCACTTGATCTCAACGAACTGCTCGCGGTCCTCGCGCGACTGCTCGTGCCAGAGGCCCACGGTATGACCGAACTCGTGGATTGTGTTCCCGGTGGAGCATCCGTCACCCAGCCAGACGCGCTGGCGTCCGTTCCCGCGCATGCCGACTTCCGCCCTACAGCCGTCACCCGGTACGATCTCGACGTAGTTGGGGTACTGACCGGCGTTGGACGCGGTGCGTGCCACGAACCGGATCCCGGTCTTGTCGTGCCAGTGGGCGATGGCGTCGGTCACCCGCTGCTTGTTCGGCAAGTCCGAGGCGATCTCGTAGGGGATAACACCATTGGGCCATCGGAACTGGTCCCCGGCGATCCCCACGCCGGTGGCGATGATCTCGCTGTCGGATGCGGCAGCGGCGCCCGCGCTCGCCGTCAGCTCCTCTAGTGTCCCCAGGACGATGTCGCCCTCAACGACACCCAGCCCGTCCTCGACGGCGAACTGGACCGCCATGGTCCCGATTCCCGGGCCCGAATAGTATCCCGCCCGCCACTCTGTCCCGACATTGATCTCCTCGGGCGACATCTCGTCGCGATTCTTGTTGGGCTGCTCCATGTCATCCTCCTCGGTGGTGCGTTGTGGTGCTCTCGTTGGTTCAGCCGACGCGACGGACGGTGACTCGCAGTGGTGACCTCGCCGGTCGTGCGGGGACGGTGTGGGTTGCCGTCGTCAGGAAATCCCCCACCGTCACGTCGCCGTCCCCGGCCACGTCGGCGTGCACGAAGACCGTGTACTGGCCGCCGGCCTCGAGTACCGGATCGTCGAGGTCGAAAGGGACCTCTTTGCCCGGACTCACGGTCACGCTCCGGATCGTCCGCTCACTCACCGTACGATCGGGACCGTCGGCAACGGCGACGTCGAGCAAGCGGACATGCACGGCCGCGACCTGAAGCGGTTCGGCGAGGCCTTCGAAGCGGACAGTCCCGCAGATGCCGCTCATGCCACCCCCCGAACGCCGCACTACCTACGGGAGCATGGGTCATCCGGGGCGGAAGAACATCCGGCACCTGCCGGATGTTGTTGCTCAGCCCGTCGCCGCGACCAGGACCGGCAGGTAGGCGCTCGCGTGACCGTCCACGTCGGGGTGGTAGGACTCCTGGACGGGGAAGCTCGGACCGTTGATCCACGGGTCGGGCGCGCACACCCGGTGCCCGGTGAACGCGGCACGGGTGTCGAGGAACTCCGCCGAGGCGGCTGCGGCCCGGTCGGCGGTCACCGCGGCGAGCTGGTCGGCGACCCCGTTGAGCCGTGCCCGGTGACCGGGGTCGATCGAGGTGAAGCATGGTCCCACCTCGAACAGCTGCGGGTAGCCGATCACGAGCACCCGCGCCGAGGTCGCCCGCTCCCGGATCGCCGCGTAGGCGGTGTCCAGCCGGACCGTGAGCTGGTCGGCGATGAAGGTCTCTGCCCGCGCGATCGCCGCGTCGCAGCGTGCGGGACCGCCGACCTGGCATTCGAGCATCACCTGCGCGAAACCCGCGTCGTTGCCCCCGATCGACACCGTCACCAGGTCGGTCCCGGCGGTCAGGTTCTCCAGCTGCCCGGCCAGCAGCTCCTCGGTGGTGGCGCCCGAGCACGCCTCGAACACGAAGCTCGCGACCTCGTGCGTGCCCGCCCACAGCTCGGGGTAGGCCGCCGGGCTGCGCAGGCAGCTGCCGCTGCCCGGATCGTAGGTCCGGGTGCCGACCCCGGAGGCGTAGGAGTCGCCGAGCGCGACGTAGTCGACGGGGAGCGGCTGCGTCGTCGCCGTCGCGGTCGCCGAGCCGAGCAGGCTGGTGGACGCGACTACCACGACCAGGACCGAGAACAGCGAACGACGCACGATGACCTCCCAGCACGGCGTGATATCGAGCTGAGCTAACCACGTAGGGTGGCTGAGCAGAAGTACTCGGTGCTACGGATGATCGTGCGTGTGAACCCGGCCTAGCCTGGCGGGTATGACGGTCATCGACACCCCCGCGGCCCTCGCCGGTGCGGGCTTCATCGACACCGACGAGCGGTGGAGTACCCACAACTACCACCCGCTGCCGGTGGTGATCGCCTCGGCGGACGGGGCATGGGTCACCGACGTCGGCGGGCGACGCTACCTGGACTTGCTGGCCGGGTACTCGGCGCTGAACTTCGGCCACCGCCACCCCGCCCTGGTGGCCGCCGCGGTCGAGCAGCTCGGCCGCGTCACGCTGACCTCCCGGGCATTCCACCATGACCAGCTCGGGGCGTTCTGCCGCGAGCTCGCCGAGCTCACCGGCACCGAGATGGTGCTGCCGATGAACTCCGGCGCCGAGGCCGTGGAGTCCGCCATCAAGGTCGCCCGCAAGTGGGCCTACCGGGTCAAGGGCGTGGCCGACGGCGAGGCGGAGATCGTCGTCGCGGGTGCCAACTTCCACGGCCGCACTACCACACTGGTCTCCTTCTCCACCGACGAGGTGGCCCGCGCCGGCTTCGGCCCGTTCACCCCCGGGTTCACCGTCGTGCCCTACGGCGACCTCGACGCGCTGGGCGCCGCGATCACAGCGCGCACCGCCGCGGTACTCGTCGAGCCGATCCAGGGCGAGGCCGGGGTCGTCGTTCCCCCGCCCGGCTACCTGCGCGGCGTCCGCGCCGCCTGCGACGAGGCCGGCGCTCTGCTCGTCGCCGACGAGATCCAGTCCGGGCTGGGCCGCACCGGCGAGCTGCTCGCGCTCGACCACGACGGTGTCCGCGCCGACCTCTACACCCTCGGCAAGGCGCTGGGCGGGGGCATCCTGCCGGTCTCGGCCGTGGTCGGCCGGCGTGCCGTGCTCGGCGTGCTGCGGCCGGGCGAGCACGGCTCCACCTTCGGCGGCAACCCGCTGGCGTGTGCGGTCGGCCGCGCGGTGGTGCGGTTGCTCGTCACCGGCGAGTTCCAGGCCCGCTCCCGCGAGCTCGGGGCGCACCTGCACTCGCGGTTGCACGACCTGGTCGGGTGTGGGGTTGCCGAGGTGCGCGGCCGGGGGCTGTGGGCCGGCGTGCAGCTAGCGCCCGGCGGCCCGGACGGGCGGCAGGCGTCCGAGGCGCTGCTGGCCCGTGGGGTGCTGTGCAAGGAGACCCACTCCTCGACGCTGCGCGTCGCGCCGCCGCTGGTGATCAGCCGCGACGACTTGGACGCGGGCATCGACGCGATCACGGAGGTCCTGGCGGGCCGGCACGGGTAGCGTTCGTCCCGTGCGTTTCCTCGACGGCCGCCGACCCGGTCACGACCTCACCTACGACGACGTCTTCCTTGTGCCCGCCCGTTCCGGCGTCACCTCCCGGTTCGACGTGGACCTGTCGACGGTGGACGGTTCGGGCACCACCGTGCCGCTCGTGGTGGCCAACATGACCGCGGTGGCCGGCCGCCGGATGGCCGAGACGGTGGCGCGCCGCGGCGGGATCGTGGTGCTGCCGCAGGACGTCGACCCTGTGGCGGTGGCCGGCACCGTGAGCTGGGTGAAGTCCCGGCACCTCGTGCTGGACACCGCACTCACGCTGCGCCCGCACGACGCTGTCGCCGACGCGGTCAACCTGCTTCCCAAGCGGGCGCACGGCGCCGTGGTGGTGCTCGACGGTGCGGGCCGCCCGGTCGGGCTGGTCGCCGAGGCCGACACCGCGGGCGTGGACCACTTCGCGCGGCTCGGCGACGTCGCACAGACCGACCTGGTGGTGCTGCCCGCCGCCACCGACCCGCGCAAGGCCTTCGAGCAGCTCGACCACCGGCGGCAGGACCTCGCGCTCGGAGTGGACGCCGACGGTCGGCTCGTCGGGGTGCTCAGCCGCACCGGCGCGCTGCGCGCCGAGCTCTACTCCCCCGCGCTGGACGCTTCGGGACGGCTCCGGGTAGCCGCTGCGGTCGGGGTGAACGGTGACATCGCCGCCAAGGCCGATGCGCTGCTCGCCGCCGGCGTGGACGTGCTCGTGGTCGACACCGCGCACGGGCACCAGGACAAGATGCTCGATGCGCTGCGCGCCGTGCGGGCGCTGCAGCCAACCGTGCCGGTGGTGGCCGGCAACGTCGTCTCCGCCCAGGGCGCCCGGGATCTCATCGAGGCGGGCGCGGACGTGGTGAAGGTCGGTGTAGGGCCCGGCGCGATGTGCACCACCCGGATGATGACCGGGGTGGGCCGCCCGCAGTTCTCCGCGGTCGCCGAGTGCGCCGCCGCGGCGGGAGAGTTCGGCGCGCACGTCTGGGCCGACGGCGGGGTGCGCCACCCCCGGGATGTCGCGCTGGCACTGGCCGCGGGCGCGGCGAACGTCATGATCGGTTCGTGGTTCGCCGGCACCTACGAGTCCCCGGGCGACCTGCACCGCGACGAGGCCGGCCGACCCTATAAGGAGTCCTTCGGGATGGCCTCCAAGCGCGCCGTCGCGGCCCGGGAGGCGGGTCGCGACAGCGACGACACCGCGTTCGACCGGGCCCGCAAGGCGCTGTTCGAGGAGGGCATCTCCACGTCGCGGATGTACCTCGACCCCACCCGTCCGGGCGTGGAGGACCTCATCGATCACATCTGCGCCGGCGTGCGCAGCGCGTGCACTTACGCCGGGGCGCGGACGGTGCTGGAACTGCACGAGCGCGCCGTGCTCGGCGTGCAGTCCACCGCCGGGTTCGCCGAGGGCCGCCCGCTGCCCGCCGGCTGGTGAGTTGGGTAGAATCGGACAATACCGAACCCCTCTGAGGAGTGACGACCTCGGTGCCTGACGCATCGACCCCCGGCTGCTGTAGTAGGCCGGGTACCGGACCCGGCTGCCACATCACCGCCCGCACGTCCCACCGGGACACCTGATGGATGTGCTGCTCAGCGTGCTCGGGCTGCTCGGCGTGGCCGCGCTCACGGCAGGCACGTTCGTCTGCGTCGCCGCGGAGTTCTCGCTCACCGCGCTGGAGCGCACCACCATCGACGCCCACGTGCGCAAGGTCGGCGACCGGCGCGCCCGGCAGGTCAAGCACGCGCACGAGACGCTGTCCTTTCAGCTCTCCGGCGCCCAGGTGGGCATCACGATCACCACCCTGGTCACCGGTTACGTGGCCGAACCCGCCATTGCCCGGCTGCTGCGACCCGGCGTCGAGGCCCTCGGGCTGCCTGCCGGTGCCGCCGGCGCGGTGTCGCTGGGCGTGGCGCTCACCCTGGCCACCGCGCTGTCGATGGTGTTCGGCGAGCTGGTGCCCAAGAACCTCGCGATAGCCCGCCCGCTGCCCACCGCTCGGTCGGTCGCCGGGCTGCAGGCGGCATTCTCCGCGGCGTTCCGCTGGCTCATCTCGGGGATGAACAACTCGGCGAACTGGATCCTGCGGCGGCTCGGCATCGAGCCTGCCGAGGAGCTGCGGTCCGCCCGCTCCCCGCAGGAGCTGGGCTCGCTGGTCCGCAGCAGCGCCCAGCAGGGCACCCTCGACGAGGGCACCGCGACGCTGCTGGACCGCTCGCTGCGGTTCGGGGAGCGCACCGCAGAGGAGCTGATGACCCCCCGCATGCGCGTGCAAGCCCTGCACGTCGGCGCCTCGGTGCACGAGCTCATCGACACCGCCCGGCACACCGGCTTCTCCCGCTTCCCGGTGCACGGCAGCGACCTCGACGACGTGCGCGGCGTGGTGCACGTCAAGCAGGCCTTCGCGGTGCCCGCCGCGCAACGCGGCGACACCCGCGTCGGATCGCTGACCCGCCCGGTGCCGACCGTGCCCGCCTCGCTCGACGGTGATGCGCTGCTCGACCGGCTACGCGGCCAGGGCTTCCAGGTGGCCGTCGTCGTGGACGAGTACGGCGGGACGGCGGGCATCGTCACGCTCGAGGACGTGGTCGAGGAGATCGTCGGCGACGTCCAGGACGAGCACGACCGCGGGGAGGCCGCGCGGGTCCGCCCGCTCGGCCAGGACAGCTGGCTGATCTCCGGGCTGCTCCGCGACGACGAGGTCGCCGAGGCCACCGGCTTCACGATGCCCGAGGGCGACTACGAGACCGTCGCCGGGTTGGTGCTCGACCGGTTGGACCGCATCCCCGACGTGGGCGACGAGGTGGCGGTCGACGGCTGGCGGCTCACCGTGATGCGGATGGACCGCAACCGGGTGGCCGACCTGCGGCTCACCGCAGTCGGTCACCGTGACGGGGTTCCCTCGCCGAACGGGGAGGTGCACCAGTGAGCGATACCGTCGCGCTGCTGGTCGCACTGCTGCTGCTGGCTGCCAACGCGTTCTTCGTCGGCGCCGAGTTCTCGCTGATCAGCGCCCGGCGCGACCGCCTGGAGCCACTGGCCGAGCGGGGAGTGATACGCGCGCGGACGGTGATCCGGGCCAGCGAGAGCCTGTCCCTCATGCTGGCCGCTGCGCAGCTGGGTATCACCTGCAGCTCGCTCGGGCTCGGTGCGCTCGGCGAGCCAGCCGTGGCGCACCAACTGGAGAAGGTGTTCGACCCGCTGGGCGTGCCCGCGGTGCTGCTTCACCCGATCGCGTTCGTCATCGCACTGGGGATCGTCACCGTGGCGCACATCCTCATCGGCGAGATGGTCCCCAAGAACATCGCCATCGCCGGACCGGAACGCACCGCGCTGTGGCTGGTGCCGGTGCTGGTCGGCTGGATGCGGCTGATGCGCCCGGTGATCGCGGCACTCAACTGGGTCGCCAACCACGTGCTGCGGGCGTTCAAGATCGAGCCGAAGGACGAGCTCGACACCGCGTACACGCCCGACGAACTGGCGAACCTCATCGCGGACTCGAGCCGAGAGGGGTTGCTGGACAGCCAGGAGCAGCGCCGGCTCACTCAGACGCTGTCGACGGTCGAGCGCTCCGTCGCCGACGTGCTGGTGCCGATCGAGAGAGTCACCACAGTGCCCGGCGAGCCGGTGCTGGGCGACCTCGAGCGAGCGGTGACGGCAACCGGGTTCTCCCGCTTCCCGCTGCGCGCCGGCGGCGAGCTGATCGGCTACCTCCACGTCAAGGACGTGCTGGGGCTGGCAGGGAAACCTCCCGACACTCCCGTGCCGCCCTCCGTGCTCCGACCACTCCCCGACGTGCCCGCGGAGGCGAAGCTCGACGAGGCACTCGCCGGGCTGCGCCGCTCGCGCAGCCACCTGGCCCGCGCGGTTGCCGGTGACGGGCGCACCGTCGGGGTGGTGGCGCTCGAGGATCTCGTGGAGGAGTACGTCGGCACGGTGCGCGACGCGACGCACGTGTACCGCCCCAGCGGCGCATCCCGGTCGTCCTAGTGCCGACCGTCGTGGCACCCGTTGTCGTCGTCGGAGCCGGCATCGCCGGCGTTGCCTGCGCCCGTGCGCTGCAAGTCGCCGTCGCCGGCGCGGCGGTGCGGGTGCTGGAGCGCGGGCAGGTGCCCGGGGGACGGATGGCCAGCCGCCGGCACGGCGGGCGCCCGGTGGACATCGGCGCTGCCTACTTCACTATCCGCGATGCCGAGTTCACCCAGCAGGTCGCCAGCTGGGAACGGTGGGGGCTGGTGCGGCGGTGGACCGACACCTTCGCCGCCCGCGAGCCGGACGGCAACTGGCGGGAGTCGACCGGGCCGGACAGGTGGGCGGCGCCGGGCGGGTTGCACGGGCTGGTCACCGACCTCGCCGATGGCCTGGACGTACGCTGCGGGCACACCGTGCGCGACATCACGGCCGGCCCGAGGGTCGACGGCGAGCCTGCGGCCGCGGTGGTGCTGGCGATGCCCGACCCGCAAGCCGTCCGACTGCTCGACCCCGCCCTGGAGGCCGCTGCGGAAGTCCGCGACCGGCCGTGGGAGCCGGCGCTCGTGCTCACCGCTGAATTCACCGAGCCGCGCTGGCGACCGCTGCGCGCCGCGTTCGTCAACGGGCACGACGTGCTGGCGCTGGTAGCCGATGATGGCGACCGCCGCGGCGACGGCGCCCCGGTGCTGGTGGCCCACAGCACGGCGGCCTTCGCCGCGTCACGGCTGGACGACCCCGTGGCCGCGACACCGGAGCTGCTCGCTGCGGTGCAGCAGCTGCTCGGCCCGCTCGGTGACCCCGGGTTCACCCACGTGCACCGGTGGAGCTTCGCCCGGCCGGTGGCGGCCCGCGACAAGCCGTTCCACCTCGACTGCGAGGGCATCGGGCTTGCCGGGGACGGGTGGGGCAGCCCGCGGGTGGAGACCGCCTGGCGCTCAGGCACCCTGCTGGGCCGAGCGCTCGCAGCCCGGCTGGGCTGAGCAGCGTGACATCACCAGACCGCGAACGTAGCCGCGGCGCGCCGGGCAACCGACCTACTGACGCTGTCCGACGGCACGGGAGCGGGTGAGCCTGAGCGCCCCCACCAGCGGGCACTACGGTGGTGGTTGACGGAATACGTCCACAGCACCAGGCACGAGGACGCGCATGACGACCCCGACACCGGATCGGCCACAGTTCGACCACCCCGGCCAGGCAGTGCGCTGGCTGCGTCTTTGGCGGCGCTGGTCTCAACAGGTTGTCGCGGTGATCGCGGAGTTCAGGAGCTGTACGCCTCCACCGGTGGGCACGAGCAGACCAGGTTGCGGTCGCCGCGCGCGGCGTCGATGCGCCGCACCGGCGGCCACACCTTGGCTGCGGACCGGCCGGCCGGGAACGCTGCCATCTCACGGCTGTAGGGGTGGTCCCAGTCCTCGGCGAGGCAGGCCGCGGTGTGCGGGGCCCCGCGCAGCGGGTTGTCCTCCGCCGACCACTCCCCCGACCCGACCCGGTCGGCCTCCCGCCGGATCGCGATCATCGCGTCGCAGAAGCGGTCCAGCTCGGCGAGGTCCTCGCTCTCGGTGGGCTCGACCATGAGGGTGCCGGCGACCGGGAAGGACATCGTGGGGGCGTGGAAGCCGTAGTCGGCGAGCCGCTTGGCAACGTCGTCGACGGTGACGCCGGTGGCCTTCGTGATCGGCCGCAGGTCGAGGATGCACTCGTGGGCGACGAACCCCCCTTCCCCGGTGTAGAGCACCGGGAAGTGCTCGTCGAGCCGCCGCGCGACGTAGTTGGCCGCGGCGACCGCGGTGAGGGTGGCCCGTCGCAGCCCGTCGCCGCCCATCATCCGGATGTAGGCCCAGGAGATCGGCAGGATGGACGCGCTGCCCCACGGCGCGGCCGACACCGGCCCGACCGGCGCGTGCGGGTCGGTGAACGGGTGCCCGGGCAGGAACGGGGCGAGGTGCGCGCGTACCCCGATCGGCCCGATCCCCGGCCCGCCGCCACCGTGCGGGATGCAGAACGTCTTGTGCAGGTTGAGGTGGCTGACGTCGGCACCGAACCGGCCGGGACGGGCCAGCCCGAGCAGCGCGTTGAGGTTGGCGCCGTCCACGTAGACCTGCCCGCCGGCATCGTGCACCAGCGCGCACACCTCGCCGACGGTCTCCTCGTACACCCCGTGCGTCGACGGGTAGGTGATCATGATCGCAGCGAGCGTGTCGCGATGCTCGCCGATCCTGGCGCGCAGCTCGTCGAGGTCGATGTCGCCTCGCGGGTCGCAGCCCACGACGACGACCTGCATGCCGGCCATCACCGCCGAGGCGGCGTTGGTGCCGTGCGCGCTGGCCGGGATCAGGCACACGTCGCGGCCCGTCTCGCCGCGGCTGCGGTGGTAGGCGCGCACCGCGAGCAGCCCGGCGAACTCGCCCTGGCTGCCCGCATTGGGCTGCAGGCTCACCGCGTCGTAGCCGGTGAGGGCGGCGAGCCAGCGCTCGACGTCGGCTGCCACCTCGATGAGCCCGGCGGCATCCTCGATCGGGGCGAACGGGTGCAGGTCAGCGAACTCCGGCCAGCTGACCGGTTCCATCTCGGCGGTCGCGTTGAGCTTCATGGTGCAGGAGCCCAACGGGATCATGCTGCGGTCCAGCGCGAGGTCCTTGTCGGCGAGCGCGCGCAGGTAACGCAGCAGCGCCGTCTCGCTGCGGTGGGAGTGGAACACCGGGTGGGTGAGGAACTCCGAGGTGCGGTGCAGCGTCGGGGGCAGCGCGTCCGGGGTGTGCTGGTCCAGCTCCTCCAGGGCGGGCGGGGGCACGCCGAACGCCTCCCAGACCGCCGCGAGATGTGCCCGGGTGGTCTTCTCGTCGCAGCACATGGCGACGCGGTCGGCGTCGGCCCGCCGCAGGTCGACGCCGCGCTCGCGAGCGGCGCGTACCACGTCGTCGGCGCGGCCGGGAACCGCGGCCAGCACGGTGTCGAAGAACTCGCGGTGCACGAGTTCGACCCCGCCGTCGCGCAGGCCCGCGGCGAGCACCGCGGCCATCCGGTGCGTCCGGGTGGCGATGGACCGCAGCCCGTCGGGCCCATGGTAGACGGCGTACATCGCGGCCATCACGGCGAGCAGCACCTGAGCGGTGCAGATGTTGCTGGTGGCCCGCTCGCGGCGGATGTGCTGCTCGCGTGTCTGCAGTGCCAGCCGGTACGCCGGTGCACCGTCCACGTCGACGGACACCCCGACCAGCCGCCCCGGCAGCTGACGCTCCAGCCCCTGGCGAACGACGAGGTAGGCGGCGTGCGGGCCACCGAAGCCCATCGGCACCCCGAAGCGCTGCGTGGTGCCCACCACCGCGTCCGCGCCGATCTCCCCCGGCGGGCGCAGCAGGGTCAGCGCCAGCGGGTCGGCGGCGACGACCACCATGGCGCCCCGCTCGTGGGCCTGCTCGACCAGCGTCGCGTCGTCGCGTACCGCGCCGGACGCACCCGGGTAGGCCAGCAGCACTCCGAAGCACTCCCCCTCCGGCAATCCGCCCGTGAGGTCGGCGACGTCGAGTTCGATGCCCAACGGCTCGGCACGGGTGGCGAGCACCGCGAGGGTCTGCGGCAGCGTGTCGGCGTCGACCACGAAGCGCGGCGAGGGCGACCGGCCGGCGCGGCGCAGCAGCGTCATCGCCTCGGCGGCGGCGGTGGCCTCGTCGAGCATCGAGGCGTTGGCCACCGGCAGGCCGGCGAGGTCGGCGACCATGGTCTGGAAGTTCAGCAGCGCCTCGAGCCGGCCCTGCGAGATCTCCGGCTGGTAGGGGGTGTAGGCCGTGTACCAGGCCGGGTTCTCCATCACCGAGCGGCGGATCACCGGCGGCGTGACGGTGCCGTGGTAACCCGACCCGATCATCGATGTCCGGGGCCAAGTGCGGGTGGCGCGCTCGCGCAACTCGGCCAGCGCTTGGCTCTCGGTGGCGGGTTCGGGCAGGTCCGGCACGGCATCCGACTCCCGCAGTGCAGCAGGCAGGGCGCGCTGCGCGAGCTCCTCCAGCGAGCCGACCCCGATCGTCTCGAGCATCCGGGCCAGCTCCGCGGGGCGCGGGCCGACGTGGCGATCGGCGAACGGGGTGCCGTGCTCCAGCGCGGCGAGCGGTAGCCGCTCGGACGGTCGCATCGCGGGGGACCTCCCGGACATCGGATCGGGCGGCCGGGCGCCCTGCCCGGTCGGCCCTCCCCCTCTGTCCCTGCCCGCGTGACACGGGCGCCTGAGAGATTCACCGGCGCGTCACGCCGGCTTTCCCCTTCGGCGGGTGGCATCGGTACCACCGCTTTCCAGAGGCGTCTCACCCGCACGGTCCTGGTCGCCTGAGAGGTTCCGGGGAGGGGTTGCTCCTTCGGCGCCCGGGTCGCGTGACCCGGGACTCTCCCGAGCGGGGTCGGCGACTACGTGCGCCAGGATACCCCGCGTGGATCAGCTGATGCGCCGGGTGCGGCGGCGCTTGGTGAGCTCGTCCTCCGGAGCGACGGCGACCACGCCGCCGTCGGCCCGCTCGGCCGGGAACTGGTGGATCGAGCCGGCGATCTCCCGGATGGCGCCGCTCACCGCGATGCCGAACACGCCCTGGCCGCCCTGCAGCAGGTCGACCACCTCCTCCGGGGAGGTGCACTCGTAGACCGTTGTGCCATCGCTGAACAGCGTGATGCGCGCGAGGTCGTGCACCCCGCGGCGGCGCAGGTGTTCCACCGCGACCCGGATGTTCTGCAGCGACACCCCCGTGACGAGCAGCCGCTTGACCACCTTGAGGACCAGCACGTCCTTGAACGAGTACAGCCGCTGGCTGCCGGAACCGGCTGCGCTGCGGATCGAGGGCACCACCAGCCCCGTGCGGGCCCAGTAGTCGAGCTGCCGGTAGGTGATCCCGGCGATCTGGCAGGCCGCAGTGCCGCGGTAGCCGACGAGCCCGTCCGGGGCACCCCCGCTCACCGCGGAGTCGGGGAACAGTGTGCCCTGCTCGGTCGGCATCGACCCGTCCTGTGACGGGGTGTCCGCTCCGCTGTGCGGTCCGTCCACCACCCGTGCCTCCCACGCCTCGGACCGGCCCGTGCCACGACTTCTTGCACGGCGGTCATCCGGGACGAATCTCACTGACGCGATTCGCCTACCGTTGACGGTAGGACGGCCACCGTGGGCGGTCAACGCGACGCGCGGACCTTATGTATCCGCTCCGCGGAAGTCCTCCGGGGAGACCTGGTCCAGGAACTCGCGGAACTTCTCGACCTCGTCCTCCTGCTCGTCCGGGATGATCAACCCGGCCTCGGAGAGCACCTCTTCCGCGACGTGGATCGGCACGCCGACCCGCAGTGCCAGAGCCACCGAGTCGCTGGGCCGGGCCGACACCCGGACGTCACCGTCGAACACCAGCTCGGCGAAGAACGTGCCCTCCTGCAGCTCGGTGATCCGCACCTGCTGCAGCTCGCGACCCAGTGCGGTGATCACGTCGCGCAGCAGGTCGTGGGTCATGGGCCGCGCCGGCTGCACGCCCTGCTGCTCCAGCGCGATCGCGGTCGCCTCGCCGGACCCGATCCAGATGGGCAGGTAACGCTCGCCCTCGGTCTCCCGCAGCAGCAGGATCGGCTGGTTCGCCGGTAGCTCCACCCTGACCCCGACGACACGCATCTCGCTCATCGCGTCGCGCTCCCTCCTGCCGCACCCCGCCCTGGCGGGGGCATCGAGGATTCCTCGTGCGGGCAACGGATCCGGGTCAGGCCCGGCGGCCACCGTCGCTACCCCCCGACGCTACACGCGGCGCCGGGCCCGTGCCGAGCGGATCGGCGACCGGCGCATCACCTACCAGTAACCCCGCGCAAGCCCGTCTTGACCAGCAACGCATGCATCCGCACCGACAGCACCGCCAGCTCGCGCACCACCTCGTCCGCCTTGGCCTGTGCATCGGGATCCCGCTTGCGACTCACCGGCGCGACGATCTGGCTGAGCAGCCCGACCTCCCGGTCCGCCGAGGCCCGGAACGCCCGCAGGTGCCGGGCCTCGAGTCCGAACTCCGTCATCTCCCGCGCGGTACGGGCCAGCACCACGGCGTCGGCGTCGTAGAACCCTGCGGGCCCCGGGCGGATCACCCCGTACTGCTCGAGCTGGGCGAGCATCGTGACGGTGATGCCGGCCTCGGCGAGCAGCTCCTCCTGGGTCATCCTGACGACCTCCGGGCTGGCGAAGTCGTCGACCCGTACCCCGTCGTCGACCAGCCCGATCAGAGGTCGCGGACCCCGGATCGCCACGCTCTGCCCGGGTTCGCCACCGCGATCCATCGAATCCAGCTGCTCCTTGATCACCTTGAGCGGCAGGTAGCGATCCCGTTGCGCGGCCAGCACGAAGCGCAGCCGCTCGACGTCGGCCGGGGAGAACTGCCGGTAGCCGGCCGCGGTGCGCTCCGGGCTGACCAGGCCCTCCGACTCGAGGAACCGGATCTTCGAGATCGTGACGTCCGGGAACTCCACCCGGAGCCGGGCGAGCACCGATCCGATGCTCGCCCCGGCGTGCTGCGGTGATCGTCCTGCTGCGGTCACCGCAGCCCCTGGTCAGCCCCTTGACTCCTGGTGCCCGCACCGGTCAGGAACACCAGCCGGAACTTGCCGATCTGCACCTCGTCGCCGTTGGCCAGCACCGCGGTGTCGACCGGCTCACGGTTGACATACGTCCCGTTGAGGCTGCCCACGTCCACGACGACGAAGTCCCCGCCCTCCCGGCGGAACTCCGCGTGGCGCCGCGAGACGGTGACGTCGTCGAGGAAGATATCGCTCTCCGGGTGGCGACCTGCGCTGGTGGTGTCCTGGTCCAGCAGAAAACGCGAGCCCGCGTTGGGTCCCCGCTTGACCACCAGCAACGCCGACCCCGCAGGCAGCGCATCGACCCCCGCGACCGGTGGTTCCGGAGCAGTCTCACTGCTCTCGGTCTCGGCGAGGAAATCGGCCCGGAAGACCGAGGTCTGCTCCGGAGTCCGCTCCGGCGGGACGCCGGGCCCGTCGTTCGTGCTCACCTGGGCTCTCCTCAATCGGATGGAGGGTGCTGATCGAAGGACAACGTACCGTGCCGTCACGGGGCGTCGTGGGCGGCCATGCGAGTGTTCGATCCTCCAGCCTGCAAGCAGGTTCCCCTAGGTTCCCTCGATCAACCTGCGGTATTCCTCGGCCGTGAGCAGTGAACCGAGTTCCGACGGGTCGGAGAGCCGGATCTCGACCATCCAACCGGCACCGTAGGGGTCGGAGTTCACCAGCTCCGGGGACCCGTCGAGGTCGGAGTTGCGGGCCACCACCTGCCCGGCCAGCGGGGCGAAGATGTCCGAGACGCTCTTGGTCGACTCCACCTCGCCCACCGGCTTGCCCGGGGTCACCGGCGCCCCGGCCTCCGGCAGCTGCACGAACACCACGTCCCCGAGCTGGGACTGCGCGTAATCGGTGATCCCGACCCGGACGGTGTCCTCGCCGGTGGACTCGACCCACTCATGCTCCTGCGTGTACCGCAACTCCTCCGGGATCACCGGCACTCCTCCCACCCAGGTCTCAGAAGATCGGGCGAGCGTATTGGGGGTCCGTGACGGGCCGCAAGGCGGTGATCTCCAGCCGCTCGGACTGGACCAGCGTGCTGTCGCCACCGCCCCGGCGAACCGTGTCGACGACCCCGCCAGGGATGTTCAACGCGGCGGCGAGCGTGGGCGGGTCGCCGATGGCGAGCACCCGGTACGGCGCGGCCAGCCGCTGCCCGTCCAGGCGGACGGCCCCCGCCGTACCCGTGAACGCGGAGTCCACCCCGATCCGCACGTCCCCGATCTGCACCGCCTCCGCACCCGCACCGCGCAGTTCTTGCAGCACGTCGAGCAGCGTCTCCGGGGTGACCTGCTGCCGCGGGTCGGCGATGGTCAGCTCCAGGCCGGGGCCGGCCGCCGGGGTCGTCCCGGCCAGCACCGCCAGCGCCCCGGCCCGCGCTCGCGCCTCGTCCAGAGCGGCAGCCGAGGTGTCGCCGCTGGCCCGCAACCGGCGCAGCGCGGCCTCGGAGTCCGCGATGTCCTCACGCAGCACGGCCTCCCGCTGCTGCAGCCCGTCGAGCAGCACGACCAGGTCTTGCGGGCGCTGGTCGGCCAGGGTGTCGCCCGCCCGGGTCCGCTGCACCTGGGTGGCGATCCCAAGGCCCAGGGCCAGGCAGAGCACGGCGATCAGCGCGGCGCCGACTCGACTCCGCGAGCGGGTCTCGGCGCCGACCACGCGGGACAGTCGCCGGCTGGTGTCGATCCTCGACCGCTTCCCCATGGTCACGCCCTGAACAGGTGCCGGCGGATCGCGGCCGCGTTGCCGAAGATGCGGATACCGAGCACGACGACGACCGCGGTGGAGAGCTGGCTGCCCACGCCCAGCTGGTCACCCAGCAGCACGATCAGTGCCGCGACGAGCACGTTGGAGATGAACGAGACCACGAACACCTTCGCGTCGAAGATGCCGTCCAGGCGGGCGCGCACGCCGCCGAACACCGCGTCGAGAGCGGCGACGACGGCGATCGGCAAGTAGGGCTCGACCCAGCCGGGCACGGTCGGGTTCAACCACAGGCCCAGCAGCAGGCCGACGATGAGAGCGACGAGTCCGATCACCGGTTCCCCTCGGTGGGTTGGGTCAGCTGGAGCCGGGCGGTGCCGGCCGGGAGTCGGAGCTGCTCGGCCGGTTCGACACGGAACTCCGTGCCGTAGATCTGGGTGAAGGCGTCGAACCGGGCGAAGCCGTCGGTCTCGACCAGCGCGGTGTGCAGCCCCGCAGGATCGCCGACCACGTCGAAGACGTAGGGCTGCGGGACCGGACGGTTGTCCACCAGCATGGCGCCGCCCGCCTGGCGCACAGTGGCCAGCGGGTGCAGCCGCACCCCACCTACGGCGACGGCCTCGGCCCCGGCCGACCACAGCGCGTTGACCAGCACCTGCAGGTCCCGGTCGAGGACGGTCTGCTCGCGGCTGGCGCCGGACCCCGGCGGCGCCGGCGGGTCGGCGACGGTGATGCGCAACCCCGGTCCGGTCACCGGGACCGCGGACACCGCCGTCTCGAGCCGCTGCACCTGCCGCAGCGCCTGCCTCCCGAGGGTGTCGCCGGCGAGCGCGTCACTGCGCACCCGGTCGACCTCGGCGGCCAGCTCGCCGGATCGCTGGGCCAGCTCGTCGGTGCGGGCCCGGCCCTGCACGATCTCGGCAGCGAGCCCGCGGGTGGCCTGCTCGGCGCCCGGCGCGCGGGCAGCCGCGTTCACCCCGGCGGCACCGAGCAGCACCCCCACCAGCAGCCCGCCCACCAGCAGCCACACCAGCTGGGCACGACCCGTGGCAGGCGCGCCGCCGCGCTGCTCTGCGGCATGCCGGTACCCGGGGTCGAGGTGGTCGGAGAGCACCCCGCGCAGCAGCGAACTGACGAGATCCGTCGCGCGGCGGGGTGATTCAGTCATCTCTGTCATCGGACATCTCTGACATCGGATATCCCGGCGGGCGACGGGCACCGCGGCGCCCGCAGGGCGGCCGACACCTGCCACAGGTAGAGCACCGCGGACCACAGGTACAGCGCGCCGCCCCACGCGGTGCACGCGTACGCCAGCGGGCGGGCGACCGCGCCGAGTATGCCGGTGGCGCCCTCGGCGAGTAGCAGCAGCGGAAAGGCGTAGAGCAGGCAGAGTGTGGCGGCCTTGCCCAGGTAGTGCACGTCCGGCGGTCGGTAGCCATAACGCCTCAGCAGCGCCAGGCACAGCCCGAGCACCACGTCGCGTCCCACCAGCACCGCGATCACCCACCACGGGATGATCTCTCGGATGCCCAAGGCCACCAGCGTGGACAGCGTGAAGAGCCGGTCGACGGCCGGGTCGAGCACCTCGCCGAACCGGCTCGACTGGTCCAGCCAGCGCGCGAGCTTCCCGTCCAGCCAGTCGGTGATGCCGCTGATCACCAGCACCAGCAATGCCAGCAGGTCGTAACCGGGCCCGAGCAGCAACCACAGGAACAGCGGTATCCCGGCAAGTCGCAGCAGGCTCAGCGCGTTGGGCACGGTGAGCACCTGCTCGGTGCTCGCGCCGGCACGCGCCTCGCTGGGCTGCACGTCTGGGCCTTTCTGGTGGCGGGACGGGCCCGCAGGGACGCCCCGCGCAGCCCGTCGGCCCAGGGTGCCACAGTGTCGACCCAGGACCTCACCAACGGTCAACCCAGGACCTCACCAACGGGTCAATCCAAGACCACCAACGGGTCGACCACCGGCCCATCGACTCCTGCCGGTGCACTCCGGTCGGCCCTGTCGGGCGGGCCCGTCGCTCGGATATGCTCGGCATCCCGCCAGCTTTCGGTGCGGAGGGAGGGGTGCCCGATGACCGTGCCCGGCTCGGCGAGCAACATCCGTCCACGCGACGCATGGCGGTGGCGCGGCGGTCCCTCCTTCACTGTCCCCGACGGTTCCCGCATCCGTCTCGACCGGGCCGACCTCGACGTGTCGCAGCCGTGGTCGTGCACGTTCGTCGCGCGGATCTCCGGCACCCCTCACGGCTTCACCGTCGCGGAGACGGGGGCGTTCGAATGGCACGTCACGTACCCGATGGCGGGCGCCGAGGTGACCAGGACGTCCTACGCGGGTGGCGAGCTGCTCGTCGCCCGCCGGCGCGACCCCGCCGAGTTCCGCGCCGCGTGGCGGGGCCGATGGTTCGAGCTGCATCGCAGTCAGGCCGGGCCGGTGCCGGCGGCCGATGGGATCATCCGGGTCTTCGATGCCCTGCGGCTCACCGACACTCCGGAAGGCATGCTCGTGCGTCCGCGCCAGCCGGGGCGGGTCCACATCGAGCCGTTCCGGGTGGCCAAGCGGCTGCCCGGGGTGGGCCAGCTGCGGATCGAACTCCCAGGCCGGGCCGAGGTGACCGTCCCGCGCTTCCGCGGGCACCGCGCACGGCACGGCGAGATCTGGCGCCGGCCGCTCGTCGGCGGCGCGGCTGGCCGGGCCCGCGCCGAGTCGCTGGTGCTGGCAACGCCCACCGCCGTGGCCCAGCTGATCCCCGGCCCGCACGACACGCCGGACGCCGACGCGGCGCTGGGCTTCCTGGAGGAGCTGAACGTTACCTGGAGGGATTCGTGATCGTGCTGAGCACCATCGCGGCGGCGGCAGCGTTGCTGCTGGTCGCTTCGGGTGCCGATCACCTGCTCGACCCGACAGCGCTGGCCCGGGCGCTGGCTGAGCAGGGCCTCGAAAGAGTCCTTGCCGCGAGATCCACCGCCCGCGCGGTGGCCGTGGCCGAGCTCCTCGTGGGCACCTCGGTGCTCGCCGCACTGCTGCTCGGGACGCCGGTCCTGCGCTGGGTGCTGCTCGCCCAGGGGCTGCTCTACCTCGGCTTCCTCGCCAGCCTGCTGGTGCGCTACCGACGGGGCGACCGCTCCGACTGCGGGTGCAGCAACCGGCCGTCGCTGGTCGGACCCGCAGGCATGGCGCGAGCCGCCGGCCTGGCAGTGATCAGCGGGCTGGCGGCCGTCACCTACCCGGCGGTGGCGCTGCCCGCGCTGGACCTGACCGGTGTTGGGATCGCGCTGCTGCTGGCCGGCGGTGCGGTGCTCACCGTGCTGCTGCACAGCCTGCCGGCCGCGATCGACGGGGTTCCACCGAGCGCGCTGCAGCGGGGGGCGGGATGAGCCTGATGGCGGCGGCGCTGGTGCTCGCCTGGATCTGCCTGGTCCTGCTGGCGCTGGCCATGGCGGGGCTGCTCCGGCAGGTCCGCGAGCTGCAGGCCGACGTGGCGGAGCTGTCCACGCAGGGCAGCCGTCCACTGGTGGGGCGGCGGGTGGATGCGCTCGCCACCGGCAGCCGAACGGTGCTGCTGGTGCTCGCCCCCGGCTGCGGGTTCTGCGAGCCGGCGTACCGGACGGCGGTGGCATTGGCAGGTGATCACCCCGACACCCGGTTCGAGGCGCTGTCGTTCCGTGCCGTCGACTGGCCCACCAGCCCGGCGGTGGCGGTACGAGTCGACGAGCGGCTCTTCGCCGAGCTCGATGTGCCGTGGGCGCCGGCATTGCTCATCGCCGATACGCAGGGCACCGTGGTGGCGGCGCGACCGATCCAGTCGACCGGCGAGCTGCGGTCTCACCTCGCGGATCTGCTCGCCCACCCGCAGCCCGTACCACCGGGTGCGACCTGACCGGTGACCGAGGAGGGGCATATGGCCGGTATCGACGACGTTCCGCGGATCGACGCCGAACCCGCAGCCGATCGCGAACCCCGGCGGATCACCTTCGAAGTCCCTGCCGTCCCGGTCCGGCGCCGGGGGTTCTTCGCGGTGTTCGGTGCGGCCGCGACGACCCTGGGGATGACCGCGCTCGGCTGGATCCCGCTCGCCCGCCCGGCACGGGCCGACCCGGGCACCGAGCACCCGGACTGCGGCCGGTACTTCGACGGCCCGGGCGGGCCGCTGTGTCGCGGCTACCCATATTCCCCGGAACACTGCGGGGCGGACGGGTGGTTCCGCGACGGCTGCGTCACCGGGCCGGACGGCTACGTCGACTGCTACCGGCCGCTCACGATCTGCTGGGCAGGCGAGTACGCGAGCAGTGGGTGGCGGTGGGAAGCCGATGGCACGGTGTGGCGCTGCGCCGACGGGGAGGTCCAGTACCAGGGGGCACCCAATCCGGAGCGGGTCATCTGCAGCGCACGCCTGTCGGGCGAGCCGATCGTGTCGCCGAGTCCGACCCCGAGTCCGACCCCGAGCCCGACCCCGAGCCCGACCCCGAGTCCCACCCCGGCGCTACCGCCGCTGCCGGTGCCCGTTCCGCCGCTGCAACCAGTCCGGCCCCCGCGAATCGTCCCGCCACTTCCCCGGCTGGGTCCCTAGCCAGTGACCAGGCCCGAGGCCGCGCGCTCCCGTCGCCGGGCCACCGGCCCGCTGGCTGCGACCGGCGCGATCACCGTCCTCGCCGGAGCCGGGCTGGCCGCTGCGGCTGCTGCGCCGGGCGCCGGCTGGGTGCTGCCGTGGATGCTGCTCGGGCTGACGGCCGGCTACGGGCTGTCGGGTTCGGTCTGAAGCTTCAACTCGGCGGAGTTGCTGAGCTCGCCAGTCTGGCGAGATGGGTCGCGGGCCTACTTCACGCTCGGCCTGTTGCTCGGTGGGGTGGCCACCGCCGTGATGGGGCTACTGCTCGGCAGCCTGGTCCGCCCGCTCGTGCCAGCGGTAGCAGGGCAGGTCGTAGTAGCAGGGCTCGCCCTGTTCGCGCTCGCCGGCGAGGTCGGTCTGCACCGATTGGCGCTGCCGCACCGGCGCAACCAGGTTCCCACCGCGGTGATCGACGAGGGCGCGGATGCGGGTGCGCTGCGCTTCGGGTTCGAGATGGGGACCGGGGTGCGGACCCACATGCCCAGCAACCTGCCCTACCTGCCGCTGGTGGCCGTCGTCCTGCTTGCCGACTGGCCCGCGGCCCTGGCTACCGGAGCCGGCTTCGGGCTGGGCCGGGCGTGGATGGCCCTCGGGCGCCACCACTCGAGGGACCCGGACTGGTGGGACGGCCAGTGGCGGCGCCACGGGCGGGCCATCCGGCTGGTGCTCGCCGTGCTGGCGACAGCGCTCACTGCCGTGATCTTGCCGATCTGGTAAGCCCCTGCGTTCGAGAACCGCGTTCTGGTGCCAGAACGCGGTTACCGACCCGTGGGTTGCCGCGTTCTGGTGCCAGAATGCGGTTAACCGCCGCGATCATGCGACACGCTGCTCGGCAGGGTCCTGATGCGGGTCAGCGGGCGTCGGAGTCGATGAGCAACTCGCCGCCGACCCGGGTGATCCGCAGTACCCGCTTCTCCTGCTGCACGCCCGAGCCGTTGTAGGTGACGTCGACCGGGACGTTCACCGTCCCGTCCTCGTTTCGCGTCACACCCTGTGCGTTCTGGGCGCTCACCTCCGAGTACTGGCCCCAGTACTGGTCGAAGCCGGCCCGGCCGCCGAACGAGGCCTGCGCCCGCTCGGACAACATCGCCCACGCCGAGTCGAGATCGTCCAGCCCGTTGTAGTAGTCGATGACCAGCTGCCCGGCGGGACTGAACTCGATCGGCCCCCCGGACGGGTCCGGAGCCGCCGGCTGCGGTGCGGGCTGCGGGACCGCCGGGCCACTCGGCGCGGGTCGTGGTGCCGGTGCGGCTGCGGGTGGCCGGCCGCTGGGAGCCGCCCGCTCGTTATCCGATTGAGCCAGTACGGCGAAGATCAGCAGGCTGCTGAGGGCAAGCACGACTGCGACCAGCGCCACAGCGACGGTGGTCCGCCGGGAGGGGCGTGCGAGTCGGCCCGGCTCGGGGGCAGCGACGGGACGGGGGGGCGGGGCCGCGGGCGACGGGGGGACCACGCTGCGGTCCGCCACCGGCCTCGCTGACGGCTGGGTTGGGGGCGGGGTACCCCCCAGCGTCGAGGTGGGTGGCGGCTGGTCGTCGCGCCGCGGACCGGCTACGGTGGCCGCCGGCACCACGGTGCCGGTCGCGGCTGCCGCCGGGCCGGACGCTCCGCTGCTGCGCTGCACCGTGGCGAACCCGGCCCTGGCCTGCTCCATCCCGGGCCGCTCGGCTGCGTCCACGCGGAGCAGGGTCATCAGCAGATCGGTCAGCGGGCCGGACTGCCCGGGCGGTTCCACCTTGCCCGCGGCGACCGAGTGCAGCAGCGCCAGCTGGTTCTGGTTTTCGCCGAACGGCGTCCGCCCCTCGACCGCGGCGTAGAGCGTGGCGCCCAGCGAGAACACGTCCGAGGCGGGTGTGGGGTCCTGGCCGCGGGCAACCTCAGGGGCGAGGTAGGCGGGCGTGCCGGCCAAGATCCCGGTCTGGGTGAGGGTCGCGTCACCGGCGGCCCGCGAGATGCCGAAGTCTGTGATCTTCGCAGTCCCGGCCTCGTCGATCAGCACGTTGCCAGGCTTGACGTCCCGGTGCACGATCCCGGCCGCGTGGGCGGCTGCCAGGGCCGCGGCGACCTGCCTGCCGATCGCGGCCACATCCTGGGCCGGCAGTGGCCCGCTGTCGCCGAGGATCGCGGCGAGGCTACGCGAGGGCATGTACTCCATCACCAGGCAGGGCTCGCCCTCGTGCTCGGTGATGTCGAACACCACGATCGCGTTCGGGTGCTGCAGCCGTGCGGCGATCCGTGCCTCCCGCAGGGCTCGCCGCCGGTTACTCGTGGTCTCCTGATCGCTCAGGCCGGGAGGCAGCAGCAGCTGCTTGACCGCGACGGTGCGATGCAGCCGTTCGTCATGGGCCCGCCAGACGATGCCCATGCCGCCGCTACCTATGCGTTCGAGCACGCGGTAATGCCCTGCGATCAGCTGACTAGTGTCGATGATCGATTACTCCCCGTTTGCCCGAGAGCTCCTCATGGCCGATCTGCACGACCGGACCACACCCTACCGAACTGCCCCGCTGCGGTGAGGAGGCGCCGAGCCCTGACATACCGGCTCAGCCCGGGACGCGGCAGTCAGGCCCCCGCAGCAGCGCGGGAGCAACGGCGCCGGCCATCGCCCGGTATCCGGCGGTGCTCGGATGCAGGTGGTCCCCGCTGTCGAACCGGGGCCGCAGCCGGCTGGGGTCGCGTGGGTCACGCAGTGCAGCGTCGAAGTCGGCCACCCCGTCGGGCACCCCGCTGGCGCGGATCCACTTGTTGACCACCTCGCGGCGCCGGTCGGCCACGCGGTCGCCATAACCCGGCAGCATCGAGCCGCCGGTGGGGGTCAGCGTGCCGACGACGACGTTGAGGCCGGCGGCCTGCAGCCGCTCGACCACGCGTCGCAGCCCGACGATCACCTCGGCGGTCGTGGACCGGGGCGGCTGCCCGAGGTCGTTGATCCCCTCGAGCACGATGACATCCGTGACGCCGGGATGGGCGAGCACGTCGGCATCGAGCCGGGAGAGCCCGCTGGGCCCGAGCCGGCCGTCTCGCAGCAGCAGGTTGCCGCTGATGCCGGTGTTGAGCACCGCCATACGCTGTGCGCCGGGTTGCGCGGCCAGCCGCCGGGCGAGGAACTCCGGGTAGCGCACACCCCGATCGCCACGCTGTGCGCTCTCGGCGACCGGCAACATCTCGGACCACCCGTCGGTGATCGAGTCGCCGAACGCCACCACGGCGCCGACGCGCCGGGGCGCGAGCACGTCGACGCCGACCACCAGCGAGTGCGAGAGGGTTCGCGGCACGCGCTGCAGGTACCCGTTCACCGACAGCGTCTCGAACGCTGCGAATCCGAGCTCCACCGGATCGCTCAGCACCTCCGCGCCCGGCAGCAGCGTGACCGACGGTTCGTCGCCGAAGACCACCGGCCGGGGCGAGACCGGCGCGGCGCCGGGCCGCAGCACCCCGACCCGCACCGCCCGCAGCACCAACGGGGTTGTGCCGAACCGGTTCGACAGCCGCACGCGGAACGTGTCCCCGCCGAGCAGCGGCCTGAGGTCGGTCCGCAGGACCTGCCCAGCGGTCGCCGTGTCCGACCCCGCCGGGGCCGACCCCGCCGGGGCCGAGCGCAGCGGGCCGGCCGGGACCAGCCAGGAGCGACCCGGGTCGAGCGGTTCACTCGCCGGCACCGTCCAGGCCCGGACCCAGTGCAAACCACGGCACTGCGGGCCGGAACCGGCGGCGGTCAACGGTGGAGAGGTGAGCATCATGGCGGCCAGGTAGACCACGAGCGTCAGCACCAGCGGCAGGACGCTGAGCGCCCGCACACCCGGAGTTCGACCCACTGCCCCACCTCGAGAGAGCGACGGACACCGGTCGGCCTTCGGCGTCCCGATCCATGCACAATTCAGCCTGCTAGATCGGGTGTCAATGCGCTTCCCGTGATCGTGGGCAACCGGGTGCGCGGTCGGGTGACGGCTGGGGTGACGGCGCCAGCCCGACCTGGGCATCGGACGGCCGTTACCCTGTCGCACTTCGGCCGGAGCACGGCCGGAAGCCGATTCGGAACAGAGGCGACAACTGTGGCAAAGCGGATCAACGCAGTGGCCGGCCTGCTGGCGGCGCCGCTCATCCTTGCAGCATGCGGCGGCGGGGGGCAGGCGGACAGGCCCGCCGACCAGATCCTCGGTGACGCCCGGACGGCGGCCAGGAACGCCGAGTCCGTGCACATCACCGGCAACATCAGCCAGGGTACCAGCAAGGGCACGGTCGACCTGCTGCTGACCAACCGCGGCGACGGCAAGCAAGAGATCACCGCCGGCGACCGCACCGTCAGCGTGATCAGGGTGGGTGAGACCATCCACGTCAAGGGTATTCCCGGCCTGGGGGGACCGGGCTACCAGAAGCTGTCGACGAAGGACCCGCAGGCGGCCCAGCTGGTCCGGGCCGTGGACAAGAACTCGCTGCTCGACCAGCTGCTCGGCTCGAAGCAGAAGTTCATCAAGGCGGGCTCCGGCAAGGTTGGCGACTGGGATGTCGTAAAACTCGAGCCGCAACAGGGCGAGGGAATGCTCTACATCGCCGACGACGCCGAGAATCCCTATCCGTTGAAGCTCGAGAGCCGCGCGCCTCGAGGCGGGCTCACCATCACCTTCGCCCGGTGGAACGAGGCCGTGACCATCAAGGGGCCGCAGGCCGGCGCCAACTGACCGCCGGGCACGATCGGTCTCACGATGACGCTCACCGACCAGCTGCCGGGCAGCACGGAGGCCGACGACCTCTTCGACTCCTTCTCCGCGTGGGCCGAGCGGCAGGGGCTGCGGCTCTACCCGGCGCAGGCCGAAGCACTCATCGAGGTGGTGTCGGGGTCGAACGTCATCCTCAGCACGCCGACCGGGTCGGGCAAGAGCCTCGTGGCCACCGGTGCCCACTTCACCGCTCTGGCCGAAGGCAGGCGCAGCTTCTACACCGCCCCCATCAAGGCGCTGGTTTCGGAGAAGTTCTTCGCGCTGTGCGGCGCGTTCGGTGCGGACAACGTCGGGATGATGACCGGCGACTCCAGCGTCAACGCCACCGCGCCGATCATCTGCTGCACCGCGGAGGTCCTGGCCAACATCGCGCTACGGGACGGCGCCGCAGCCGACGTCGGCCAGGTTGTGTCCGACGAGTTCCACTTCTACGCCGACCCCGACCGCGGCTGGGCGTGGCAGGTGCCGCTGCTGGAGCTGCCCGGCGCGCAGTTCGTCCTCATGTCGGCGACACTGGGCGACGTCAGCTTCTTCGAGAAGGACCTGACCCGACGCACCGGGCGGAGCACGGCCGTCGTGCGGTCGGCGCAGCGCCCGGTACCGCTGCACCACCGCTACGTCATGACCCCGCTGCATGAGACGCTCGAGGAGCTGCTGGCCACCCAGCAGGCCCCCGTCTACGTCGTCCACTTCACCCAGGCGTCGGCGATCGAACAGGCCCAGGCGCTGATGAGCATCAACGTGTGCAGCCGTGCCGAGAAGGACGCCATCGCGGGGCTGATCGGTTCCTTCCGGTTCACCGCCGGGTTCGGGAGGACGCTGTCGCGCCTGGTGCGCCACGGCATCGGCGTGCACCACGCCGGCATGCTCCCCCGCTACCGGCGCCTCGTCGAGCGGCTCGCGCAGGCCGGCCTGATGAAGATCATCTGTGGTACCGACACGCTCGGCGTCGGGATCAATGTACCGATCCGCACGGTGCTGCTCACCGCCCTGGCCAAGTACGACGGGGTACGCACCCGTCACCTCAAGGCGCGGGAGTTCCACCAGATCGCCGGTCGGGCGGGGCGAGCAGGGTACGACAGTGCCGGCACCGTCGTCGTGCAGGCACCGGAGCACGTCGTGGAGAACGAGAAGGCCCTGGCCAAGGCAGGCGACGACCCCCGCAGGCGCCGCAAGGTCGTCCGCAAGAAGCCTCCCGAGGGTTTCGTGTCGTGGGGCGAGCAGACCTTCGACCGGCTCGTCGCCGCCCAACCGGAGCCGCTGACGTCGAGCTTCGCGGTGAGCCACACCATGCTGCTCAACGTCATCAATCGCCCGGGGGACGCGTTCGCCGCCATGCGGCACCTGCTCACCGACAACCACGAGGAGCGGCCCGCCCAGCTGCGCCACATCCGGCGGGCCATCGCCATCTACCGGGCGCTGCTGGCGGCCGGTGTCGTCGAACGCCTCTCCGAGCCTGACGGGGAGGGACGCCTCGTGCGGGTCACCGTCGACCTGCAGCTCGACTTCGCCCTCAACCAGCCGCTGTCGCCGTTCGCGCTCGCCGCGATCGAGCTCCTCGATCGGGAGTCGCCCAGCTACCCGCTGGACGTGCTGTCGATCATAGAGTCGACCCTGGACGACCCGCGCCAGGTTCTGTCCGCCCAACAGTTCAAGGCCCGCGGAGAGGCTGTCGCGGCCATGAAGGCCGACGGGCTGGAGTACGACGAGCGGATGGCGCTGCTCGAGAGCGTCACCTACCCCAGACCGCTGGCCGACCTGCTGGACGCCGCATTCGAGATGTACCGGCGCGGGCACCCCTGGGTTGCCGACTTCCAGCTGTCCCCCAAGTCGGTGGCCCGCGACCTCTCGGAGCGGGCCATGACCTTCGTCGAATACGTCGGTCACTACGGGCTTGCCCGCTCCGAGGGCCTGGTGTTGCGCTACCTGGCCGACGCGTACAAGGCGCTGCGGCAGACCGTGCCCGACGAGGCCAAGACCGAGGAGCTCGCCGACCTCGTCGAGTGGCTCGGCGAGCTGGTCCGCCAGGTCGACTCGAGCCTGCTCGACGAGTGGGAGCAGCTGGCCGAGCCGGGGGCGGCGCGACCGGTGGCGGTTCCCGTCGACGAACGACCGCCGTCGGTCACGTCCAATTCACGGGCGTTCCGGGTGCTGGTCCGCAACGCACTGTTCCGCAGGGTGGAACTCGCCGCCCGCCGGCGATGGGACGAGCTCGGCGACCTCGATGGCCCCGCGGGGTGGGACGCGCAGCGGTGGTCGCTGGCGCTCGAGCCCTACTTCGACATGTTCGACGACATCGGCACGGGCCCCGACGCCCGCGGCCCGGGGCTACTGCTCATCGACGAGCAGCCGGATCGGTGGACGGTCCGGCAGATTCTCGACGACCCGGCCGGCGACCACGACTGGGGTATCAGCGCCGAGATCGACCTGGCCGCCTCCGACGAGGCCGGCACCGCCACCGTCCGGGTCACCGGCGTCGATCAGCTCTGATCCTGACGCCTGTGCCACCCGCTCTTCCGGGCGATCCAGTCGCCATCCGGCTCGTCGGCAGCCGCCACCTCGTCGCCGGCACGGTCCTCGTCGGCGGCCGCCGTCGACCCACCCGCCGGACGGGCTCTACCCGCCTGCGCGTGCTCCTGGCACAGCTCCTCGAATATCGGCGTATGAGTCATATCTCCCGACCTCCCTCGTCCCGCCCATCAGCGACACAAGCGTCCAGCAGCGTCGCGGTACCCACCGCACAGGTCAACCCCTGCGCGACGACCGGTTGCGCCAGAGCGGTGAACGGTGTCTTTGTGACACCAACCGATGATGACTCACTGTAAACGAGCTGGCCGCCATATACGACTGATCGGGTGATGGGTCGCCGCGTTGATCCCATCCTCGTTGACCTGGCAATCACACGAGCAGGTCGCGGTGGCGGATCTTACGAAACATCTCGTTAACATCCGCTCGGCAAGGTTCATGATTCCGAAACACGCAGCAGCGACCGTTGCAACAGTTGCTCCCGACCCTTCTCGCACCCCGCCCTTCCCGGCGGAGTGGCCGTTCGAATCGAGGAGGATCGCGATGGATGTGGACACCGGTGGCACGGCCTGGGTACTCACCAGTGCTGCCCTGGTGTTGTTGATGACGCCCGGGCTGGCCTTCTTCTACGGGGGCATGGTCCGAGCCAAGAGCGTCCTCAACATGATCATGATGAGCATCGGCAGCATCGGCGTGGTCGGGGTGCTGTGGGTGCTGTACGGCTACTCGGTCTCCTTCGGCAACGATGTCGGTGCCGGTCTGCTGGGCAACCCGGGCGAGCATCTCGGGCTGGAGACCCTGCTGACGGCGCCGGAGGACCCGGCGGCGCTGCCCGACCTCGCGTTCGTGGCGTTCCAGGCGATGTTCGCGATCATCACCGTCGCACTTGTCTCCGGAGCGATCGCCGACCGGGCGCGCTTCGGACCCTGGCTGCTGTTCGCCGGGCTCTGGGCCACCATCGTCTACTTCCCGGTGGCGCACTGGGTGTTCGCCTTCGACAGTGATGACGGCAGCGTGGCGGGCGGCTGGATCGCCAACGACCTCGCAGCGCTGGACTTCGCCGGCGGTACGGCGGTGCACATCAACGCCGGTGCCGCGGCGCTCGCGCTGGCCCTGGTGCTCGGCAGGCGGCGCGGGTGGCCGGCCGACGCCATGCGCCCGCACAACCTGCCGTTCGTGGTGCTGGGAGCTGCCCTGTTGTGGTTCGGGTGGTTCGGCTTCAACGCCGGATCGGCAGTCGCAGCCGACAATCTCGCCGCTACCGCGTTCGTCAACACCCTCGCCGCAAGCTGCGCCGCGATGCTCGGCTGGCTTCTGGCCGAGCGGGTCCGCGATGGGAAGCCGACGACCCTGGGCGCTGCCTCCGGCGTCGTGGCCGGTCTGGTCGCGATCACCCCGGCATGTGGTTCGGTGACGCCGCTGGGAGCGCTGGCGATCGGCGGCACCGCGGGCATGCTGTGTGCACTGGCGGTGGGCCTGAAGTACCGGCTGGGCTTCGACGACTCGCTCGATGTGGTCGGTATCCATCTCGTCGGCGGTCTCATCGGGACACTGCTGATCGGGTTCTTCGCCACCGAGGCCGTCACCGGCGACCCCGAGGCCGAAGGTCTGTTCTACGGAGGAGGCCTGTCCCAGCTGGGCGACCAGGCGATCGCCGCCGCTTCCGTGCTCACCTACTCCTTCGTGCTGTCACTGATCATCGCGGTCGTGGTCAAGGCCACTGTCGGCTTCCGTGTCGACGAGGAGGACGAGGCGATCGGGATCGACGAGACCGAGCACGCCGAGAGCGCCTACGAGTTCTCCTCGCTGACAGGCGCAAGCTCCGTGGCCGTGCCGCGACACGCGGCACTGCCGGCCGAGGACTCGAGCGTCGGCGCGAAGTAGCGGGCCGAGCTGTGACGCTTGCCGGGCCACGCGTACTCAGGCGACGGGTGTCCGGCGGATCGGCCCGGCGCAGCCTCGAACTAGAGCCGACGTAACCCGCTGAGCACCCTCTCCATCAACGTGAGATCCGGTGGCCCATCCGGTGAGCCAGCAGTTCGATGAACGACGACGATGCCCAGTTCCGCCATGTCACCGACCAGCACTCGTGCGACACCCAGTGGGACGGACAGCGATGCCGCCACCTCGGCCACCGACCGCGGCTGCGCGCACAACTCAGCGATCACACGGTGCTCATATCTGGTCGACTCATCGGAGAGGTCGACACCATGATCACCAGTCGAGATCAGCGACTCCACCGCCAGGTCATGACTGGACTTGGTGCGCCCTGCGGTCCACGTGTAGGGCCGTACCCTCGGGGAGACGTCGTCGGGCTCATCCCCTCCGACCTCGTCCCAGTCCTTCTCATCGCTGACGTGGGCGACGTCATGCGTGGTCGGTTGTGGTGCGCTCTGATACTCCGGCTGTGACGGCTCCAGCGGCTCCTGCTGCGCCGCCGGCATGTCGTCCGTCCTACGGACGGATCGGAACCGCGCCCCGGTCTTTCCGACCTCCGGTCGCTCACGCGGCCGGCGGCTCGCGCCGGACCCGAACCGCGCCCCGGTCTTTCCGACCTCCGGTGCTTCCGCCGTGCTCCCACGGTTCAGACCGGAGTCGGGCGGACCCGGGTCGTCGATCGCCTCACCGGTGCCGTCCGGATGTGTGGAGTCCGAACCCGGCTCGTCGGCTTCGGCCATATAACTATCACCATGTAGGCCCCATCGGGCGGACATTATGTTCTGTCCGCCACCCGCTAGTCATACCGCGTCCGCAATGATCGCATGTCGTATTTCGGCCATGTATCGAACCCGTGAACGTGCTGTCAACAAGCAAGAGGCTGTATCGAGTATGACCTGGAAGACGGCCGGCGGGAGCACGCTGCACGGCGTGTGCATCGACGCCTGGCCTCGGTGGATCGCTGCGAGGCACCTCGAGGGGTGGAGCACAACGACCGGGTCCGGACGTCCGGCGCCGCGTCGACGAGGAGGTGCTCGCCCATCAGCACGGGACATGAGACAGGGCTCTCACCCGCTGACGGGTTGCCGGCATGCGCCCGCCAGTGGTATCAGCACCCAACGGGCAGCGACATCACTGATGCAGCTCCGGAAGGTTGATCCCGAGTAGTATTTCGCGGAAGGCCAGCTTCGCAGGCTTCGGCATCGCCGCCCGGGTCGTGGTGGTGGTCCGAGGGCGGCCAGTAGAATGGACTTCCCACCCGGACCAGCTGCCCGTCCGCCGCAAACCAAGGCACGTCGTCGATCGTCGTGGGAGTGAGCCGGGCAGCATTGACTCTGGGCCAGTCGTCGATTCGGTCATCAATCCAGCCGTGCAACCGCCAGAACGTCGGATGAACGTGTGAAGAATAGAAGTCTCCCAAGTCGTCGTTCGACGGACGTCCCATTTCGGGTCGATGTCGAACAAGCTGCTGCGCCAGGGCAGGATTCCTACGAATCAGGCGGGGGTCGGCGGTCTGCCGGTCAGGCCCAGCAGGCGATCCAGCAGCGGGGCGCTGCCCGGCACGGGCACGGCAGCAGGGAAGACACCGATCGCGCGCCACTCTTCGGCCTGTGGGCTGATCTCCTCCCAGATCCCCTGCACGAGTTCGTCAGGTAGGCGCGGTTGGACTCCGATCACCAGCGCGAGATCGTGGGCGCGCAGCCCACGGAACGAGTTGATCTGCCAGAAGTACTCCCGCGCGCTGAAGTCGCCGAAGGAGCAGTGCACGATCCGGTCGGGATCGTCGAGCTGGGTCGCCGCCGTGCACGCCGTGTCCACGATCGCGGCGAAGTTTGTCTTGGGATCGGCTCCGAGCAGGTCCCCGTCGAACTTGTCGCGGCCGGCCTGGTCCATCGTCCTGCCCGCCAGCATATCGGGCACCCAGGCGTCGTCGTAGGCATGGTAGTTGACGATCTCGCGCAGGGTCGGCGCGTGGTCGGTCTGGCGCATGGCGAAGCTTGTCGGCATCGTCATCGTCCACTGGTCGTCCTTGATCTGCTGCACCAGGTCGTCGAGCGCCCGGTCCGCCAACACGAACACGTCTGCTTCACGCATGCGATCTCCTTTTGATCAGATCCGGCCCGCGGCCGGGCGGTCATCGAGTGGTCCCGCTGTCATCATGGCGGCTGGCACCGACACTCTTGGGATGCATCGGCCGCGCCGGGACGACCTGTGCAACGACTGCGCAGGGGGCCTGACTACTGCGGAGTACACCGCCGACCCGACCAGGCCATACCGGTCGGGAGGACGCTGCGCGGACTCGAGACCCTGCATCGGTGTCGCCCGGCGTTGACTGCGCGCTGCCCTGTCGCGTTCTAGCCGTCACACGGCCCGTTGGGTAGCGCGGAGTTGTTCCAGCTACGCCTAACTGAGACCCTCCGACCCTGCGATCTTCGTGAGGAGCGCGGTGATCTGCGTCATGCCCGTGGCCTGCTTGGCGAACCCTTCACGCATCTCCCGGACGTGCTCCAACTGGGTGTCACGCAAGGCGTTGAGGGCCTGGGTATGCGAGCGCAACTCAGCGCGGACCTCCGCCACGTCATGGTCAGCCCCGGCCGCCAGCACGCGAGCAGCGGCAGCGTCCGAGCTGGTCAGGGCAACCTGTTCGCGCAGCCGGGTCACCTCATCCTCGAGTGTGACCAGGCGAGTCTCGAAGTCGTCTGTGGAGTCCGGCACGCGCGTGATCCTACTGTCAGGCATCCCCCCGCTGCGCACGGTCAGGTAGATCCCTTCCTCTACCCACGGTAGCCCCCGTGGTCCTACCCACCGCGTCGGCCGGTGAGCACTGTTGTAGGTCTACGGCCGGGCGTCCGCGTCCGCGTCCGCGCCGACCGCCCGGCGCGCGAGTGGAGCGGAGCGGGAACGAGCGCAAGCCGGGGACAGCGGTGGTGCGTCCAGGCCGTTCACGACCCCTTGTCACTCAGTTAGTCACTCACCCAGCGGCCGGCACGACCCCGTGCGGCGGTCGCCCGGGGGAATCTGACCTCCGGGCGACCCGGCACCATGGGCAAGCTCGACCATGCCCATTTCAGGGATGACCTACCGGACAGCGCTCGGATTGCGAGCTTTCACAGGAGTCTCGAGACTCGGTGTCGCAAAAGTCGCTACCGGTGCCACCGAAGCCGGCGTCGTTGCCCGCGTCGCCGACGAGGATGTCGTTGCCGCCGTTGCCGCGGAGGGTATCGCTGCCGGAATCGCCGTTGACGGCGTCACGAACGGTCGCTCGCTACTCAGCGTCACCGAGAATGGACACCGGGCGACGGCGTTCTACGTCGGCACACCCGGGGTCGTCGTCGATCGCTGATCGACTGGTCGTGTACCTGCGCGCCGGCACCGTGCTCGATCTCATCCCGGACCGGTCGGCCAGTGAGCTGCTCGACGAGACCGAGATGGGAACCCTGCTCCACACGGGATGAAGCAGGGTTCCGACGTGCATCATCTGGTCGGGACGACAGGATTCGAACCTGCGACCCCTTGACCCCCAGGACTGGCGATAACGCGCTGACGTGCAGCGACAGCAACACGGGGTCTCGCCTGACAGTTCTCCGAGTCACCGGTGTTGCTGTGTTTGCTGCGACCTCGGTCCCCAGATGGTCCCCGGGGCCACACGCACGGCAGGGGCGCGTGTACTACGAGGGCGCGGGTGGGTAGCGGGTGGGGTGGGCACACGGCCGATCCGATGGCGGGGGGGAGGTAGGTCGCCCGGGGAGCCAAAGACTGAACGAGTTCTCCGTGCGTCTCACGGCGCCACGAGGCCGGGCGTGTGCGGACCTCGCCCGACCGGCCTCTCGAATAATGCTGCGCTGGGTGTCCAATGACCGAGTACTGTTCGAA
>JBOHGT010000255.1:0-2254 GCA_050700385.1 Pseudonocardiaceae bacterium | reverse complement strand
GTTCGACGCCGTCTGGGTCAGCAGGCGCTTCGTCGTCCACGACGTGCAGTACCCATACGAGCAATCAATCGCGGCGCGGTCGGATCACTCGGCCGTTGTATGCGACCTCACGGCCCCTGTGGAACAGGGCTGATCTTTGATAATTACATGGGGTGTCATTTTCTCAGATGGGCTGATCTTCCTCGGTCTGAACCTGCTGAGAAGTCACGCATAATGCGATGGACAACGTGATCGCTACAATCGCTGGTCCTGTGTCGGCGATGGCCGCGGCTTTGGGTTTGGTCTTTGCTGGGTGGCAGCTGCGGATAACACACAAAGACCGGCAAGACGCTGTTCGTCGTCGCGCCCATGGCCGGTGCGCTGGCCTACCGGGTCGGCAACCGCCCTGTTCTGGCTGGTGGGCTCGGCCTGCAAGCGGCCGGTCTGGCCTGGATAGCGGTGATCGCCGCACCTGATGTCGGGTATGGAGCCCTGGTCCTGCCGCTGGTCCTCAACGGGATCGGTGTCTCGATGGCCATCCCCGTGGTGCAGAGCGCGATACTCGGCGCCGTCGCGCCGCACGAGGTCGGGAAGGCGTCTGGCGCCAATAACATGACCCAGGAACTCGGCGGCGTGTTCGGCGTCGCAATCCTGGTGGCGGTGTTCACCACCGTGGGCAGCTTCGCCTCCCCCGTAGCCTTCATCGACGGCTTCACCATCGCGATGATCGTTTGCGCCGCGCTGGCCGGTGGCGGGGCGATCATCGCGCTCGCCGTGCCACGCCCCGAGTCCACACCATCGCAGCTCATCCCTTTACCCATCGATGCTGAGGAGTACCCCTTGGAGTCCGGCGAGGGTGATCATGCGCGCCACCGGGGATCCGGTGGCGACCAGCACCGATAGCTGGATCCCGCGGTGCTGGCTGGTGGCGGCGGCCTCGCGGCGCGGCAGCGTCATCGGGAGTGGCCGGGTCACCGGGAGTCGTGAGCTCGGCAGGTTGTCCTGGCGCTCTGGCCGGGGAGCGGATCGCCCCGCCGGTGACAGACTCAGCGTGCGGCGCCGCCGGGAGCACGAAGCGCACCTCAGTGCCCGCGCTGTCGCGGTGATCTCAACGGTTGCGCAAGAGCGTGGATGATGCTCAAACCGTGCCCCCGGTACCCACTAACCGCCGGCTCGGCCACCAGGTCCCGAAGTCCTGCACGCGGACCTCGATCCGGCCACAACCGCTACCACCTCACCGACGACGGCCTCGCATTCGCGATCTTCTACACCAAAATCCACAACCGGGTGCTCCGACCACTACTGGCCACCACCGCACCACCCCTGCGTGCCGCGTTACGCACCATCGACCAGCACATCAACGCCCGCTTCACCAACGCACGACAACCCACGGCGGCTGCCTGACACTCTGACCAAGTGCCAAAGTTCTCAGAGCAATCAAGGAGGTCGTCGCTGTGTCAGTGACGAGGATCGTGGCGTACGCCCAGGGAACAAACCTGCCCGCCTCGCAGGAGTTCTACACCGAGGTGCTCGGCCTCGAGGTCGCCATGCAGGATCCCGTACTCGGGCTTACTTCGCCGGCCAACCCGACCGCGCAGGTCATCATCCCGCCGGCCGGGATGGAGAACCCCGAGCCGAGCTTCGGCATCGACGTCGGCGACCCGGCCGCCGTCCACGCCGCGCATGAGGCCGCACTCGAGCGCGGACTCCGCGTGGTCTACCCCATCCGAGATGAGCCATGGGGCGTGCGTCGCTTCTTCGTCGAGGACCCCGGAGGCACGATCATCAACGTCCTCGCCCACCTCTCGTAAGACAGCTGCTCACGAGCGCCCGGGACGTCATTTCAGAGGGGATCCCCTGTTGAGACGCCAAGGTGGGTCCAGAACAAGCGCACTGAGCGCGCGATATGCGTTGGGGCTGATGCTGTCGTCGATCTGCATGGACCAGGCGGGATCACCAGCTTTACGTCTGACCAGAGAAAGCACCCGACCTCAAGATCGTAAAGACAACAGCCTCTCAGCGAAGCTCGCCAGTGATGATCCATAGGTGGCCGAATGGGTCGCGGATGCGGCCCGAGCGCTTGCCATAGGTTCGGTTCTCGATCGGCACGACCACCTCGGCGCCGTGGGTGGTCATGCGTTCGCCGACTGCGTCGGGGTCGTCGACCTCGACCTCGAGGAGGACTGCTGAGCCGCCGAGATCACTTGGTGAGAGCCATCCCCACGCTGAGACGGCCGGCGAGACCCTGAAGGACGAGTCACCGATGCGGTGATCA
>JBOHGT010000254.1:0-4461 GCA_050700385.1 Pseudonocardiaceae bacterium | reverse complement strand
CCACCAACAGTGCGGCTGACCGACAGCATTCCGGACACGATGCCGGGGTCGCCGTCGATGGTCGTGGCAGGCCAGGAGGTTTCGATCACCAGCACGTCGTCGTCCACGACCTGAGCGTAGGGCCAGCCCGTCCGATCATGTGCCGAGCCTCGCCGCCGCCCAGGCCGCCGACGATGTGCGCGTGGTGAACCGCAGCTCGGGCGATCAGGCAAGGTGTGGGTGAGCCGGCTGGCCTTGACCAGCGCGGCGACCATCGACTGGCGCCGGTCCTCCGGGGTCACTTCTTGCCGTGTTTGCCAGGATTCGGTGGTGGTGGTGGTGGCTTCTTGCCGGTGGCGTCGTCGTTGGGTCGGGGTGTGGCTTCGGCTTGTCGTGCTTGCCCTGCGACACACCGTGCCGGCTACCCGCCGTACACGCAACGTCCCCGCTGTTCGTGTGGGACCGCTACCTGACCGACCCGGCAGGACAGCGCATCGCCCACCGCGCTCAACTGCTCCTCCCCGCCTGCATCGACGTGCCTGAACTCGCCGATAACCCGTTCCGCGCCCCAGGCGAGCTGTGGACTTTCCTGGCTGCCCACTACGGCCAGCTGGACTGGACCGAACACGTCCGCCTGCAAGAACCCGCATGTCCGCCGAATCCACCCAACTCACCTACCACATCACCCCGGACACCGAGCGGCCGAGTAGACACCAGAAGGACATATCGACCACTTGTGAGGGACGGCCGACACCATGACACCTGTTGACCACGGCGAACCGATGGGATTCGCCGTGACATCCGAGGAAAATCGCATAGGTGCGGTTGTGGACGATGATCCGTTGTCCACGGTCCGCGTACGGGCGAAGCTGCGGATCGGCGGGCCGAGTAGCGACGCGAGCTCGCAGGCGACGAGGTCGTTGGCATTGCGCGGTGCTCGCCCGGCTCCGGCCCGTGACGTGCCGGACTATCGGTACGATCCCGGACAACAGATTGCCACTGACCCCGAGGGCCGGCCGCTGGTACCGAGCCTGAAGAAGGAATGGACGACCACCGAGGGCACCCATACCGACGGTGACGGCGGGGACAACGAGACGTGGGGTTGGGAAGAGGTTTAGGCCGTGACGGTGCTCATCCTCCCGTCCGCGCTGACCTACGAGATCGTTTCCCTGCCGGATACCGTCGTGCAGGGTGTCTCGCAGTACATGACGCGGATGAACGAACATTATTCAAAACTAGCTTGATCGCGCTCGGCGTGTCGGCCGGGCGACGGTCTCTCCAGATGATATTGATGAGGCGTGGCCCACGATGCCAGGTGCGCCGCGGTGGGGAACCGGGACATGTCCACGCCGATCTCGGAGATGATCACTTGGGCGGCGCGCTCACCGAGGCCCGGGATCGTCACAAGCAGGCTCGTCTGCTGGGCGAAAGGGATGGTTGCCTCGTCGATCCGGGTGTCCAGTCGGGCGATCATGTCCGCGAGATGGTCGACGTGTTCCAGGTGCAGGGTGCACATCAGCGCGTGCTGGTCACCGAACCGGCCGGCGCAGGCCAGCGTCAGATCGGGAATCTTCGCGCGCATCCTCCCGCGAGCCAGATCCGCCAGCACCGCCGGGTCGCGCTCCCCGGCGATCAGCGCCTCGATGATGTCTCGCGCCGAGAGGGTGGTCAGCGTCGACGCCACAGAGTCGATCTTTATGCCGGCGTCTTCGAGGACCTTCGCCAGGCGCTGCAATTCGCTCGTGCGTTGCTCGATGAGCTTCTTGCGATAGCGAGTCAGCTCCCGGACCGCGGCGATCTGCGGCGGAGGAATGAAGCTGCCCCGCAGCAGGCCGCACTCGGTCAGCTCAGCCAGCCACGCGGCGTCTAGGGCGTCACTCTTGCGGCCCGGGACGTTCTTGACATGCCGGGCGTTGACCAATAACATCTCCACCAGGCGCTCGGTCTCGCACAAGGCGTGAAACACCGGCTTCCAGTAGACCCCGGTCGCTTCCATGCTCACGTGCGTGACACCCTCGGCGACCAGCCAGGCCACCATCTCGGCCAGCGTGTGGTAGTAGGTCTTGTACTTACGCAGCTGCTGGTGGCGCTGCCCGGATTGTTCACCTGGGGTGCGCACTGCGGCCGCGACGATCTTCTTGCCGACATCGATCCCGGCGACCCGCTCATAGAGGATCTCCACGTTGGGCTCCCTTCCGAACCGTTATTACGGCACGTCACCCGCGGAGCCCGCATGAACATCAAGAGTCTGAGACTCGCGCTCAAAAAGGCGGCAACCCGGAGTACCCGACCGGAGCAGGCTCCAGCGTCAATCTTTGACACGGGCTCAACGCGCGCCAGACAACCCGACGTCAGCGAGCGACGCGGCCCCAGTTTCCTCCACCCGCGAGCGCCCCGCCAGGGGCATCACATCTTTGACGAGGTGGCGGCAGGCGCCTTCGATGACGCCGGTGGCGATGGGCCAGCCGTGTGCCAGGGCGGTGGGGTAGTCGAGGTGGGCGCGCTTGTTGGTCGGGTAGGTGGCGCAGGTGTCGGCGCTGGCGCGTCGGGTGGGTTCCAAGCTGGCTTTGGTGGCGGCGCGTCGGATGGCGCCGGCGACTCGGGTGGCGCCTGCGGCGAGGATCGTGTGGGCGTGGCGGCGTACTCATGCCTCGGCGGTGGGGTCGCCTTCGGTGTGGAAGCACCAGGTGGCCTTCCACAGGTACTCCAGGACGTGGACGAAGTCGATGATGATGGTGACCGGCACGGTGCGTGCTCGGGCTTGGGCGGCGATTCGGTCGATCTGGTGGTTGTTGCCGTCGACGAGCGCCACCCAGGTGCGCCGATGGTCGGGGTCGCGCCGGTCGGCCTCGTCGAAGATCCGGCTCACGACGGAGTCTGCGTCCTCGACGACGCCGGCGAGGAGCCACTTGTTGTGCGCGGCGGGCCCGGCGGTGGCGTCGTGGCGTTCGTCGTCGGTGGCGGGCAGGATGTCGGAGGGTGTGCGGGGTGTGGGGGTGGCGTCGTAGACGGCGCCGACCTCGGCCATCCGCTTGCGGTTGCGTTTTTCGCCCTTGGACAGTCGGGTGGCGAGCTTGGTGGTGGTCTTGGTCGCCGCCTGTCGGGTCGCCGGACGCAGGGCGCCGGGTCGCATCACCACGCCCTTGCCGTCACAGGAGGGGGCCAGCACGTCGCCGGGGTCGCCGGCCGGTGGTTGGCGGCCCGCGTAGAAGGCGTCGAAGTCGATCGCGCTTTGCTGCGCGAGGTCTTCCACCTGGCGCTTGCCTACCGGTTGTCCGGTCGCCCGGCTGATCGCCTCGACCGCGTCGTCGAACGAGCCGCGGCTGGCTTCGACCGCGGCCAGCCGGCGCGGTCCGTGCGAGTGGCGCTCCTGCGGCAGGTTCAGCACGGCGTCGGCGGGGTGCAGGTGTGCCCGCCCGCGTGTCCGGTAGGCGATCCGGCGCACCTGGACCTGTCCGAAGACCGTCGCCAACCCGCGGGTGTGCCCGGCTTCGGCGCCACCCCGACCAGCCCCGTCGGCGTCGACCACCTGGTCGCCAGGCAGCCTCGTCTCCCGCAGCGCCCGCAGTTCGAAGTGGTCGGCGAGAAACTGGCGGAGCAGCTGCCGGCCGGCCACCTGCGGGTGGTCTTCCAGGTCGGCGTGGGTCAGCGCTGCGGCCTGCTCACTGTCCAACCAGTCCAGCACCGTGTCCACCCGCGCCCGCGATCGTGCGAAGCGCACCGGCGGCCCGGCGTCGGCCTCCCGGCCCGTTGCCGCGGTCATCGCCGCCGCTCCCGGCGGGTCGCGGTCAGGCGGGCCGCCAGCGCGGCGGCCCCAGCGTCGGCCTTGCCGTCCAGCTCCTCGCGTGCCGCACGGTAGCGCTCCAGCGCGGCGCGGACCGGCTCCACCTCCGCGGCACTCAACGTCATCGTCTTGGTACGACCACCAGACGGGTAGGCCAGCGCGGGACTCTCGTGTGCCTGCCCGGTGGCGCAGCGGCAGCCGGGTTTGCCGCACTTGCGTCGCAGGGTGAACAGCACCCCGCGCAGCAGCTGCGGTTCGGCCGAGCCCTGGTCAGTCATCGCCATCACGATCCCACTGCCATCTGTAGGTCATCTACCTACAGGTGAGCAGACCAGAATGATCACCCGAAGTGGGGGATGCTGGAGCGGCGTGTCTGCTCAGGCACGGCAACACGCTCGAGCTGTGCAGACCTCACTAGCCGACAGTCCACCGACCGGACAGCCCCTTCAGAAGAGCCACACCCGATCGAATTAACCAGCAGGGTCGCTGAGCAGCCCAAACACGCCCATGGGAGCGCGAGAGTCCGCCGCCGGTGGATCTTGCTAGGCTCGTTCGTGGCTCTGACCTGCACGTATGTAGGTCCGGGCGCATCGGCCACCCCGGCGTTCGCAGGAGCCGCAGAACTGCCGCAGTTCGATCTTCTCTTCGGACGCTCCCGGCATCGCTGCTGGTCAGTGTGCCGTTGACCGCTACGTCCC
>JBOHGT010000253.1:0-10032 GCA_050700385.1 Pseudonocardiaceae bacterium | reverse complement strand
TGCGCGAACCCCGGACCCGGTTCGACGGCCACACCTGCGACGTCGCCGACCGTGCCGATCACCTCCAGCGCCAGCTGCGGCGGCTGCAGGAGCGGGTCGCCGAGGCGTGCCACCGCCAGGTGGACGCCGTGGCCGCCGACATGCGCGCGGGCCGCATCATGACCGCGGAGGAGGCCCGCGGTTACGGCCTCGTCGACACCTGTGCCGCAAAACCTGCCCGGTGAGCCATTCAGCGATGGCGTGGGGGTAACCCCGAAGGTAACGTCGAGGTCAGTAGCACCGATCGCCAGGGCATGCGGCGTGACCACGGCGCATGACGTTCGGGGAGGGGTCGGGATGGTACTGGCACGGCGCCGATCGCTCGCCGTCAGCTGTGGCATTCTCGCGCTCCTGCTCGGCTCCGGGCTCCCGGCGTGCTCCGCGGGCGGCGACGCTCCTGACGGCACGGTTCCGGCCGGTCAGATCGTCGATGATCGCCTGGCCGCCGCGACCGGCGGCGCGACGGTGGTCGACAGCACCGGCACGCCCTTCGAACCCGAGTACGCCGACGTCGTGCAGTCGGTGTACCGGGCGCTGGCCGTCGGGGACCTCGAGCGGCTCCGTCACCTCTACACCGGAGACGACTGGGCCGGGCAGGCCGAACTGCTGGCGCAGCGGCCGGTGCGGGCCGAAGTGCTCTCCGTGCTGCGGACCCACCCGGCGAACCTGGCGGAGGGCTACGTCTACCCCGGCTTCTCCGTCACCGGCTGGACCGGCAGGCTCGACCGTGTCGACGGAGCGCGCCTCGGCCTGGCGCCCGACGACCTGCCCGACCCCACCACCGGCTACCGCGGCTACCAGACGGCGTTCTTCCTGGCGCCCCAGGACGGCGGTCCACTGCAGTGGCGTGGGATCGACCGGCTGCCCGCGGTCACCTCGGCCGGTTAGTCAATCGGTGAAGGAGCGGGCCGCGGTCAGGAACGTCTCGTTCTCCTCCGGCGATCCGGTGGTGACCCGCACGCCGTCACCGGCGAACCCCCGCACCACCACCTTGTGGTCCAGGCAGTGCTCGGTGAACGTGGTCGTGCGCGCGCCCAGCGGGAGCCAGACGAAGTTGGCGTGTGACTCCGGCACCTCGTAGCCCGCCGCGATGAGCTCGCCGCGCACCCGGTCGCGCTCCGCGGCGACGTCGCGGCACCGGGCCAGCAGCTCGCCGGCGGCCTCGAGGCTCGCCAGCGCGGCGGCCTGCGCGAGCGAGTTGACGCTGAACGGCACGTACACCTTGCGCAGCGCGTCGGCGACCGGCTCGGGGGCCACGCAGTAGCCGACCCGCAGGCCGGCGAGCCCGTAGGCCTTGGAGAAGGTGCGCAGCACGGCGACGTTGTCCCGCTCGCGGCCCAGCTCCACACCGTCCGGGATGTCCACATCGGACACGAACTCGCGGTAGGCCTCGTCGAGCGCCACGAGCACCCCATCGGGTACCGCGTCGAGGAAGCGCTCCAGCTCGGCGCGGCGTACCGCGGTTCCGGTCGGGTTGTTGGGGTTGCACACGAAGACCAGCCGGGTGGCCGGGGTGATCGCGGCGAGCATCGCGTCCAGGTCGTGGACGTGGCCGGCATCCAGGGCCACGGTGCGCAGCGCGGCGGCGGCGATCCGCGTGATCATCGGGTAGGCCTCGAACGAGCGCCAGGCGAAGACCACCTCGTCGGCCTCGGTGCAGGTCGCCTGGACCAGCTGCTGGCAGAGCATCACCGAACCGGCGCCGACGGCCAGCCGCGGGGCGGGCACGTCGAGCCGGGCGGACAGCGCCTGCACCAGCGCGGTGGCGCCGGTGTCGGGGTAGCGGTTCGCGGCCTTCGCGGCATCGGCGATCGCGGCGACGACGCTGGGCAGCGGGCCGGCGGGGACCTCGTTGCTGGCCAGCTTGATCGCGCCCGTGACGGTTCGGCCGGGCACGTAGCCCGGCAGCGAGGCGAGGTCGGCACGGGTGCGCGGGGTCATAGTCCGATCTATACCACGCCCGGTGGATCGTCGCGGGACTCAGAGTGGTTGAGTATGCACATGACAGCGCGCCGCACCGAGCAGATCCCGCTGGAGGACGGTAGCGAACTGCGGTTCACGGTCGCTGAGCCGGAGTCGGCCATCCGGGGTGGCATCGTGGTGGTGCACGAGGCGCGGGGCGTCACCGACGCGGTCCGCGAGCTCGCGGACGGCCTGGCCGGCGAGGGCTGGCTGGTGGTCGTGCCGCATCTCTACCACCGTGACGGCACCGACGAGCTGCCTGCCGACGGTGATCTCGCCCAGGTCCGTGACCAGGTGCAGCGGCTCTCCGCGGACTCCGTGCTCGCCGACACCGACGCGTCGTTCCGCTGGCTGGCGCAGCGGGGGGTCAGCGCCGACCGGATGGGCGTGGTCGGTTTCGGGTTGGGCGGCAGTGTGGCCCTGATCGTGGCGGCCCGGCGCGACCTCGGCGCCGCGGTCAGCGTCGCGGCGGTCGGCGTGGTGCGGCCGCTGTCCGAGACGCTCCCGCCACTGGTGGCGGCCGCCCCCGAGCTGCGCTGTCCCTGGCTGGGCATCTACGGAGGTGGTGGGCTGGTCCCCGAGGAGGAGATCGACAAGCTGCGGGACGCGGCCGCGGCTGCGGACGTCGCCACCGACCTCGTGCATTACCCGGGTGCGCACCACCGCTTCGACACCGACCAGGCCGCCATCGCCGAGGCGTGGACCCGCACGCTGAACTGGTTCGACTCGCACATGCGCTGAGCGACGGGGACGACCGGGGTGACCCCCCGCCGTGGCGAGGGACTAGAAACGGTGCCGTGACCGACACCGAGCCCCCGATGCTCTGGCGCCCTGACGCCGATGACGTCGCCCGCTCCCGGATCGCCGCCTTCCGCGAGTGGCTGGCGAGCACCCGCGGGGTGCAGTTGCCCGACTACGACGCCACGTGGCGCTGGTCGGTGACCGATCTGGAGGGCTTCTGGGGGGCGTTCGTGCAGTTCGCGGGCGTGCGGTTCCACAGCGAGCCGCAGCGGGTGCTGGCCGGCGCCTCGATGCCCGGCGCGTCGTGGTTCCCCGGCGCGACGCTGAACTACGCCGAGCAGGCGCTGTCGCCGGCGCCGGGCAAGGGGGACGACGACGTCGCCGTGGTGTTCCGGCGTGAGGACGGCGTGCGCGAGCAGCTGACCTACGGCGCGCTGCGCTCGCAGGTCGCCGCGGCCCGCGCGGGGCTCGTCGAGCTCGGGGTGTCGACCGGCGACCGGGTGGTGGCGCTCGCGCCGAACTGCCCGGCCACACTGGTGGCCTTCCTCGCCGCGGCGAGCCTGGGCGCGACGTGGTCGTCCTGCTCGCCGGACTTCGGGGCCCGGGCGATCGCCGACCGTTTCGTGCAGATCGAGCCCACCGTGCTGCTGGCCGTCGACGGCTACGTCCACGGTGGACGGTCCTACGACATACGCTCCACTGTGGACGCATTGCGGGCCGGGATGCCGTCGCTGCGTGGCACCGTGCTGGTGGGATATCTCGACCCGTCGGCCGTGGTGGAGGGCGCGGTCGGCTGGGACGACCTGCTCGCCGGGCACGCCGGGGCCACGCTGGAGTTCGACGCGGTGCCCTTCGACCACCCGCTGTGGGTGCTGTACTCCTCGGGCACGACGGGGCTGCCCAAGGGCATCGTGCAGGGGCACGGCGGCATCGTCGTCGAGCATCTCAAGGCGCTGCTGCTGCAGTCCGACATCGGGCCGGCCGACCGGTTCTTCTGGTTCACCACCACCGGCTGGATGATGTGGAACTACCTGATCTCCGGGCTGCTGGTGGGCAGCACGATCGTGCTCTACGACGGCAGCCCGGCGCACCCCGACCTGAGCGCGCTGTGGCGTCTCGCGGAGGCCGAGGGTGTCACGTACTTCGGGACGTCGGCGCCGTTCGTGCAGTCCTGCCGCAAGGAGGGGCTGCGGCCGGGGGCGGACCACGACCTGACGGCGCTGCGGGCGCTGGGCTCCACCGGGGCGCCGCTGTCGCCCGAGGGGTTCCGCTGGATCGCCTCCGAGGTCGGCTCGGACGTCCAGATCTGCTCGGTGTCAGGAGGGACGGACCTGTGCGCGGCGTTCGTCTGCGCCGCGCCGGACGTCCCGGTGTGGGAGGGCGAGATCTCCTGCCGGGCCCTGGGCGCGGCCGTCGTCGCGCTCGACGAGTCCGGGCGTGAGGTGCACGACGAGGTCGGCGAGCTGGTGATCACCCAGCCGATGCCGTCGATGCCGGTCTCCTTCAGGAACGACCCCGACGGCTCGCGGCTGCGCGAGGCCTACTTCGAGACCTATCCCGGGCGCTGGCGGCACGGCGACTGGATCCGGATCACCCCGCGCGGCTCGTGCGTGATCTACGGTCGATCGGACTCGACGCTCAACCGCGGCGGCGTGCGGATGGGCACCGCGGAGTTCTACTCGATCGTCGAGGGGTTCGACGCGGTGCTCGACTCGCTGGTCATCGACACCTCGGACGTTCGCGCAGGGGAGGGGGAGCTGCTGTGCTTCCTGGTGCTCGCCGCCGGGGCGTCGCTGCCCGATGTCGAGCCGTCGCTGCGGTCGGCGCTGCGGTCGCAGTTATCACCGCGGCACGTGCCCAACCGGTTCCTCGTGGTCGACGACGTCCCGCGCACGCTGAACGGCAAGAAGTGCGAGGTTCCGGTGAAGCGGATCCTCGCCGGCACCCCGCCCGACCGGGCGCTAAGCGCCGATGCCCTGCGCAACCCCGACGCGCTGACGCCATTCCTGGCGCTCGCCGCCCGCGGCCTCGGTCAGGTCCCGCGGTAGGTGCCGAAGCTCCAGAGGTGGCCTTCGGGGTCGCGCGCGGTGAACCCGCGCGAGCCGTAGTCCTCGTCCCGCAAGCCGCGCACGACCTCGGCGCCGGCCGCGGTGGCCCGCTCGAACAGCGCATCCGGGTGGTCGGTGACCACGTACAGTGATGCGTTGCCAGGCTTCACGCCGAACTCGCCCTCACCGGACCCCATCATGACGCCGCCACCCTCGGGCCAGCGCAGTTCGACGTGGACGATCTCGCCGTCCCGGTCGCCGGGCACGACGAGGCGCTCCTCGAAGCCGAACGCCTCGACGAGGAAACGGATCGCTGCCCGCTCGTCGGAGTAGGACAGGCACGGCCAGATGGTGGGTGCTGGTATATCGCTCATACCGGTCAGGATGGATCGTCGATGAGCTCGATGTCTTGGACGGATGGGAGCTCCTCGGCCAGCCACGTCGACGGCGTGCAGCCGGCGAACTCACGCCACTCGCGGGTGAGGTGGGCCTGGTCGTAGTAGCCGCACCGGGCGGCGACCTCCGCCAGCCCCGGTCGCCCGGCTGTCCTGAGCAACCGGTTCGCGGCCTCGAACCGCAGCACCCTGGCGGCGACCTTGGGGGGCAGGCCGAACTCCCGGTGGAAGCGTTCGCCGAAGTGCCGCCTGCTCCAGCCGACCTCGGCGGCCAGCGTGCCGACCTCGATCCCGCCGCGCGTCGCGGTCAGCCGCTGCCACGCCCAGCCGAGTTCCGGCTGCGGTGCGCCTCGGTGGGCCGCGATGCGGTCCAGCACGGTGTCGAAGTGCATGAAGCGGTCGGTCCATGTGGTGGCCGACCGCAGCCGCTGCGTGAGTTCGCCGGCGACCGGACCGAGCAGTGTGGCGAGGTCGACGACGGTGGCGGCGAGTTCGCCGGCCGGGAGTCCCAGCAGGTCCCGCGCACCCAGCGGGGTGAGCTCGACCTGGATGCCGTGCTGGCTCCCGTCGTGCCGGATCAGCGCGGGGGCGGCGTGCAGCCCGCCGACGAGTGCGGTGAACGACGCCGGCGGCTGGTGCGGGTCGGGCATCGTGGCAAGGTCGACGGTGCCGTCGAGAGTCACGATGAAGGTGAGGTGGCGCGACGGCAGGCCCCGGTGCACGCCGGGCGGCGCACCCTCGATGCGGTAGCCGGTGTAGCTGGTCACCAGCGGGCGCAGGCGAGGCCGCGATCGCGCTGCGACCAGCTCCACCAGCGGCTCACCCACATGTCCAGCGTAGGACCGGCACGCCCTGCGGGGACCGCGCGGCACGTCGTGGGCGGCGTCACCCGCTTTGCCCTGCCTGCGGCAGGCTGTGTACCCTGATCGTCTGGCGGCCGCACGGTCCCGGGAGGCTTCGCCTAGTCTGGTCTATGGCGCCGCACTGCTAATGCGGTTGGGGGTTACGCCCCCTCCCGGGTTCAAATCCCGGAGCCTCCGCCACCGGTCGGGCTCGCCTGGCCGACAACTGAACATGCGCCCGTAGCTCAACGGATAGAGCATCTGACTACGGATCAGAAGGTTAGGGGTTCGAGTCCCTTCGGGCGCGCCCGCTTTGAGCAGCGGAAACGCTGTCATCTGGCCATCGTGAACCGGCCGCGTGGAATCAAACGTAGTGCGAGTGGTTATCCTGGCGCGCATGGCGACCCCTGGTCGGCGGCGTGCGCGCCGCTCCCGTGGCAGCGTCGAGGAGTTCGCCAGCGGCGCGCTCCGGGTCTCGGTCTACGCCGGGATCGACCCGCTCACTTCTACGCCGAGCTGCGCCGCTGCCGTCACCACTGCGACCGCAGGCGCCGGCGAGAGCTGGGTCGGCGACTTCGAGCTGGAGGTCCTCGACCGGGACGCTTAGAGAAGGTCTATAGGTAGTCCAGGGTCGACGCGGCGCAGCCTGCCGGGGTCTGCTGACAAGGCGGGCCAGCTGCGGTGGTGCGCTGTGTGCACGACGTGGCCGGCGAGGGCGTCGAACACATCGGCGTCGACGAGTAGTTGATCGACGTCGCGGGCTGTGGCGGCGTCGAGTTCGCCGACGATAACCGAGGGGTGAGTAAGTAAGTCAGCCAGCAGCGGCGCCGCGTCCGGGCGCACAGCGCGGACCTCGGCGAGCGCGAGGCTGGGCACATAGAGGGTAAGTCCCAGCGCCGGGGCGATGTCGAACCAGACCAGCGCCGAGTGCCGACGTCGGGCCAGTGCGGCGAGCGCGGACGCGTCGAGAACCTTGCCGCCGATCACCCGACGGGGGCGACATGGTAGCGCTGGCGAATCACGTCATCACCAGGCCAGGGCGCCCCGCACGACGCGTACGCGCGCCGGTAGTCCTCCAGGCTGGGCATACCGCCGAGCCGGGCCACGAGACGGTTCATCACGGCGTCGGCGCGCTCGTCGGGGCTGGCCGTGGGCGAGGGTAGCGGCGGGAGGCCAGCGTCAGCGTCCTGGTGGTGCTGAGTCATGGCGCTATATGGTAGCGAACCTGGTTCAGCGTCAACCCGGTGGTGCGGGTCACACCTGGCCGATCCTGCTGCTGTGTAACAACACGATGAGCGCGAGCAAGCGCGGGTCGCAGCGTCGCGTCCCAGCGTGTGAGGGCCTGGCGCAGTAGCCACCACGGATCGTTCGACATGGTCGGTCTGTCCCTTCATGCGTGCTGAGGTAGGGCGTGCGGGGATCGCGTGGCACGGTTGTCCTGTTGCGTTCGAGCCACTAGTCCCCGCCGACGCGGTAGTCGAGGAGCACGAGACGTTCGTCGATGACGGTGGTACCGATGAGGCTCAGGCGGACGTCGGGCAGCTCGGCGAAGACCGGGCCCTCACCGGTCGCACCGTGGATCGTCGGGAAGACCATGACGCGGAGCCGGTCGACCAGACCGAGCCGGAAGAGGCTGCGGACGAGGGACGGGCTGCCGATGGTGCGCATCGGCACGCCGTCGGCCGTGGCCTTCAACGCGGGCACAGCCGTCTCGACCGGCTCGTCGATGATCGTGGTGTTCGCCCACGTCAGCGGCGGTGTCAGCGTCTTCGAGAACACGATCTTGGGAAGCTGCGCCATCCGGGGGAACGTCGGGTCTTCGCCGTTCGCGACGATCTCGGACATCTGCCGGTACGACGTTGCGCCCATGAGCATGACGTGCTCCTCGGCGAGCTGCCCGTGCATCCATTCGAACAGACCCGGCGCGCCGTAGCCCCAGTACGGGGCCGATTGCGGCCCGCCGGAGCCGTACCCGTCAACGGTGCTGAACATGTCGACCATCAACTCACGCATGGTTCCTCCTGGTTAGGTCATCTCGACACGAGATCGAGCCGGAGCGCCCGATGCGCCGGCTCCACCGTGGTGACCTCCGAGGCAGGGCGAACTCATCGGCCCCGCGCGAGGCTGGGGTGTCCCACGCGTTGCTTCGGTATCACTCCGAGTCCAAGGCGGGGCTGCGGAAGGCGATCGATGACGACGTGCTCGGCTCCTTCGGGCGCTCGTTCGCTGCGGTCCAGACCGAGGGTGTGGACGACCTCGCGAGGGCCGGAGAGGCGGCCGCACGTGTCTTCGGGGCGGACCAGGACCGCCGCCGCTACGTGCGAAGGTCGCTCCTCGAGGGAGGCGAGCAAGCCTCAGCCCTGTTCGGGCGGCTTGTCGCCGGGGCGCGCCGTGAGATCGACCGCCTCCTCGCTGACGGAGACACGCTCTCCGCCGTGGACCGCTACTGGGCGCCCTATCAGGTGCTCTTCATCATCCTCGGCCCGCTGCTCCTCGAACCCGTGCTCCAGGCGGCCATGGACGAGGACCTCTTTGCCCCTGACGTCCTTCAGCGACGCAGCCTGTCCAACCAGCGCCTCCTGCGCAGTGGGATCCTCGAGCGGTCCTCGACAACACTGCCGAGTGAATGATGCCGGGGTCCGGGCGGGTGTGCCGCGAGCAGTGCCGGCGCCGCCGTCATAGGGCAGGTCCGGTCGTGGCTCGGCGAGACCCCCAGGGAGCCGCGCCAAGCGGCGGCGGTCCTTGTAGAGCGTGATGTCCTGGCGGTGTTCGCCGTGTCCGAGGATGGCGTCGACGACACCGAGGTCGTCGAACACCTCCAGCGTGCGGGGCGCCACGCCCTTGCCGCGGGACTGCCTGGGCAGCCCGGGTGCGGCATCGATCAGCACCGCGTGGACGCCGCGGCGGGCGAGGTCGACGGCGAGCGTGAGCCCGGTGGGGCCGGCGCCGACGATCAGCACGTCAATCGTCATGATCTCTGCTCCTTCGGATGGGTGGGTGTGACGGCCCGGGCGAAGCCCTCAGCCAGCGCTGCGGCGACAGCGGCTCGCTCGGCCAGGATCGAGTCCGGGCGGGCGATCGCCTCGACCATCAGGACGGTCGCCACGGCCGCGCCCCAGGCCAATATCGAGCAGGTGGCGGTGGACCGTCGCAGCGATCTCCTCGACGGACGGCGCCGCGCCTGTGTCGAGCAGCGGGGTGAGCTGCGGCAACACGGTGTGGCGCGCGAAGACCGCGACCAGCAACGCGTCCCGCCCCCCGATCTGGTTGTAGACCGACATCACCGTGCAGCCCGCCTGCCCGGCCACCCGCTCGAGGGTCAGCGCCCCGACCCCCTCCGCGGCGATCAGAGCCCCGGCCGCGGCGAGGACCCGGTCGGCCAGGGTCACCGGCGCCTGCATCCGCTCGCGCAGGGCCGCGTCGATCACCGCCCGTCGGCGCCTTCCGGTCCCGGCTGCTGCCCGCCGTCGTGGATTGGCACTGGGGCATCGTCGGCGTGGCCGGCGGCTGCTGCGCTGGGGTGAGGCGGCCGGCCTCCGCGCCGATGCGTTGGACTTCGATCGGGATCGCTCCGAGTGATCCGGACCGTGATCGAGGTCGGCGGTCACACCTCGTTCAGGCAACGCTGGACCGCTACACGAGGCGGACAGCGGACACGTCACGCATCCTCCAGGCGCTCGACGAGGGCCGAGCGGTGGGAACCGCAGAGCGCTTCGAACCCTGAGGTGACAGCGGCCGTACGGTGTGCCATGATCGGTCGATCCCGGGTTCGATCCAGGGTCTTTAAGGGTTGATGGAGGCGGCATGCGCACGCGGATCTTCCTGAGCTGGTGCCAGCAGGACAAGGCGCTGAAGGAGGCGTTGCTGCGCGATCTGCTTCCCGCCCTGGGCGTCTTCACCGACCTCGACGTCGAATGGTGGGAGGACAGCCACCTGACCTGCGGGGAGGAGCTGACCGCGGGCATCGTCGACCGGCTGGACGAGGCCGACTTCGGCCTGCTCCTG
>JBOHGT010000252.1:0-25515 GCA_050700385.1 Pseudonocardiaceae bacterium | reverse complement strand
CCCTTGCAGAGGGCGTGCCGCGCCTCATGTTTCTCGGGACCCCCGACGAGCTCGCGGCGGCAGCACGCGACGGCATGACGTCGGTGCCGATCTCGTGCCAGAGTGAGGGCGCCCTGGAGGTCTACATCGAACCGGTCGAACCCAAGCCCCACGTCGTGGTCGTCGGGCGATCGCCGATGGCGGAGACCCTCGTGCAGCTCGCACAGGTGATCGGATGGCGCGCCGTGCTCGTGGATGCCGACGGTGGCTCGTCGGAGGATCACCCCTCGGTCGACCGTGTCGTCAGCGGGCTCGACTTCGAGGCGGCCGGGGTGAACGAGCGCTCCCTCGTCGTCGTGGCCACGCAAGGTCATCACGATGAGGACGCCGTGGAGCAGGCCTTGGCGGCGGGACCGGCCTACGTCGGTCTGGTGGGGTCCCGCCAGCGGGGTGCCTCGGTGCTCGGTTACCTGCGGGACCGGGGCATTGCCGACGAGGCGATCGAGCGGGTGCAGGTGCCGGCCGGTCTCGACCTCGGCAAGATCTCGCACCGTGAGATCGCCGTCGCGGTGCTGGCGGAGCTGGTGCAGCTGCGGGCCGCCGGAACGCTGGTCGTCGGGGCGCCGGCGGAGGTGCCCGAGGTGGAGGAGGTAGTCGACCCAGTGTGCGGCATGACCGTGGAGACGGGGACCGCACGCCACAAGGTGGATCACGACGGTGCCACCTACTACTTCTGTTGTCCGGGGTGCCGCAGCAGGTTCGAGGAAGATCCCGCCGCCTTCGCCGGGGCGGGAACAAAGTCGTGAATCAGGAACAGGCCGTCCGGTGGTGAGGAGAGCCAGTCGATGCTGATCGAGAACGACATCGAGATCGAGGCGCCAGTCGACCAGGTGTGGAAGTACATGCTCGACGTCCCGCGTATGGCACCCTGCATCCCGGGCGCCGAGATCACCGAGGAGCTCGGCGACAACAAGTACAAGGGGCGGGTGACCACCAAGATGGGACCCGTGTCGCTCCGCTTCGCCGGCGACGCGGAGATCGTGGAGCAGGATGAGCGCGCCAAGCGGATCGTGATGAAGGCGAGCGGGTCCGAGGAGAAGGGCAAGGGCGAGGCCAACATGACGATGACATCGACGCTGCAGTCGTCGGGCACCAAGACGCGCATCAAGGTCTCCCAGGATCTCGACATCTCCGGGGCAGCCGCCCAGTACGGCAGAGGCATGATCCAGGACGTCACGGCCACCCTGATGAAGAGCTTCGCCAGATGCCTCCAGGAGGACGTCGGCAGGGCGAGCCGGGGGGAGGAGCGCTCACCACAGAGCGCCGCTGCCCCGATGAGGGGCTTCAGCATCGGCCTACAGGCGACCCTGACGGCCCTCAAGCGATTCTTCCGCCGATTCTTCGGCGGAGGCGGCAGGTGACGTCAACCTTCCAGCGAACCGGACAGCGAAAGAGAGAGCGGAAATGTTCCTGTGGTGGATCGGCAACCTCATCCTGCTCTTCGTGGTGTTCCCCGTGGTTTTGGTGCTGTTGAACCGCATACTCGCCCCCGTAGAGCGCATCCGTGCGACCGTGGACGACATTCTGGCCAACGGCGCAGTCCTCACCGGGCACCTCGATAACGTGCCGGAGTTGCTGGGCAAGACCGACGAGACCGTGCAAGAGGTTGCCGTCGGCGCGACCCGCTACGTGAAGCGCGTCGTGAGCCTGCTGGGTTCCTAGCGTGAGGCCGACCTGTAAACCGACCGACGAAGAGGAGGAAAATCATGCCCCTGGTCGCATGGGTCACGCTGCTGGCTGCTGCGCTGGTCCTGGGCATCACCGCCGTGGCTCTGATCCGGGTAATCATCCATCTGAAGCACGTCAGCTTCACGCTCGGTACGGTCGTCGTGGGCGTGCGGGCGATCGCTTTCCAGACGAAGGCGGTCCCCCCGGCCATCGAGTCGGTCAACAAGAACCTCGCCCCGGTGCGGTCCGCGGCCGAGACGGTGTAGTAAGTGCAGCGACCGTGAGGGAAACCCGGTGGCCGGGTTCGGACAGGAGGAGCCAGAGATGCAGCAGTTCTATTGAAGGGACGCAGGAGCCGATTGTGACGCGCAGTTCACAGCTTCGAGCAGGGACGATCTGATGCGCCAGATTACCCAACACGTTATCGAGGTGCACAAGGTCGCGAACCCGTCCCAGACGGTCCTTGCCTACATCGCATCGAGTGCTGTGAGTGACGAGTCATCCGGTTCGTCGGCTCGGTGAGCCGAGACAACATACGTACGCAGCGACCGGGAGCCCGGGTTTCCGGAGAGAAGGAGCATGAGGTGGGTAGAGAGTTCCGATGTGACAGCCCCGTGTGTGATGGGCACCTGACGGCGTCCAACCAGGACGATCTGATGCGCCAGGTGGCCCAGCACGTGAGGGACGTGCACAAGGTCGAGAAGCCGACCCAGACGATCCTGAGCTACCTCGCCTCGACGGTGCGTGACGAGGCCGGCGAATCGACACGCAAGGGAGCCGTAGCATGACGCGCCTTGCGCAGGACGCAACCCCGGACCCGAGTGTCTGGGGTTGGAATCTGGGCTTCGCGATCGCGATCGTGGTCATTGCGGTCGTCGTGGTCCTGGTCGCCCGGATCCTGGCCCTCGCGGCGCGGATCGGTCAACAGGCGCCGATGATCAACGAGGCACTGCAGCGCGCATACCACGACACGCTGCCGCTCGCGGAGCTCCGGACGACCATCAACCACGCACAGGTCATCATCGCAGGACTGCAGCGCGGGCGCGCGCGGCTTGGAGGGTAAACGATGCCAGTACCTGGGTACTCGCCGGAGGAGCTCACCTACTGGTGGGTCGCGATTGGGGTCGGCCTTGTCGTCGTCCTCGTGGTGATCCTGCTGCTGAGCGTCCTCGTGTCGCTTGTCAAGATCATCGACCGCGGGGTCGTGGATGTCCGTGACACACTGCGGGCGATCACCGGCAACACGGAGAGTACGGCGCTCATCCCTCAGACCGCCGATGGTGTCGATGCCGTGCTGGCCGAGGGCCTGCAGCACCACCTGTTCCTGGGCAGGGTGCTGACGGGGGCCGGTACCCCGGCTGGAAAGGCGAAGTGATGGGCACGCTCATCTTCCTGACGGTTGCCGTCATCGTCGCACTGATCGCTGTACTCGCGATCTACCTCTTCTGGGTCGGGGTGCTACTCAACCGCATCGCCGACAACCTCGACGACTGCTGCGAGAGCGTGAAGACCATCACCGGCCATGCCGAAGTGATCATCCCGGGTATCGAGCACATCAACCGGACGGGTGGGATCGTGGCCGGCGCGTTGCCGTTGCTGTACGGGCACGCGGAGCGTATCGCCGCCAAGCTGGCGCCTTCCGCTCCGGCGCCGGTGAACGGGCATACCACGGCTCCCTCGTCGGGGCGTCGGCGGTCTCGGCTGACCGAAGCGGTGGGGTTCCGTCCCCCCAGCCAATAGGAAGGGGGAGGCGGATGGATGGTGGATCGAGGGAGCAGTCGTCGGCTACGGCTACCGAGGCAACTCGTCCGGGCCACGCGGCGCAAGCGGGCCGGTGAGTTCGGACGAGTACTCCCCGATCCACTCGTCCTTCCACGCCTTGTCGTATTTCTGGACGTTGCAGTGGGGGTTGTAAATGGCCGCGAGTTCTTGGGCGATCATCTCCCGGTGAGATCGTGCCCCACCGGCGACCTCGTAGGTGCAGATGTGCAGCTTCCACTTCGAGCCGGCACGCTGCACCCAGCAGTGCGCGCGAGGGTGCTTGAAGGGGAAACCCTCCTCGGCGAGGTTGTCGGAGTGGTCGACGTAGATGACCGCGTACCGATCGGGCTTGGTCTCGGGGTCCGGCTTGTACAGGACGGCGTAGACTGCAGGCCTGCTCGGTGGAGTCCAGCCACCGAGGACCCGCGGGCCCTCGAAAGAGTACCCTGCCAGCGTTCCCAGCCGGATCATGTCCGGGCCTCAGTGTTCATGGGTCCCAGGTGCATGGGTCCAGTGTAAGAGCAAACCCCCGCCCGGCGCATGGCCCACCTCGATCGATCCGGGGGCAGGAGGTAGCGCGAGCGGAACTGTGAGCCAGGACGAGCCGCGTGGCGCGCCGCCCCGTACGGCGCCTCAGGAGTCCCTCAGGAGTCCTCGTCCTCGCTGATGGCCTCGATCCGCACGATCGGGAACACCGGGAGACCGGCCTTCTCCACGGCGTCGGCGAACTCGTTCTTGCCCTTCTCGATAGCCTCGTCGCGGGTGTCCGCGAACACGACGACCTGCGCGCCGTAGCGTTTCGTACCGATCCCGGTCGCGATGCCGCCGCTCGGGGCGACGGCGTCTGCCAGCTCGACCACTTCCTCGAGCTCCATGACGCGGTCACCTTCGGTCTCGATCCCGACGCTCCATCTGATCATGATCGGGTTCTGCCTCCTAACCCAGCTTGGGAAGCAGCTCGGCGAGCTCTTCCAGGCTGCTCAGGTCATGGCCGGACAGGAGCACGTCGATATGGGGGTAAGCCACCTTCATGCCGAGCGTCTGGGGCTGGTAATCGCGGTTGTCGCCCTTGTGGGGGTTCATCCACACGATGTTGTGGCACAGGCGTGACAGCCGCTCCATAGCCGCGGCAAGGACCTCGGGGTCACCCCGGTCGAGGCCGTCGGAGCAGATCACGACGACCCCGCCGCGGCACATGCCTCTGCGCCCCCGGGTGCGCACGAACTCGTCGAGCGAGTCGCCGATGCGGGTCCCCCCCTCCCAGTCGACCACGAGCTTCGCGGCCTGCGCCAGGGCGGTGTCCGGGCTTCGCGTCTGCAGCGGCTTGGTGACGCAGGACAGCCGGGTGCCGAAGCAGAACACCTCGACCTTCTGGGACGCGCGCTGGGAGCCGCGCTTGGCCGAGTACGCGAACTGCAGCAGAGCTCGGGAGTAGTCGGCCATCGACCCCGAGATGTCGAGAATGAGGATCAGCGGGCGCAGCCGCATGCGCCGCTCTCGCCAGTACAGGTCGACCATCTCGCCGTGCGTGCGCAGTGACTCGCGGATCGTACGGCGAAGATCGGGCCTGCGTCCCGAGCGCTCCGTTGTCTTCGTGCGACGGGTGCGGCGCCTGGGAGGGGTCAGCTTGATGCGTTTCATGATCCGCCGTAGCGCCGCCAGCTCTTCCTTCGTGCAGCCTGCGAAGGACTTGTGCTTGAGGGTCTCGACGTTCGACGCCATCAGCCCGAGTGCGGTTTCTTCCTCCTGCTCCTCGCCGGAAGGTTCCGTAGCGGGGACTTCGAATGTCGCCTCGGCTTCGGCCGTGGCCTGCGCCTTGATCTTCAGCAGTTCCTGGACCGGGCTGTCCGCAGCCAGGAAGAAGGCCCGGAAGACCTCGTCGTAGACGCGGATGTCGTCGCGGCGGGAGATGAGGCAGGTTCGTCCGGCCCAGTACAGGTCCACGAGGTCGGTCGGATCCAGCGGGGTCATCGCCTTGCAGTACGTCAGGATGTCGCCCGAGCCGACCGCCAGTCCCTCCGCACGAAGCGCGCGGCCGAAGTTGACGAGCACCGTCACGAGCCCATGGTTGTTCCCCGACATGGCGTTACCGGGATCCGCTATCAGGCACGGGACGTGATCTCCTCGAGGTTGTTCCGAACCTGGCCCAGATCGTCGTGATCCTTCACGACCGAGCCGAGGGTGACATCGGCGACCTCGGCGTTGAGGCCGGTCTCGCCGAGGAACTCCAGCGTGCGGGCCCAGTCGATCGTCTCCGCGACGCCGGGTGGCTTGGCGAGGTCCATCTGGCGGAGTTCGTTGACCGCTGCGACCACCTTGCGGGCGAGCGCCTCGGACACCCCGGGTGCCTGGACGGTCACGATCTCGACCTCACGGTCGGGCTGCGGGTAGTCGATCCAGTGGTACATGCAGCGCCGCTTCAGGGCGTCGTGCAACTCCCGGGTGCGGTTGGAGGTCAGCACCACCAGTGGGGGGTGTTCCGCCTTGATCGTCCCCACTTCCGGGATGCTGATCTGGAAGTCGGACAGGACCTCGAGCAGGAACGCCTCGAACTCGTCGTCGGCGCGGTCGACCTCATCGATCAGCAGGACGGCCTGGTCACCGGCCTGGATGGCCTGCATCAAAGGACGCTCCAGGAGGAACTTCGGACCGAACAGCTTCTCGACCGTGTTCTCGTCGCTGACGTCACGCTCGGACAACGCCCGGATGTGCAGGAGTTGGCGGGCGTAGTCCCACTCGTAGAGGGCCTGGTTCGTGTCGATGCCCTCGTAGCACTGCAGCCGGATCAGCTGGCGCTCGAACACCGAGGCCAGCACCTTGGCGATCTCGGTCTTGCCCACGCCCACCTCCCCTTCCAGGAGGATGGGCCGCTGCAGGGACATCGCCACGAACACCGCCGTCGCCAGTCCCCGATCAGCCAGGTAGTCGCCACGTCGCAACGTCGCGATCAGCTCGTCGACGGTACCCGGATAGTTCACGGAGCGATCTCCTGCCTCTCGGCGCGTTCGAACACGACCCGTGTCCTCCCGCTGCATCCGACCGACGCTCTGGTGAGCGCCGGCTGCCTACTGCTTCGACTCCGGGGAGCCGAAAACGATGTCCCGCACGCTCTTGGTCCCCGAGTCGAGCTTGCCCTCGCGCTCGAGCTGGGTCTTCCAGCCAGCGCGGAGATCGTTCTGCGCCGACCGGTCCCCATCGACCTCGTCGGCCAGCCCCTCGAAACCAACCTCGGACATTCTCTTGCACGACTTCGTGTTGCCGCAGGACTCGTCGATGTCGGCGCTGGTCTGCTCTCGCGCGCTCCAGACGCCGCGCAACGCCGAGAGCGCATGCTTGCCCTCATCCGGCAGGTCGTCGGTCGGATGTGCGGTCTCGTGCTCTTGGCTCATGTCCGAGCACCCTCCTCAGATGTATCTCGTCGGGTAAATGTCCACTTGTATCGGCCCTGTGTACCCGGCCGGGCTACTCGAGAAACGCCTGACCGGACAGCGGTAATGACCCATCCGGCCTAGGGCCGCGCCGCCGCTTCGAACCGGCGATTGACTTCGTCCCAGTTCACGACGTTCCAGAAGGCCTCGACGTAGTCGCGACGACGGGCCTGGTACCGCAAGTAGTAGGCGTGCTCCCACAGGTCGAGCCCGAGGACCGGGACCTCTTCCGCGGTGAGCGGCGAGTCCTCGTTGGGCAGGCTGTAGGCCACCAGCCGGTTGCGTGCCCGCACCAGCCATGCCCAGCCACTGCCGACGTGACTGGCGGCGACGCCCGCGAACCGCTCCTTGAAGGCTGCGAAGGAACCGAACTCCTCGGCGATGCTCGCGGCGACCGGGCCGGAGGGCTCCCCGCCACCGTCGCCGCTCGAGATCGTCCAGAAGAGGCTGTGGTTCGCGTGCCCGCCGCCGAAGTTACGCACCGCGCTGCGTGACTCCTCGGGGATCTTGGCGATGTTCCACTGCAGGTCCTCGATCGACTGTTCGCCAGCCGCGCGCAGCTCGTCCGTGCCCCTCAGTGCCGCGTTGAGTTGATCGACGTAGCTACGGTGGTGTTGCGTGTGGTGGATCTCCATGGTCCGCGCGTCGATGTGAGGTTCGAGCGAGTCGTACCCGTACGGCAGGTCGGGTAGGCGGTAGGCGCTCATGCGCCCCTCTCTCCTGGAGCTCAGGACTCCGGACGTCGTCCTGGGTGTGAGCCATGTTACCCGGTACTACACGGTGGCGCAGTGCGGGCACGACGCTTATTGCATCTCACACAGTAGAACGGTACAATCCGCCCCGCATTTCACCCACAGCGTCCGGCTTCTTCGCAGTACGAAGCCAAGACCCGAGTGGGCCCAAGATCCAAGGGCGGAACCATGATCAGTGTCAGCGACCATTTCGGGCGTGCCCTGCGGGACCTTCGGATCTCGGTCACCGATCGGTGCAACTTCCGTTGCTGCTACTGCATGCCCCGCGACGTCTTCGGCACCGATTTCCCCTTCATGGACCGCTCGGAGCTGCTGTCGTTCGAGGACATCGCGCGGGTTGCGGCCGTCTTCGCCCGCCTGGGCGTCAGGAAGGTGCGGCTCACCGGAGGCGAGCCGCTGCTCCGGCACGGCATCGAGCGGCTGGTCGAGCGGCTGGTCGGAATCGAGGGCGTGGACGAGGTGGCCATGACGACCAACGCGTCGCTCCTCGCCGCGAAGGCGTGCGCGCTGCGGGATGCCGGGTTGACGCGGATCACGGTCAGTCTGGACTCACTCGATGAGGCGACATTCCGTGCCATCAGCGACGTGAAGATCCCCGTCGGCCGTGTCGTCGAGGGCATCGCGGCCGCCGCCGATGCCGGGCTGACCCCCGTGAAGGTCAACACGGTGGTCAAGCGCGGCATGAACGACGGCAAGGACATCCTCGAGCTCGCCGCCTTCGGACGTGAGCACGGCCACGTCGTCCGCTTCATCGAGTACATGGACGTCGGCAGCACCAACGGCTGGCGGATGGACGACGTCGTGCCGGCGCGCGACATCGTCGAACGCGTCAACGCCGTCTGGCCGATCGAGCCGCTGGATCCCAACTACGTCGGCGAGGTGGCCAACCGGTACCGCTACCTCGACGGGGGTGGCGAGGTCGGGGTGATCGCATCGATCACCCAACCCTTCTGCCGCACCTGCACCCGGGCCCGGCTGTCCGCGAGGGGCGAGCTGTACACCTGCCTGTTCGCCGGCACGGGGCACGACCTTCGCGCGCTGCTGCGCGGCGGCGCCGGTGACGACGAGCTCGAAGCGATGATCCGGGGTATCTGGAAGGGTCGAACCGACCGCTACTCGGCGCAGCGAACGACCGCAACGGCCGGACTCGCGAAGGTGGAGATGAGCTACATCGGGGGCTGACGCTTCCGGTTGCTCAGGCGCTTCCGGTTGCTTAGGCGCTTCCGGTTGCTCAGGCGGAGACGACGACGGCGTAGCGGCCGTGCCCGATCAGCCGCTCCCCTGCGATAGCCTCCTTGCGGGTGAGCAGGGTGGTCACCGCCCCGGACTCGAGGTCGAAGTCGACGTCGGTGATCTCCCCGAGCGCGTCGCCGCGGTCGGTGAGCACCCGCTTGCCCAGGATGTCGAGTTCCCTGGTCTCGGCGCGCCGCTCGAACCCGTCCCGCGCGGTCCGGATGACCGCGACGTCCGCGACCGTGGCCGCGTCGGGTCCGAAGCCCCGCAGGTCCTCCCAGGACACCAGGGCGCCCTCGCCGGCCACCTTGCCCAGCCGCAGCAGCGCGACCCTCGCCGGTCCGGGCACCACCACGAAGCCGTCCACGCGCGCGACCTTCGTCGCGGTGGCGGTGCTCACCACGTCGCACTTGCGCACCTCGCTGAACAGCATCACCGTTCCCCCTCCCCGATCACTGGGCCCATCACTGGGCCCCCTGTCCGCGCGACTCGCGCAGCCGGGTCCGGAAGGCGTCCACCGCGGCGCCGAACCCGGCGAGGTCCTCGGAGACGAACTCGATCGCCGCGGCGGGCACGATGAGGTTCTCCCCGGACACGGCGTTGGTATCGGGCAGCGGGAGGAACACGCGGCGCCCGGCTGTGCCCAGCGCCTCGCTGGCCTCCACTTCGTAGCCGACCACCTCGAGCCCCGTGCCGCCCTGCAGCACGACGTCGACGACCTTGCCCAGGTCCCGGCCGTTGTCGGTGAGCACCCGGTCGCCCAGCACATCGGCCTTTCGCGCCTGCTTGCGCGGCGCGATCTCGGAGGTCGGCACCAGCACGTCGGCATCCTGGATCATCACCGCGTCCCGGCCGACCCCGTACACGCCCTCCCACGGCAGCGAGTCCTTGCGGGAGCGGCTGAACAGTCCGGGGTTGCGCAGCGTGAAGCCGGCAATGCGACCACCCGCGCGGTCGAACACGATGTCCTTGATCTCCGCTTCGAGCTCGCCACCGAGGGTGACCACGGGCCGGCCGGTGAGCTCCAGGGCGCGCAGCAGCCGCTCCGGCTGGGTCACGACCCGTTACCCCGTCGTGCCCCGTTGCCCAGTCGCGCAGAGTCGCCGAGGCCGATCACGCCGCCGCGGCGGCGCCTGCGCTGCACCACGGCCGCGAGCGCCGTGAGTGCCATGAGGGCGACCACCACGAGGATCACCCACACCCACCAGTCCACGACTGCCTCCTCGTTGCCGGCCGACGCGGGTACGGTAACGCGCCGCCGGCTGCCGCTGTCCCGCCATCGCGGTGGCGGGGGTAAAGTCCGCTTTGCCGGACCGGGAACCGGGCTCGCGACTGGCGCGTTGAACCCGGTGACGGCGTCCCGATACGCCCACCAGGAGGATCCACGGTGCGCACGACCAGCAACCCTGCGTTCCGCAACCTGCCGACGTCCGGCGGGTATGCGGGCTTCAACACCGCTCCCGCCGGCTTCCCGGGTGCCCAGCCGGGCTACGGTCCGGCCGGAGCGCCGCCCGCCATCGGGCGGCCGATGACCGTCGACGACGTGGTGACCAAGACCGGGGTGACGCTCGCCGTCCTGGTCGCCGCCGGTGCCGTGACCTGGATCAGCGGTCTCTGGCTCCTCGCCCTTCCCGCCGCGTTGGTGGGCTTCGGGCTCGCGCTGGTGGTCATCTTCAAGAAGAAGGTGAGCCCGCCACTGATCCTGGCCTACGCGGCGGTCGAAGGCGTGTTCCTCGGCGGCATCAGCGCGACGATCCAGGCCCAGTTCCAGAACGCGATCGTGCTCAACGCCGTAGTCGGCACGGCCGCAGTGTTCGGCGGCATGCTCGTGGTCTACAAGACCGGCGCGGTCAAGGTCACGCCGCGGTTCACGAAGTGGCTGATCGGCGCGATGATCGGCGTCGTCGGCCTGATGGTGGTCAATCTCATCGCGGGCTTCTTCACCGACGGCGGCCTGGGGCTGCGCGACGGCGGGACGCTGGCGATCATCTTCAGCCTGGTGTGCATCGGGGTTGCGGCGTTCAGCTTCCTGCTCGACTTCGACGCTGCCGACCAGGCGATCCGCGCTGGCGCGCCCGAGAAGACCGCCTGGTACATCGCGTTCGGCCTCACCGTGACGCTGGTCTGGCTGTACCTGGAGATCCTGCGGCTGCTCACCTACTTCCAGGGGGAGTAGCCGGTAGGCACTCACGGGCGCGTCAGCGCATCCGCTCGAGCACCATCGCCATGCCCTGGCCGCCACCGACACACATCGTCTCCAAGCCGATGGTCTTGTCATGGAAGGCCAGCGAATTGAGCAGCGTGGTGGTGATCCGGGCCCCGGTCATGCCGAACGGGTGCCCGATGGCGATCGCGCCGCCGTTGACGTTGAGGCGCTCGATGTCGATGCCCAGGTCGCGGTAGCACGGGATCACCTGTGCGGCGAACGCCTCGTTGATCTCCACGAGGTCCACGTCGTCGACCGACATGCCGGCCCGGGCCAGCGCCTGCTTCGAGGCCTCCACCGGACCGAGACCCATGATCTCCGGGGACAGCCCGGAGACGCCGGTGGACACGATCCGAGCCAGCGGGGCGATCCCGAGCTGCCTGGCCTTGTCGTCCGACATGACCACCAGTGCGGCGGCTCCGTCGTTCAGTGCGCAGCAGTTTCCTGCGGTGACCCGGCCGTCCGGCCGGAACACGGGCTCGAGCTGGGACAGGCCCTCCAGCGTCACGCCGGGGCGCGGCCCGTCGTCGGCTGCCACGACCGTGCCGGACGGGGTGGTCACCGGCGTGATCTCGCGGGCCCAGAACCCGTTGGCGATGGCCTTCTCGGCCAGGTTCTGCGAGCGCACCCCGAAGGAGTCCATCTCGAAGCGGCTCACGCCCTCGAGCCGCGCGAGGTTCTCCGCGGTCTGTCCCATGGGGATGTAGACATCGGGGACCGCGTCGAACGAGCGCGGATCGGTCCACTCGTCGCCACCCTGCTCGGCGGTGCGTGCGGTGCGATCCTGGGCACCGGCGAACGCCGGGTTCCGGGTATCGGGCCACGAGTCCGAGGTGCCCTTGGCGAAGCGCGACACCATCTCCACCCCGGCGGACAGGAAGACGTCACCCTCGCCGGCCCTGATCGCGTGCATCGCCATCCGGGTCGTCTGCAGCGACGACGAGCAGTACCGGGTGATCGTGGTGCCCGGCAGCGTGTCGTAGCCGAGCAGCACGGCGACGACACGGGCCAGGTTGAAGCCCTGCTCGCCCCCGGGCAGCCCGCAGCCCAGGATCAGGTCGTCGATCTCGGCCGGGTCCAGCTGGGGGACCTTCGCCAGCGTCGCGCGGATCAACTGCGCCGCGAGGTCGTCGGGTCGCATGTCGACCAGCGACCCCTTGCCGGCACGACCGATCGGGGAGCGGGCGGCGGCGACGATCACTGCCTCGGGCATCGGAACTCCTTCGTCACGGGAGTGCTCGGCGCCGAGCCTACGGCCGTACCCCCGCGACGTACCCGGTCACGCGACGTAGACCACGGTCGGCGCTCGCGGTGATCCGGGTCGTCCAGCGCCGGGCGTCGGTTGGCGCGGAGCGGACCGGGGCATGCGGCGGCGGGCCACCGCCCCACACGCCGAGGGCGGAGCACAGCGCCGGCAGCAGCACCGAGCAGGTCGCCTCGTACCCGGCGGCCGAAGGGTGCAGGCGGTCCCGGCTGAACAGCGCGTCGGGCTGCGCCAGGAACTCCGGCGTGAGCAGGTCTGCCAGCGCCACCGGATGGCCCCCGGCCCGCAGCACCGCCTCGCGCTGCAGCCGGGCCAGCGTGAGGCTCCAGCTGCGCACGACGCTGCGCAGCGGCTGCGGGATCGGCCGGATGGCTCCCAGGTCGGGACAAGTGCCGACCACCACCGCCGCGCCCGCGGCCCGCAACGAGGCCACCGCGGCGCCGAGCAGCGCGGCGGACGTCGAGGGCAGGATCCGCACCTTGACGTCGTTCGCCCCGACCATGATCAGTGCCGCGTCCGGCGGGTTCACCAGCGCCGTGTCCAGCTGCCCGGCCAACCGCTGGCTGGTGGAACCGCTGATCGCGTGGGTGTCCAGCTGCACCGGACGGCCGGATTCTTCGGCGAGCCCGCGCGCCAGCAGCACGCCGGGTAGCTGATCGGGGGTGTCGACGCCGAGTCCTGCGGCCGACGAGTCGCCCAGCACGGCGAGCGTGAGGACGTCGACGTCGGCGAACAGCTCGGAGGGCGGCACCGGCCCGGAGGCGTCGGGCAGGTACACGCCGTCGGCCCGCAGCGGCATCCAGCCCGGGATCTCCAGTACCCGCTGCGCCGATCGGGTCTGGCGGATGAGCATGCCGTAGGCGGCTCCGGACAGCCCGCCCACGGTTCCGGCCAGTACGGCCGCGCTCCGCAACATTCCGCGCATGTACCCACCTCCTCGTGCCTCGGCCCCCGCCACGCTTACCTCATGGAGCCATATCGGGGCGACCGGCGCTTCTTTTACCGCCGGGAGGCTCCACGGCGACTCGGGAATGGCACGTCGCTAGGCTCGCGACGGTGCGACCCGCATCACCCGAGCCGCTGGAGGACCCGGTGCAGTACGCCGAGCACATCGTCGACACCATCGGGGGCACCCCGCTGGTGAGACTTCATTCGGTCGCCAGGGGCTGCCCGGCAGCGGTGCTCGCCAAGGTGGAGTACTTCAACCCCGGCGGCAGCGTGAAGGACCGCATCGCGCTGCGGATGGTCGAGGCCGCCGAACGTTCCGGTGTGCTGCGCCCCGGCGGCACCATCGTCGAGCCGACCAGCGGCAACACCGGTGTGGCACTCGCGCTGGTCGCGCAGCGCAAGGGGTACCGCTGCCTGTTCGTCTGCCCGGACAAGGTCAGTGACGACAAGCGCAACGTGCTGCGCGCCTACGGCGCCGAGGTCGTGGTGTGCCCGACCGCGGTGGCTCCCGACCACCCGGACTCCTATTACTCGGTGTCCGATCGGCTGGCGGGCGAGCTCGACGGGGCGTGGAAGCCCGACCAGTACACCAACCCCGAGAACCCCGAGAGTCACTACCACAGCACCGGGCCCGAACTCTGGACACAGACCGACGGCCGGATCACCCACCTCGTGGCGGGAATCGGTACCGGAGGCACCATCTCCGGCTGCGGGCGATACCTCGAGGAGGTCAGCGACGGTCGGGTGCGGATCGTCGGTGCGGACCCGGAGGGCTCGGTGTACTCGGGTGGCACCGGGCGGCCTTACCTCGTCGAGGGTGTGGGGGAGGACTTCTGGCCCGTCACATACGACCGGGGGATCTGCGACGAGATCGTCGCGGTGTCCGACGCGGACTCCTTCCAGATGACCCGGCGGTTGGCCCGTGAGGAAGGGCTGCTGGTGGGCGGATCCTGCGGGATGGCCGTGGTGGCCGCGCTGCGGGTCGCCCAGGGGGCCGGACCGGACGACGTGGTGGTCGTGCTGCTGCCGGACGGTGGGCGTGGCTACCTCGCGAAGGTGTTCAACGACTCCTGGATGGCCTCCTACGGGTTCCTGCCCCCCGTGGCCGGGGCCACCGTCGCCGACGTGCTGCGCCGCAAGGACGGCACGCTGCCGGATCTCGTGCACACCCACCCGAACGAGACGGTCGCCGAGGCCGTCGCCATCCTGCGCGAGTACGGGGTCTCCCAGATGCCGGTGGTGCAGGCGGAGCCGCCGGTGATGGCGGCCGAGGTGGCTGGCGCCGTCGTCGAACGCGACCTGTTACAGGCCCTGTTCACCGGTGTGGCTAAGCTCGCCGACCGCGTCGAACTGCACATGTCCCCGCCGCTGCCGACGATCGGGGCCGGCGAGCCGCTCGGCTCCGCCATGACCGCGCTGGCCTCGGCGGACGGCGCGCTGGTGCTGCTCGGCGGCAAGCCGGCCGGCGTCGTCACACGGCAGGATGTGCTCGGCTTCCTCAGCGATCGCTGACATGGTGTTCCACACCCAGGGCCCAGACGTGATCCGCTAGCGTTGGCCACTACCCGACAGACCTGCTTGATGAGGGGGTTGGAACTCGATGAGCACCCCACAGCCGCCCGACGACGATCCCACCCGGGACCCTGCCCAGTCCCGGCGGGACGAGCCGGACGCTGTCCGGCAGGACGGCGAGCCGCCGGGTTCGTCGGTGGCGCCGTCGACGACACCGTCGAACCCGGACGCCACCCAGATGATCTCATCGGCCCTGGAGCCCAAGCCCGGCGATGGGGAGAGCTCGCCCGATGCGACCCAGGTGGTTCCCTCGGCAACCACCAAGCCACCGCCCCCGCCCATCGACCGGCCGCAGTCGGGCTCACCTCCGGGCGGATCGGCCACGCCGCCACCCTCGGGCCCACCCCCAGGTACGTTCGCCCCGCCGCCGTCGGGCGGGCCACCTTCCGGCGCACCCGGCCGGCAGGGCTCCGGCCAGGGCTACCCCCAGCAGGGTTACGGCCAGGGCCGCTACGGCCAGCAGCCGCCGGGACAGCCGCCGCAGCCGCCGGCCCAGCTCCCACCGCCCGGCCAGCCCCCACCGCCCGGCCAGCCCCCACCGCCCGGCCAGGGACCCCAGCCGGGACCGGGAGCTTCACCCGCCGGTGGCCTTCCCCCGCAGCCAGGGCAACAGCCGCCGTACGGCCAGTCCCCGCCGTACGGGCAGCCCCCGCCGTACGGCCAGCAGCCTTACGGTGCTGCCCCGCAGCATTGGGGTGGCCAGCCCTACGGGCAGCCCGGGTACGGTACGCCGCCGCAGCAGTGGGGCGGCCAGCCCTACGGTCAACCGGGCTATCAGCCTTACGGCCAGCCGGGCTATCAGCCCTATGGCCAGCCGGGCTACCAGCCCTATGGCCAGCCGGGCTACCAGCCTTACGGCCAGCCGGGCTACGGCGCCCCCGGCGGTTGGGGCCAGCCACAGGGCCAGCTTGCGGACTGGGGCACCCGAGCGCTGAGCGGATTGATCGACTTCTTCGGTCCGGCTGTCGTGGTCAGCGTGGTCAACGTCACCCTCCAGTCGATCGATCCGGTCGTCGGGGTCGTCATCAGCCTCGTCTCGAGCCTCGCGCTGCTCGGCTTCGTGATCTGGAACTCCGGCTACAAGCAGGGCACCACCGGGCAGAGCATCGGCAAGGGTGTAGCCAAGACGAGGCTCGTCGGCGAGTACACCGGCCAGCCGATCGGCTTCGGCATGGCGGTCGTGCGGCAGGTCACCCACATCCTCGACAGCCTGCCCTGCTACATCGGCTTCCTCTGGCCGATCTGGGACGAGCGGAAGCAGACGTTCGCGGACAAGATTGTCCAGACAGTGGTGGTGCGCACCGAGGCGTGACCCGCACGGATCGGGGCGGGAACCGACCACCGCAGCGTCGGTTTCCCGCTCTGATCCGTAAGCTGGCGGGGTGACAGGCTTCGCCACCCGCGCCATCCACGCCGGCCAGGACCCGGACCCCACCACGGGTTCGGTCATCGTGCCAATCCACGCGACATCGACCTACGCCCAGGACGGCGTGGGCGGGCTGCCCGGGGGCTACGAGTACTCCCGCACCGGCAACCCCACCCGCACCGCCCTGGAGACGTGCGTCGCTGCGCTGGAGGGCGGCCGGCACGGGCGCGCGTTCGCCTCCGGGATGGCCGCCACCGACGCGCTGCTGCGTGCGACCTGCCGTCCCGGTGACCACGTCATCATCCCGGACGATGCCTACGGCGGCACGTACCGGCTGGTCGACAAGGTGTTCCGGCAGTGGGGGGTCGAGCACACCCCCGTGCCACTGTCCGACATCGACGCGGTTCGCGCCGCGGTCCACCGCAGCACCCGGCTGGTGTGGTGCGAGACGCCGACCAACCCGCTGCTGAACATCGCAGACATCGCCGCGCTGGCAGGCGTCGCCCACGAGACCGGCGCCCGCCTGGTGGTCGACAACACCTTCGCCTCGCCCTACCTGCAGACCCCGTTGACTCTCGGCGCGGACGTCGTCCTGCACTCGACCACCAAGTACCTCGGCGGGCACTCCGACGTCGTCGGCGGCGCGCTGGTGACCGACGACGCCGGGCTCGACGAGCAGGTCGCGTTCCTGCAGAACGGTGCCGGGGCAGTGCCGGGGCCCTTCGATGCCTGGCTGACACTGCGCGGGATCAAGACCCTGGCGGTGCGGATGGAGCGGCACTGCGACAACGCCGAGCGGGTGGTCGCCGCGCTGCTCGCCCATCCCCGGGTCACCAGCGTGCGCTACCCCGGCCTGGCCGAGCACCCCGGCCACGAGGTGGCCGCCAAGCAGATGCGGCGTTTCGGCGGCATGGTGTCCTTCCGCGTCACGGGCGGCGTCGAGGCGGCGCTGGACGTCTGCGCCCGGACGCGGCTGTTCGTCCTCGCCGAGTCGCTCGGCGGCGTGGAATCGCTGATCGAGCATCCCGGCCGGATGACGCATGCTTCCACCGCGGGTTCGCGGCTCGAGGTGCCCGATGACCTGGTCCGGCTGTCCGTCGGTATCGAGGACGGCGACGACCTGGTCACAGACCTGCTCGACGCTATGGGCTGAGCGGGTTCAGTCGCCGAGCGGGACCGGCCGGTCCATCGGACCGGGCTGCACCGGCGGCGGCGCGATGGGCAGATCCTCGCTGTCCAGGCACCCACCCACGAGCTGGGCGCCGCGGGGGTCCACCACCCAGGTGCCCGGGTCGTCGCAGCCTGCGCGGTCGGCCGCGAGCGCGGCGGACCCGGCCAGCACCGCCGCCACTGCAGCGGTCACCGTCACCGGCATCCAGCGGGTACCCCTGGCCATCCCCGTCCTCCTGCCCCCAGCACCGTGCGATGCGATTGAGAGTACCCGGCTGGCTCGCGCCCGCGGTACGAACGCCGGTCATCGGCGGCCGGGCTGGCAGGATCTCGGCCCATGGGAATGGTCGGCGTCGGGGACATCCGGGCCGCGCGCGAGCTACTCACCGGGGTGGTCCGCTGCACGCCGATCGAGGTGTCGCGGGTGCTCGAGCAGCGCTGTGGCGTGCCGGTGCTGCTGAAGTGCGAGAACCTGCAGCGCACCGGCTCGTTCAAGATCCGCGGCGCGTACGTGCGGATCCACCGGCTGCCACCCGACGAGCGTGACCGCGGCGTCGTCGCGGCCAGCGCAGGTAACCACGCCCAGGGCGTCGCGCTCGCCGCCAGGCTGCTCGGGACCACGGCCACGGTGTTCATGCCTGCCCGAGTGCCGCTGCCCAAGCTCGCCGCCACCCGGGCCTACGGCGCGCAGGTGCACCTGGTCGGCGACGTGCTGGAGGAGTCGCTTGCTGCGGCGCGGGAGTTCTCCGCCGAGACCGGAGCGGTGTTCATCCACCCGTTCGATCATCCCGACGTGCTGGCCGGGCAGGGCACCGCCGGCCTGGAGATCCTCGAGCAGCGGCCGGACGTCGGCACCGTGCTGGTCCCGGCCGGGGGCGGCGGGCTGGTCGGCGGGATCGCCGCGGCGGTCAAAGGCATCCAGCCGGAGGTCCGGGTCGTTGGTGTGCAAGCCGAGCAGGCCGCGGCCTGGCCGAGATCGCTCGCGGCCGGACGGCCGGTGCGGCTGGAGCAGATGCACACCATGGCTGACGGCATCGCGGTCGGCGAGCCCGGGCCGGTCACCTACGCGCACGTCGCCGAGCTCGTCGACGAGGTGGTGACGGTCAGCGAGGAGTCACTGTCCCGCGCACTACTGCTGTGTCTGGAGCGGGCCAAGCTGGTCGTCGAGCCTGCCGGTGTGGCGGCGGTCGCCGCCGCGCTGGACGCCCCGGGCCGTTTCCCCGGGCCGGTCGTCGCGGTGCTGTCCGGCGGCAACGTCGACCCACTGCTGCTGATGCACGTCATCCAGCATGGCCTGGCCGCTGCGGGACGCTTCCTCGCGCTGCGGATCACCGTGCCGGACCGGCCGGGCGAGCTCGCCGCGATGCTGGTCAGGGTGGGTGAGCTGGGCGCGAACGTGGTGGACGTCGCGCACTCCCGGATCGGTGGCGGCCTTGCGTTGGGTGATGTCGAGGTCGCGCTGAGCCTGGAGACCCGCGGGCCGCAGCACTGCGGGCAACTCGTCGCCGACCTCGGCTCGGTCGGCTACCGGGTGGTCGCGGACCGCTCCTAGCCAGCTAGAGGTTGCCGCGGCGCTCCTGCTCGCGCTCGATGGCGCGGAACAGCGCCCTGAAGTTGCCCTTGCCGAAACCCAGCGAGCCGTGCCGCTCGATGAGCTCGTAGAACACCGTGGGCCGGTCACCCACAGGGCGGGTGAAGATCTGCAGCAGGTAGCCGTCCTCGTCGCGGTCGACCAGTATCCCGCGCGACCTGAGTTCCGCCACGGGCACCCGAACCGCACCGATCCGCTCGCGCAGCTCCGGGTCGTCGTAGTAGGAGTCCGGGGTGTCGAGGAACTCGACCCCCGCGGCACGCATCGCGTCCACGGTGGCCAGGATGTCGCCGGTGGCCAGCGCGATGTGCTGGCAGCCGGGCCCGCCGTAGAACTCCAGGAACTCGTCGATCTGCGAGCGCTTGCGTGCCACCGCGGGCTCGTTGAGCGGGAACTTCACGCGATGGTCGCCGCTCGCGACCACCTTGCTCATCAGCGCGGAGTACTCGGTGGCGATGTCGTCGCCGACGAACTCGGCCATGTTCTCGAAGCCCATCACGCGGCGGTAGAAGTCGACCCAGAAGTCCATCCGGCCGAGCTCGACATTGCCGACGCAGTGGTCGACGGCCTGGAACAGCCGGCGCCCCGGTGGCGGCACCGTGCTGCTGCGGGCGACGTAGCCGGGTAGGTACACCCCGGAATAGCGGCAGCGATCCACCAGGGTGTGCCGGGTCTGGCCGTAGGTCGCGATCGCGGCGGTGCACACGGTGCCGTGACCGTCGGACTCGTCGTGCGGCTCGACCAGCACGGTGGCGCCCTGCGCGCGGGCATGGGCGATGCACCGGTCGACGTCGGTGACCTCCAGGGCCAGGTCGACGACCCCGTCGCCGTGCGCGCGGTGGTGGTCGGCCAGCGGGCTCGCCGGGTCGACCGCGCCCTGCAGCACGAAGCGGGCGGAGCCGGAGCGCAGCACGAACGACCTGTGCTCCCGGTAGCCGGTCTCGGGCCCCCGGTAGCCGACCAGCTCCATGCCGAACGCCGAGCAGTAGTAGTGCGCGGCCATTGTCGCGTTGCCCACCACGAACACGATCGCGTCCAGTGCCCGGACTCCGAACGGGTCGGCCGAGGGGTCGTGCTCGACGAGACCGATCAGCCGGGCCAGGTCCTCGGTGTCGGCGCTGTGCTCGGTGGTGGTCATCTGGCGCCTCCGCACCGTCGCGCGGCCGGTTTCCGGCCACACGGGCAGCATGGATGCCAATGTCGGACTGTGCAACACTGCGTGCCAGAGCGGGACGACATGTACAGCGCCGGGTACGCCCGCTGCTGGAGCGGCTCACCCGGCAGCCGGATCAGCCCCGGTAGGGCTCGGCCCTGACGACGGTGACCTTCATCGAGCCGCCGTTGGGCAGCTCGTACTCCCGGCTCTCGCCCTCGGCCGCTCCGATGATCGCCTTTCCGAGCGGCGAGTTCGGCGAGTAGACCTCGAGGTCACCGTGGGTGCCCTCCTCGCGGGACCCGAGCAGGAACGTCTCGGTCTCGTCGTCGTCCTCGTAGCGGACCGTCACGACCATGCCCGGCTGCGCGACGCCGGACTCGGTGGGTGCCTCGCCGACCTTGGCGACCCGCAGCAGCTCCTGCAGCTGACGGATCCGCGCCTCGAGCTGGCCCTGCTCCTCACGGGCGGCGTGGTAGCCGCCGTTCTCCTTGAGGTCGCCCTCCTCCCGGGCGTCGTTGATCCTGGCGGCAATGACCGGGCGGTTTGCGACCAATTCGTCCAGCTCCTGCTTGAGCCGGTCGTGGGCTTCCTGGGTCAGCCAGGTTACCTGCGTCTCGCTCACGGTCATCACTCCTCGTCTGCTCCGGCGGCCGCTCGTGCGGGTCGGGCCGTCCAGGGGTGCGCGTGCGCCCGGGGAACGGAAAAACACGGCCCGTCCCGGGGCCGTGCGAACCTCCACCGTAACACGATGTGCCCGCCCGGGTGTGGTCTTTACGGGTGAGGGCAGGCAGGTCGTGGCTGCTCAGCCACCTGCGCCGGGAGGCGCCGCCCGCCGAGGCGGGCCCAGGTAGGCTGGTATCTCGAGCGAGCAGCCGTAGACGTCGCCGGTGACCGGTGGCCGGGAGGTCCGCACCACGGTGGCCACTACCAGGGAGCCCGTCGCGGGCGGGACGTAGACTTCCCGGCGGCCGGTCTCGTCGCCGTCGCGTGACCGGGCCCGCACGATGCACACGCCCGGAGCGGACGGGTCGTCCCGGGCCACCTCGATGCGCACCTGCACGGCGTTGCCCTCCAGGTTGCCCTCGAGCAGCCGGAAGCCGAGCAACTGTGCCTCGATCGGAGCCGCGGCGAGGTTGCGGTACCCGACCACGGCGACACCGAGGCCTGCGGCCACCACCAGGACGAGCAGCAGCGGCCGCGCCCACCGGGGTGCGGGCCTGCCGGTGCGCCCGTATCGGCCCTCGGGAAGCTCCCGGGCGGTCACGGTGTTCGCACCTCCAGAGCAAGACTGTCGGACTGCCGTAGGACAATGGTCATCGGCACTTGACTCGAGTATCCCGCCGCGCCGCGCGGGAGAAGGGATCGGCAGACGTCCATGGCCGAGCAGCTACGGATGATGGCGGTGCACGCGCACCCCGACGACGAGTCGAGCAAGGGCGCGGCCACGATGGCCCGCTACGTGGCGGAGGGTCACGAGGTGATGGTGGTGACCTGCACCGGGGGGGAGCGGGGGAGCATCCTCAACACGTCGTTCGAGCCGGCCGACCTGGCGTCGGATCCGGAGGCGATGATGGCGGTGCGGCGTCGGGAGATGGCACGGGCCGCCGGGATCCTCGGGGTACGGCACCAGTGGCTGGGCTTCGTCGACTCTGGCCTGCCCGAGGGTGACCCCGCGCCGCCGCTGCCGGAAGGGTGCTTCGCGGTGGTGCCCCTGGAGACCGCGACCGAGGCGCTGGTCGGGGTGATGCGGGAGTTCCGGCCGCACGTCGTGGTCACCTACGACGAGAACGGCGGTTACCCGCACCCCGACCACATCCGTTGCCACGAGGTGTCGATCGCCGCGTTCGAGGCGTCCGGCGACCCGGACCGCTTCCCCAGTACCGGCGAGCCGTGGCAGCCGCTGAAGCTGTACTACTCGCACGGCTTCTCGCGGCGGCGGATGCAGCTGTTCCACGACGCCCTGGTCGCCGCGGGCCAGGAGTCGCCGTTCACCGAGTGGCTGGCCAAGTGGGACCCGTCGCGGCCCGATGTGATGGACCGGGTCACCACCCAGGTGGAGTGCGGAGCCCACTTCGAGACCCGGGACGACGCGCTGCGCGCCCACGCGACGCAGATCGACCCCACCAGCCGCTGGTTCATCATCCCGCTGGAGACCCAACGGGAGCTGTGGCCGACCGAGGAGTACGAGCTGGCCCGCTCGCTGGTCGACACCACCCTGCCCGAGGACGACCTGTTCTCCGGGGTCCGTGAGCCGGTTCTCCGGGGTTCCTGACTCTCGGGATTCCATGACTGTCCTGGCGCATGACTACAGTGCTGGTATGACGTTGCTGCTGCCTGCGGCTTTCTCGGCGCCCGAGGTTGCCGGGGTCGCCGAATCGGTGGTGCCTGGCCAGCAACCGCGACCGCCGGAGGAGCCTGGAGGGCAGGGCGAGGACTTCGGGAAGTCCTCCCCGGTCGGGCTGGTCGTCATCATCCTGTTCTTCCTCGCGGTGGCGCTGCTGGTGCGGTCGATGAACAAGCACCTGCGCCGCATCCCGGAGTCCTTCGACCCGCCCGAGAAGCGCGACGAGCCGGACGCAGGGCCCGAAGGCTCCACGCAGAGGTAGCAGGCCGCCGCTGCATCGCCGTGCGGCAGGCGGGACGATGGTTCCATGCCGAACCGACTGGCCGAGGCCACCAGCCCCTACCTGCTCCAGCACGCCGACAACCCGGTCGACTGGTGGCCGTGGTGCGACGGGGCCTTCGACGAGGCGCGCAGTCGCGACGTGCCCGTCCTGCTGTCGATCGGCTACGCGGCCTGCCACTGGTGCCACGTCATGGCGCACGAGTCCTTCGAGGACGCCACGATCGCCGACCAGATGAACGCGCACTTCGTCAACATCAAGGTCGACCGCGAGGAGCGGCCGGACGTCGACGCGATCTACATGCAGGTCACCCAGGCGATGACCGGCCACGGCGGCTGGCCGATGACCTGTTTCCTCACCCCGGACGGCGAGCCGTTCCACTGCGGCACCTACTACCCGCCGTCCCCTCGGCCCGGGTTGCCCGGGTTCTCCCAGCTGCTCGACGCGGTGGCGCAGGCCTGGACCGAGCGGGGCGACGAGGTGCGCGGTGCCGCACACCGCATCGTCACGCAGCTGTCCGAGCAGGCCTCGGTGCTACCCGAATCCGCTGTGGATGCTGCAGTGCTGGAAGGGGCGGTGGTGCAGCTGGCAGGAGAGTTCGACACCGAGCGCGGGGGGTTCGGGGGCGCGCCCAAGTTCCCGCCGTCGATGCTGCTGGAGTTCCTGCTGCGCCACCACGAGCGCACCGGCTCCGAACAGGCACTGTCCATGGTGGACTCCACTTGCGAGGCGATGGCGCGCGGCGGGATGTACGACCAGCTCGGCGGCGGCTTCGCCCGTTACAGCGTGGACCCGGCCTGGGTGGTGCCGCACTTCGAGAAGATGCTCTACGACAACGCGATGCTGCTGCGGGTCTACGCGCACCTGCACCGTCGCACCGGCTCGTCGCTCGCCCGCCGGGTCACCGAGGAGACCGCGGGCTTCCTGCTCGACGGCCTGCGCACCCGTCACGGCGGGTTCGCCGCCTCGCTGGACGCCGACACTGCGGGGCGGGAAGGCGCGACGTACGTCTGGACTCCCGAGCAGTTGGTGGAGGTGCTCGGCGAGCAGGAGGGGCAGTGGGCGGCCGAACTGCTGTCGGTCACGTCGCGTGGCACCTTCGAGCACGGCACGTCGGTACCGCAGCGGCGCCGTGATCCCGACGACCCCGGCCGGTGGGAGCGCGCACGCACGGTGTTGCTGGCCGCCCGCGCGGCCCGGCCGCAGCCCGCCCGTGACGACAAGGTCGTCACCGAGTGGAACGGCATGGCGATCACGGCGCTGGCCGAGGCGGGTGGCGCGCTGGGTCGTGCCGACTGGCTCGACGCCGCCACGGCCGCCGCCGAGCTGTTGCTCGCGACGCACCGGGTGGACGGCAGGCTACGGCGCAGCTCGCGCGACGGCGTGGCCGGTGACGCGGCCGCGGTGCTCGCCGACCACGCCTGGCTGGTGGCCGGCCTGCTCGCGCTGCACCAGGTCGACGGCGGCCCCCGGTGGGTCCGCGACGCGCTGCCGCTGCTCGACGGTGCGCTGGAGCGGTTCGCCGACCCCGATCACGCCGGGGCGTACTTCGACACCGCCGTGGACGCCGAGGCGCTGTTCCACCGCCCAGCCGACCCCACCGACGGCGCGACCCCCTCCGGGGCTTCGTCGCTGACCGGTGCACTACTCACCGCATCCGCGCTCACCGGCTCCACGCGCTACCGCGATGCCGCCGATGCCGCACTGGGCCGGGCGGGGATGCTGGCGACCAAGGCACCTCGGGCCGCCGGTCAGTGGCTGGCCGAAGCCGAGGCGGTGGCGCACGGGCCGGTCCAGGTGGCGCTGGTCGGCGAGGCTCGCGACCCGGTTCGGGCGGAGCTGGAGTCGGTGGCTCGCTGGTCGGTCCCCGGTGGCGCGGTGGTGCTCGCGGGCGAGCCCGGATCGGCGCAGCCGTTGCTCGCCGATCGGGGCCTGCTCGACGGCGCCGCGGCGGCCTACGTGTGCCGGGGGTTCGTCTGCGACCGGCCGGTGAGCTCGCCGGAGGAGCTGCGGGCGCAGCTGCGCGAGATGTGACCCTCGTTCGCCGCGGGCTGACGGATACACCTCGACGCCGTAGCGATGTAATGCTGTAATCATTACTACGACGCGAGAAGGAGCAGCCATGGTGGGACGGGGACGACCACACGGGTTCCGGCCGCACGGGCGCGGCCCGGGCCGGGGTGGCTGGCAGCAGGCCGACCTGCCGCCGGCCGACGACGCGGCGGCGTGGGTGCGCGGGCGGTTGCCGGACGGCTGGTTCACCGGTGAGGTCACGGTGACCATCGACCGCGAGGAGATCCTGGTGGTCGGCGAGCTGCCGGCGCTGGACGTCGGGACCGGTGACGAGGCCGAGCGCGGCGCCGCCGAGGCGGGCCGGATCGCCCGCTTCCGGGAGGACACCCGCGATGAGCGCATCGAGATCGCCCGGCAGGCCGAGCACCGCTACCGGCGCAAGGTGGCCTGGGGCGCGCGGCTGGGCGGCACCGAGGAGCTGTTCACCACGCTGTCGGTGCCGGTGATGACCCGGCTGCGTCAGCCCGAGCGCCTGGTGCTCGACACCCTGGTCAGCGCCGGGGTGGCTCGCTCCCGGTCCGAGGCGCTGGCCTGGGCGGTGCGGCTGGTCGGCGAGCACGCGCAGGACTGGCTCGGCGAGCTCGAGCGGGCCATGGCCACGGTCGACGAGCTGCGCACCCGCGGCCCCGAGCTGTAACGGGGTCGTGAATGATTTCGGTAGCCC
>JBOHGT010000251.1:0-7238 GCA_050700385.1 Pseudonocardiaceae bacterium | reverse complement strand
GGCCCACCCCGATGCCCCGGGCCACCGGGTGTTCCTCGCCGGCGAGCCGTTCGGCGCAGAGCTGCCCTGGCCACCCGGGGTGCAGCCGGTCACCGCCAGCCTGCCGCTGACCACCTGCCGGGAGATCGACCTGTGCGTCGCCGCCTGCACCGCACTGCGCCCACCACCGGCACCGCGACCACCCACAGCGCCGGGCCAGCACGAATCCTCGTGACCGGCCAGCACCGTCGTGGGACGACACCGCACCCGGCGCCCGGGCGCGGCCCCGCCGGCTGGGTGCCACCGGGCGCACGACGACCACGACGGGTGCGCCATCGGCGTCGGCGTCATCTCCATCGCCATGCTGGTCTTCGCCAGCTGCACCCTGGTCAACACCCCAGCAGCGGCCGCCGTCGTGGCCGCCATCTCGATGCTGTTCCTCGCGGCCTGGATCCGGCGCTACACCTCGGGCCGTACCGGTCTGTAGCGGGAACCTGATGGGTCGCGTCTCGTAGGCTCCCGGGTATGTCGTCTGATCACGCCATCGTCGCGTCGACGACGGACACCGAGGACGCCGCCCGTCGCCTTGCGGCGGGAGCGATCGCGGCGAAGTTGGGTGCGTGTGCGCAGGTGATCGGTCCGATCACCAGCGTGTTCTGGTGGGAGGGCGAGGTGCAGACCGAGCAGGAGTGGCGGGTGGAGATCAAGACTGCTGCGGATCGTGTTGCCGGGCTGGCCGAGCACATCAAGGCCAACCACGGCTACGACGTACCCGAGATCATCGCGACGCCGATCACCGGGGGCAGCGCCGAGTACCTGTCCTGGCTGGTGGACGAGACGCGGTCCTAGCAGCCGCCAGCGGCGTGGGTCCACGTCGTCGCCACCCGGCGACGATGCCAGGCCGGTAATGTGCCCGGCGTGACGATGACCACGGCACTCGACGCCATCATCGCGGCCACGCTGGCGCAGCCTCCTGGTGGCATCGTCCAGCAGGCGCGTTTCGCCCTCGTGCTGCGCTCCACGCAGGATCCGGTCGTGCGGGCTGCAGAGATCCAGGCCGCACTAGCGCCGCTCCCGGCCCTGGTGGCGCCCCTCTCGGTGCTCGACCCGTGGGTGCTGGTCGCGGAACTCCCCGGCCGGATCTTCGGCGCCGATGCCGCCGTCGCCTTCGCCGCGGGCTACACGCTGCAGGAGGAGTTCGACCTCGCCGCCGCCGAACCCGATCTGCCGACCGGGTTCTTCCCCGAGGAGCCTGCCCCGGCCTCGGTCATGGAGCCCGCGCCGGAAGGCCTCGCAGGTTTCCCGCCCGGCTGCTGGGCGCCGGATGAGCCCGCGCTCGACGCGGACCCGCGCTGGGCTCTGCGCGCGATGCGGGTGCCCGAGGCGTGGGCCTTCTCCGAGGCGCGGCAGCGACCGAGCCGGGGGGACGGTGTGATCGTCGCGCAGCCCGACACCGGGGTGACGCGTCATACCGAGCTCGTCGGCGTGGCCAGCGTGCCCGGCTTCGACGTACTCTCGGACGACGCGGATCCGACCGACCCGCTGGGCGCCGGCAACCCCGGCCACGGCACCGCGACGGCGAGCGTCCTCGTCTCGCCCGAGACTCTCGTCGTGACCGGGACGGCGCCGCGGGCGCAGCACATGCCCATCCGCGCCGTCGAGAGCGTCATCCGCATCACGCAGGTCTCGGTCGCCCGGGCAATCGACTGGGCCGTCGGGCACGGCGCGCACGTCGTCACGATGAGCCTCGGCGGCATCCCGTCCTTCTCGTTGCACCGAGCGCTGCGCCGCGCCGTGGACGCCGACGTGGTCGTGCTGGCGGCTGCCGGCAACTGCGTGCGGACCGTCGTCTGGCCGGCCCGCTACGACGAGTGCATCGCCGTCGCTGGTACCGACGCCAGGGACGCGGTGTGGCGCGGGAGCTGCCGAGGTCCGGCAGTGGACGTGTCCGCGCCCGGCGAGAACGTCATCCGCGCCCGGGTGGCCCAAGGCGGGCCCGATGTCGGCCAGGGCCAGGGCACGAGCTTCGCCGTCGCGCTCGCCGCGGGCGTGGCGGCGCTCTGGCTGGCTCACCACGGCCGCGCCAACCTGGTCGCGGCGGCACGCGCCCGCAACGAGACGCTGCAGGCCATGTTCCTCCGCCTGCTGCGCGCTACCGCGCGGCGTCCAACGGCCTGGGACCCGTTCGAGCTGGGTTCCGGCGTGGTGGACGCCCATGCCCTGCTCGCCGCCGACCTGGACCTCGGGCGCGACCGCGAGGCCGTCCAGCTGCCGTCCGATCCCGCTGCACGCGCGGCGATCTCGGTGGCGTCGCTGGTCGCCGAGTCGTTCGGGCCCGAGACGGCGATCGACGAGACTCTGGACTGGCACCGCTTCGGCCCTGAGATCGCCACCGCGCTGCTGCACATGCGGCTAACCGCGGCGCGGGCGGAGTCCGCCCTGCCCCCGGCCGTCTCCGAGCGCCTCGCCGGGGCCGTTGGCAACCCGCGGCTGCGCGATCGGCTCGGCCTCGATGGGGGATCGGAGCCCGGGGCAGGACCGGAAGGTGCACAGCCGTGAGCGACGCTCTGCCCGATCCCTCGACGGTCCACCTTCGCCGCCTGGTGGCCCGCCGGTCGCTTGCGGAGCGCGAGAGCGTGCCGATCGAGTCGGTCGACCTCGACGAGGCGGCGGCGAGCGGTCCGGGCGCCGACGCCGTGACGGACCGCGTGGAGGCGACGCTGCAGGACATCCCGGACCCCACCGCGCCGCTCAGCCGCGGCGAGGCCATCGCCTTCGAGGCGGTGATCCGCACCGATGGCACTCGTCCCACCATGCTCGTCCGCGACGACGCGGTGGACACCGACCACCCGCTGGCCGGTGACTGGGCCGGCACCCTCACCGCGACCCGCGACACGATGCGCGACCGGGTGGGCGCGGTGGGCCGGATCGAGCCAGCGAACTACGGCGTGAAGCGCCTGGCGCCCGGCATCGCGCACCGACCGCTCGGCTCGCTCCCCGGGGACGGGCGGGGGTGGGTGTTCGGGGCACGACCCCACGACGCTCGGCGGTAGCTCCGGCTCGCCGGTCTTCAACTGGCTAGACGCGGCTCCGGGTTCATTCGGCCTGCACTTCGCCGGCGCCTCGGTGGACACGAACATCGCGCACGCCGTCGCCGCCTGCGCCACCGAGCTCCGCGCGATCGGTGTCCCGGCCCCTTGACGTGTGGGTGCCCGAGAACTGCAGCGCTACCTGGAGGCCTCCGAGCGGGCTGACATGGTGACGGCGCTCGCCGACCTGTGACGGCGAGGTCGTCGGGTCAGCGGGGCTCCACCTCGGGGGGCGGCGTGCCGTCCGGCCACACGCACGGTGAAGTCGCCGAGATCGAGAAATCGCCCTGCACGCTGGTGGCCATCGACATCCGGAACGCATCACCGTTGTGCTCCACGAACAACGCCGGAGCAACGTGATCGTCGCGATGGTCGGCGAGCACCCGGTAATCGTGGGCCAGCCAGTGGTCGTGCATCACCGCGAACAGCTCCTGCGGCCGGTCGAAGTCCAACCCCCGCATCCAGTAGGTATCCGAGACGCTCACCCGGCCCAGCGGCCCCAGATCACTCGGGTCATCGCAGGGCACCGCCCCGACCGCCGACTGCTTCTCCAGCCTCGGGGCCACCGGCAGCGCCGCCACGGCGCGGGCGATGTGCTCCTCGACCCGCTGCAGCGCCTGCTGCTCGCTCAACGTCTGCATGTCCTCGCTCCCGTCCCGGATCGCCACCACCCCACACCCGGCCACCAGCACGACCAGGGCACCGAGGACACCCGCCAACAGACGGATCGTCATCTCATCTCACCCGCCCGTTGTTGTCGGTGATGATCGCGGCCATGTTCTTCAGCGAGGCCGAGCGTGCATCCCAGTACTGCGAGTGCGCGTCCATGCTGAAGCCCACATCGGTCTCCCACGGCGCGTACCACGGCCCCGGATCCACCGAGACCACCGGGGCGCCCGGATCGGAGGTGAACCTACGCCCCCCGAACGCGGGATCGCTGGGGTTGCGCCCGTGCACCAGGTCGAACCCTGGTTCACCGTCGGTGATGCCGACCGGGCCCAGCACGTCACCGACGTCGTAGCCGTACTGGATCGGGTCGTTCGCGGCGTGCGAGGACCACACCTGTCCCTGATCGAGTCCCAGCTCGGCGGCGCTGTCCACCCCCACCCCCGGGCTGCCCACGAAGATCACGTCGTCCACCGGCAGGTCATGGTCGGACGCTGCGTGACCTACCACCGTCGAGCCGTAGCTGTGCCCGAGCACGGTGTTGTGCGACGGCGGGCCCTGGTGGGTTACCCGCAGTCCCTCCTGGAAGGCGTCCAGCGGCGCCCCAGCGCGCTCGGCGAAGCCGGGATCCATCGCATCCCCCTCGCCAGGCCATCCGGAGCCGGGGACGTTGGCCACCTCCTGCGGCGCCTCGTAACCGATCCACGTGATCGCCGAGGTGGAAGAGCCCGGATCGAGCCTGCCGGCCTCTTCCACCATCACGTCGGCCCGCTTCAGGTCGGTGGGGACGCTGCGCAGCCCGGCCCCCGTGCCCGGCACATACGTGACCACGTTGTCGGCGATATCCGGGTTGCCGACCGCGACGATCGCCTTGCCATTACCCGCCGGGTCGAAACCGAGCAAGTAGGCGCGCGGCAGCTCGGTGCTCTGCAACCGGGTCCGGACCGCTTCGATCCCCTCCAGCCGCTGCAGCTCGGCGGTCTGCGCATCGCTGCGCGACTCACCGAGACCCCGCAGCTCGGCGATCCGATCCCGGGAGCCCGGCAACGCCGCCAGCACGAGCCGGTTCGCCGCGTCGCGAGCCTCCACGGGAACGCCGTTCAGCGCGCCGATCTCCGCGGGCCGCTGCTCGATCAGCTCGGCCTGCTGGCCCGCGGTGAGCCCGTCCCACCAGAGATCGACCTGCTGCGGCGAGGTGTGCGGACCGGGGATCGCCGGCAGGCCCGCACCCCCGACAGCCGGGGCGACGACCTGCTGGAAGAACGAACCGAGAGCCTCCACCACGACCATCTCCGCGGCTGTGGCGCGTCGCAGCAGGCTGGTGATCTCGGCGGCCAGGCGCTCCGCGCCCGCGGTCACCGACTGTGCGGTCGCGCCGGGCGGCAGTGGCATCCCCGGCGGGATGAGCACGGCGCCACTCGGGTTGATGCCGAACCCGCAAGACGCCGCTCGGGCCCTGATCCCGTCCAGGACCCGCTGGCAGGCAGCCAGCTCACCGGCGAACTCCCGCAGGATCCCCGGCACCCGCTCCATCTCGTCGACCGCCCGGTGCTGCGCCCGGAGCAGATCCTGCAGGTAGGGACGCGCCACCGCCGCCGAAGACCCCCACCAGATCTCCGGCTGGCACAGCGGCGTCACCACCCGAGTCTCGAAGCGGACCTGCTCGTCCTCCACCGCGTCCTTCCACCGCCGCCACCCCTGCGCGGCAATCTCGAACAGCTCTAGCTTCGCCTCACTCAGCTGCTGGTACAGCACCCCCACTCCCGCCCTCTCGGCCGGTCCGGCCTACCCAGACTCTCCGCTGCGGCGCGGTCCTGCGCCTCGATCTCGGCCACCGTTTGGCGAACTTTCCCGGCCACCCCGCTGGTCCGCACACCCAACGCGGCCAGCTGCCCCGAGCACCGCGCCAGCGCACCGGACAGCGCGATCGCCGACAGCATGCCCGGATGGGCCTTCACGGCGTGCTGGATCCAGCCCGTCGCCGTCCGTCCGGCCTCCGCGATCCCGGCCCCGGCCCCCTCCGCAGCGGCCGCGGCCGAGCGCATGCTGTCCGGATCGACGTACAGCTCGTCTTGCTCGGCCACCCGGCACACCCTTCCCCCGCGAGGCTCCTCAGCGTGACACTACCGTCACCGGCCGCTCACCCGAAGCGACGCTGCGCAGTACCTCGACGACTGGGACCAGAGCATCCGCAGCTTCCTTGACACGATTGGTTCCTCGCCTTGACCGGGATCGTGGAACTGTCCCGCCCACCCCGTCGCCGCCCGGCCGATCCGATCCCGTGGTGTGCCCCTGCTGGGTCAGGTTTGGCGGTTGGTTGCCAGGGCGCGGCGGGCCCGGTCGTCGAAGTCGCGGGCCGCGGCAACGGTGTGGAACGGTTGGATGCGGACGCGAAGGTCGGTGACGGCTTGCTTGCAGCGGGATGACTGCACCGTGACGGCGAGATCGAGGGCCCGGTTGGCGTTGTGCACCGCGGCGTCGAGATCGACGCTGCGGCCGGTGAGGGCGGCGCGGGCCAGTGCGGCCTGGCTCAGCGCCCCGCGGCGGGCCCGGTTCTGGTTGCGGGCCTCGGCGGCCGAACGCCGGGCGAAGCGGGCGGACTCGACCGGCCGGGTGATTTCGCCGAACGCATTAGCCCACTCCCCGGCGATTGACCCGCCGGGCCAGTTCCTTACGCGACTAGCCGGTGCGCGCCCACACCCGCTCCAAATCGCCGTTCGCGCCTCGTGGCTGGTGTCGATCAGCGCCCACACGAGGTGCGGCAGGTTGGCCCTGGCGCCGAACTCCTGGTGATCACGACCGGTAGCTCCACCGGTGTCCCGTGCCGCTGTACTGAGACACAGGGATGGGCTCGACGCCTGGCCGCATCCGGGACAGGTAGAGCCGGCCGTTGAGGTGATCGATCTCGTGGCTCACGAGCCGGGCGACGCCACGATCGAACGCCGTGATCCGGACGGTGCCGTCGACGTCTTGGTGCTCGACCTCGATGTCAAGCGGGCGCGGCACCATGCCCCGCACGTCGAAAAACTCAGGCACCCTTCGTACTGGTCGTCTTCCTCGGCGGACCGGTCGATGACCCGCGGGTTCATCAGCGTGATCATCTCCCCGGCAGATGTGCGCACTACGGCGGCCGCGCGGCCGATGTTGACCTGAGGAGCGGCCAGCCCCATGCCCTTGGAGAACGTGTGAACCCGGGACACGCGTTCGAGGGCGGACACGAGTTGCGCAACCACCCGCCGCGCGTCCTCTGCCTCCTCGGGAAGATCGAACGGCCGGGCGACCTCCGCAAGCACCGGATCGCCGTCTTGCGCGATGCCGAGAGAGCGCATGAGATCGGCCGGGCTCAACGTCCTCAGATCGTCCTTACTGCGGTCACTTACCGGTTTCTTGAACTTCCACTCCATGCGGTAGCGCGCGTGGAGGGGCGGATCGTCGGCCGACCAGGTGAACGACACGCGCCGCCCGTTGTCTTCGCGCGTAATCGGTGTGCGGAACGGGGACGCT
>JBOHGT010000250.1:0-18984 GCA_050700385.1 Pseudonocardiaceae bacterium | reverse complement strand
GGGCTACCGAAATCATTCACGACCGTGATGGGATGCCAGTGCGTTTCCTCGCTGTTACAGTGGATGACTCTCGCATGGGCCACCGTCGTCCCGCACGCGATCACCGGTGACGGGCGGCGAGGAAGGGTGCCTGCGTATGATCTTTTCGACGACCCCGTCGGCCCAGGGCCTCTACGACCCGGCCCACGAGTCGGACTCGTGCGGCGTGGCGATGGTGGCCGATATCCAGGGCCGCCGCTCGCACGGCATCGTGTCCGATGCCCTGGCCGCGCTGGCCAACCTCGACCACCGCGGCGCCGCAGGCGCCGAACCCACCAGCGGCGATGGCGCAGGCATCCTCGTGCAGCTGCCGGACCGGCTGCTGCGGGCGGAGTTCACCTCGGCGGGCCGCGAATCGGGTACCGCGTTGCCCGAGCCGGATGACGAGGGTGCGCACCGTTACGCGGCGGGAGTGGCCTTCCTGCCGGTCGACGCCCGGGCGCGCCGCGACGCGCAGCGGATGGTGGCGCGGATCGCCGCCGAGGAGGGCCTCGAGGTGCTCGGGTGGCGCGACCTGCACACCGACCCCGAGGCCTCCGGGGTGGGCCCCACCGCGCTGGGCTGCATGCCGCACATGGCGATGCTGCACGTCGCCGGCCGGCCCGATCGCATGGGGGATCGGTTGTCGGGCATCGCGCTGGACCGGCTCGCGTTCGGGCTGCGCCGCCGGGTGGAGCGCGACAGTGTCGCCGCAGGCTGCGGCACCTATTTCTGCTCGCTGTCGGCGCGCACGTTGGTCTACAAGGGCATGCTCACCACCGCGCAGCTGCCGGCCTTCTTCGGCGACCTGCGCGACGAGCGGATGGACAGCGCGATCGCGCTGGTGCACAGCCGCTTCTCCACCAACACGTTCCCGTCGTGGCCGCTGGCGCATCCGTTCCGCTACGTGGCGCACAACGGGGAGATAAACACCATCCGGGGCAACCGGAACCGGATGCGGGCCAGGGAGGCGCTGCTGCGCTCGGAGCTCATTCCCGGTGATCTGGAGCGGCTCTATCCGATCTGCACCGAGGGCGCGTCGGACTCGGCGAGTTTCGACGAGGTGCTCGAGTTGCTGCACCTCGGTGGGCGCAGCCTGCCGCACGCGGTGCTCATGATGATCCCGGAGGCGTGGGAGAACCACGCCACGATGGACCCCGCGCGCCGTGAGTTCTACCGCTTCCACGCCAGCCTCATGGAGCCCTGGGACGGCCCTGCCAGCATCACCTTCAGTGACGGCACCGTGGTCGGCGCGGTGCTCGACCGCAACGGGCTGCGCCCGGCCCGCTGGTGGCGCACCCGTGACGACAAGGTGGTGCTGGCCAGCGAGACGGGGGTGCTCGACATCCCGCCCGCCGACGTGGTGGCCAAGGGCAGGCTGCAGCCGGGCCGGATGTTCCTGGTGGACACCGCAGCCGGGGAGATCGTGGACGACGATTGCGTCAAGACGCGGCTCGCGGCCGAGCGCCCGTACCACGAGTGGCTGCACGCCGGGCGGATGCAGCTGCAGGGGCTTCCCGGGCGCCACCACGTGGTGCAGAGCCACGAGTTGGTGCTGCGCCGCCAGCTTGCCTTCGGTTACACCGAGGAGGAGCTGAAGGTGTTGCTCACCCCGATGGCGACCAACGGCGCGGAGCCACTCGGTTCGATGGGCACCGACACCCCGGTGGCCCCGCTCTCGCAGCGTTCCCGGCTGCTCTACGACTACTTCATCCAGCTCTTCGCCCAGGTCACCAACCCGCCGCTGGACGCCATCCGCGAGGAGATCGTCACCTCGCTGGCCCGGATCATGGGCCCCGAGGGGAACTTGCTGGAGCCGGGGGCGGCGTCCTGCCGGCAGATCGAGCTGCCCACCCCAGTGATCGACAACGACGACCTCGCCAAGATCATCCATGTCAACGATGACGGCGATCTGCCCGGCTTCTCGTGCACCTTGCTGTCCTGCCTCTACGACGTCGACGGCGGCGGCGAGGCGCTGACCGAGGCGGTCGAGCGGGTGCGTCGCGAGGCCTCGGCGGCGATCGCCGCCGGTGCGCGGATCCTTGTGCTGTCCGACCGGGACTCCGACCACGCCCGCGCGCCCATCCCGTCACTGCTGGCCGTCTCCGCGGTGCACCACCACCTGGTCCGCACCCGGGAACGCAGCCGGGTCGCGCTGGTGGTCGAGACCGGCGACGCCCGCGAAGTGCACCACATCGCGTTGCTGCTGGGCTACGGCGCCGCCGCGGTGAATCCCTACCTGGCCTTCGAGACCATCGAGGACATGGTCGCCACCGGGGCGGTCACCGGGATCGAGCCGCAGGCCGCGGTGCGCAACTACGTCACCGCACTGGTCAAGGGCGTGCTCAAGGTGATGTCCAAGATGGGGGTGTCCACCGTCGGCGGCTACACCGCGGCGCAGATCTTCGAGGCGGTCGGGCTGGCCCGCGACCTTGTCGACGAGTACTTCTGTGGCACCACGTCCCAGCTCGGTGGGGTCGGCATGGACGTGCTGGCCGCCGAGGTGGCCACCCGGCACCGGCGTGCCCACCCGGACAACCCCACCGACCGGGTGCACCGTCGGCTCGAGGTCGGCGGCGAGTACGCCTGGCGCAACGAGGGCGAACTGCACCTGTTCACCCCGGAGACGGTGTTCCTGCTGCAGCACGCCGCCAAGTCCCGCCGGGTCGAGGTCTACCGCCGCTACACCGATGAGGTGAACCGGTTGTCCCGCCGCGGCGGCTCGCTGCGGGGGCTGTTCCGGCTGCGCACCGGAGTGCGGGAGCCGGTGCCGATCGCGGAGGTGGAACCAGTCAGCGCGATCGTCAAGCGGTTCAACACCGGTGCGATGTCCTACGGCGCGATCTCCGCCGAGGCGCACGAGACGCTGGCGATCGCGATGAACCAGCTGGGCGGCCGGTCCAACTGCGGCGAGGGGGGCGAGGACGCCGACCGGCTGTATGACCCCCAGCGGCGTAGCGCCGTCAAGCAGGTCGCCTCCGGCCGGTTCGGGGTGACCAGCGAGTACCTGGTCAACGGCAGCGACATCCAGATCAAGATGGCGCAGGGCGCCAAGCCCGGCGAGGGCGGGCAGCTGCCGGGTTTCAAGGTGCACCCCTGGATCGCCCGTACCCGGCACTCCACGCCCGGCGTCGGGCTGATCTCGCCGCCGCCGCACCACGACATCTACTCGATCGAGGATCTCGCGCAGCTCATCCACGACCTGAAGAACGCCAATGACACCGCGCGGGTGCACGTCAAGCTGGTCAGCGCGGTCGGCGTCGGCACGGTGGCCGCGGGGGTGGCCAAGGCGCATGCCGACGTGGTGCTCATCTCCGGGCACGACGGCGGCACCGGGGCCGCGCCGCTGACCTCGCTCAAGCACGCCGGGGCTCCCTGGGAGGTCGGGCTGGCCGATACCCAGCAGACGCTGCTGCTCAACGGCCTGCGGGACCGGATCACGGTGCAGGTGGACGGGCAGCTGAAGACCGGGCGGGACGTGGTGGTCGCGGCGCTGCTCGGGGCCGAGGAGTACGGCTTCTCCACCGCCCCGCTCATCGTCGCAGGCTGCGTGATGATGCGGGTCTGCCACCTGGACACCTGCCCGGTCGGGGTGGCCACCCAGCGTCCCGACCTGCGGGCCCGTTATACCGGCCAGGCCGAGCACGTGGTCAACTTCTTCACCTTCGTCGCCGAGGAGGTCCGTGAGCTGCTCGCCGAGCTCGGGTTCCACACCCTCGACGAGGCGATCGGGCACGCCGAGCTGATCGACGCCGACGACGCGATCGCGCACTGGAAGTCCGACGGGCTGGACCTCTCACCGGTCTTCGTCGTGCCCGACACCGGCTACGGACCGACCCGGCGCAAGGTCCGCGAGCAGGACCACGGGCTCGAGCACGCGCTGGACCAGACGTTGATCCAGCTCGCCGAAGCGGCGCTGGAGGACGCCCATCCGATGCGGCTGCAGCTGCCGGTGCGCAACGTCAACCGGACCGTCGGCACCCTGCTCGGGGCCGAGGTGACCCGCCGCTACGGCGGGGACGGGCTGCCGGCCGACACCATCCACATCGAGCTCGAGGGCTCCGCGGGCCAGTCGCTGGGCGCGTTCCTGCCCTCGGGGATCACGCTGGACCTGGTGGGTGACGCCAACGACTACGTCGCCAAGGGCCTGTCCGGCGGCCGGATCATCGTGCGGCCGCACCCCGACTCGGCATTCCGCGCCGAGGGCCAGGTGATCGCGGGCAACGTGATCGGCTACGGTGCCACCGGCGGCGAGATCTTCCTGCGGGGCCGGGTCGGCGAGCGGTTCTGCGTCCGCAACTCCGGGGCGCTGGCCGTCGCCGAGGGTGTCGGCGACCACGCCTTCGAGTACATGACCGGCGGCCGCGCGGTGGTGCTCGGTCCGGCCGGGCGCAACCTGGCCGCCGGCATGTCCGGGGGCGTCGGCTACGTGCTCGACGTCGACCCGGTCGACGTCAACACGGCGATGGTCGAGCTGGCCGAACCCGACTCCGAGGACCTGGTGTGGCTGCGCGAGGTCGTCGAGCGACACCGCGCCTACACCGGCTCACCGGTCGCCGCGTCGTTGCTCGGCGACTGGCCGAGGCGTTCACAGGGGTTCACGAAGGTGATGCCGACCGACTACCAGCGGGTGCTGGCGGCCACCCGGCGCGCCCAGGCCGAGGGTCGCGACGTCGAGCAGGCGATCATGGAGGCGGCCAGTGGCTGACCCGAAGGGCTTCCTGAAGCACCCCCGCCGGGACGCGCCCAAGCGACCGGTCGAGCTGCGGGTGGGCGACTGGCGCGAGGTCTACGCCGACCAGACCACCGACGACCGGCAGCACGAGACCGCGGCGCAGGCCACCCGGTGCATGGACTGCGGCATCCCGTTCTGCCACTCCTCGTCGGCGGGCTGCCCGCTGGGCAACCTCATCCCGGAATGGAACGACATGGTGCGCCGGGGCGACTGGGCGTCGGCCAGCGAGCGGCTGCACGCCACCAACAACTTCCCCGAGTTCACGGGGAGGCTGTGCCCGGCGCCGTGCGAGTCGGCGTGCGTGCTGTCCGTCACCCCGCACGAGTCCGGCGGGCCGGTGGCGATCAAGCGCGTGGAGCAGACCATCGCGGACACCGCCTGGGACTCCGGCTACGTCCGGGCGCAGCAGCCGGCGGTGTCCTCCGGACACCGGGTGGCTGTGGTCGGATCCGGCCCCGCCGGGCTCGCCGCCGCCCAGCAGCTCACCCGCGCCGGGCACGACGTCACCGTCTTGGAGCGCGACGACCGGCTCGGCGGGCTGCTGCGATACGGCATCCCCGAGTTCAAGATGGGCAAGGGTGTGCTGGACCAGCGGCTGGGGCAGCTGCGCGCCGAGGGCACCCGGTTTCTCACCTGCTGCGAGGTCGGGGTGGATCTCACCGTCGATCAGCTGCGCGTCGGGTACGACGCGGTCGTGCTCGCGGTCGGGGCGCTGCGTGGCCGGGACACCGACGTCCCTGGCCGGCAGCTCGCCGGCGTCTACCAGGCGATGGAGTACCTGGTCGCGGGCAACCGGGCGTGCGAGGGCGACGGGCCCAGCCCGATCGACGCCGCCGGCAAGCACGTAGTGATCATCGGGGGCGGCGACACCGGAGCGGACTGCTACGGCACGGCGACCCGGCAGGGCGCGGCGTCGGTGACCCAGCTCGACCGCTACCCGCGCCCGCCCGACGAGCGCGACGGCGACATCTCGCCCTGGCCGACCTGGCCACTGGTGCTGCGCACCTACCCGGCGCACGAGGAAGGCGGGGAGCGGCGCTTCGCGGTGGCCGTCGAGCGGTTCGTCGGCGACGACGACGGGCACGTGCGCACCGTGGCGCTGCGCGAGGTCAGGGCACGCAAGGACGCCGACGGGACCCGCCATATCGTTCCGGTCTCCGACCGGGAGATCGAGCTGCCCTGCGACATGGCGCTGCTGTCGATCGGTTTCGAGGGGGTGCAGCACATGCCGCTGATCGTCGGGCTGGGCCTGGCGCTGTCCGCCCGCGGCACGTTGGACTGCGGCCCGGACTGGCAGACCAGGGCCCCTGGGGTGTTCGTCTGTGGCGACGCGCACCGTGGGGCGTCGTTGATCGTATGGGCGATCGCCGAGGGTCGGGCAGCCGCGCACGCCGTCGACGAGTTCCTCACCGGCCAGTCGCTGTTGCCCGACCCGGTGCGCTACGACGCCGCCGCGCTCACTGCCTGACGGCGTGTTCGCCGGTCCCGATAAGCTCACCGGGTGAGCCGACGCGCCAAGATCGTCTGTACCCTCGGCCCGGCGACCGCTACCCCCGAGAGGGTCAGGGAGCTGGTCGCCTCCGGCATGGACGTGGCCCGACTGAACTTCAGCCACGGCAACCACGCCGACCACGAGCAGGTCTACCGGTGGATCCGGGAGGCGGCCGACGAGGCCGGCCGGGCGGTCGGAGTACTGGCCGATCTACAGGGACCCAAGATCCGGCTCGGTCGTTTCGCCACTGGCCCGGTGGAGTGGCGCACCGGCGACATCGTCCGTATCACGGTGGAGGACGTCGCGGGGACACACGACCGGGTCTCGACCACCTACGCCGGCCTCGCCGAGGACGCCAGGGAAGGTGACCGCCTGCTGGTCGACGACGGCAAGGTCGGGCTGACGGTCCGCAAGGTCGAGGGCCCCGATGTGGTGTGCGAGGTCGTCGAGGGTGGGACCGTCAGCGACAACAAGGGAATCTCGCTGCCCGGGATGGCGGTGTCGGTGCCCTCGATGTCGGGCAAGGACATCGCCGACCTCGACTTCGCGCTGCGGCTGCGGGTGGATGTGGTGGCACTGTCGTTCGTTCGCTCACCCGCGGACATCGACATGGTGCACCAGGTCATGGACACCGTGCCCGGCGGCCGGCTGCCGGTGATCGCCAAGCTGGAGAAGCCGGAGGCGGTGGACAACCTCGAGGCCCTGGTGCTGGCCTTCGACGGCATCATGGTGGCCCGCGGCGACCTCGGCGTGGAGCTGCCGCTGGAGCATGTGCCACTGGTGCAGAAGCGGGCCATCCAGATCGCCAGGGAGAACGCCAAGCCGGTCATCGTGGCCACCCAGATGCTGGACTCGATGATCGGCAACTCGCGCCCGACCAGAGCGGAGACGTCGGACGTGGCCAACGCGGTGCTGGACGGTGCCGACGCGGTGATGCTGTCCGGCGAGACCAGCATCGGGCGCTACCCGATCGAAGCCCTGGAGACGATGGCCCGCATCGTGCGCGCGGTGGAGGCCGGTTCCTCGTCGCCGCCGCCGCTCAATCACGTGCCGCGAACCAAGCGCGGCGTCATCTCCTACGCGGCCCGAGACGTCGGCGAGCGGTTGTCGGCCAAGGCACTCGTCGCGTTCACCCAGTCGGGTGATACCGTGCGCCGGTTGGCGCGGTTGCACACCTGGCTACCGCTGCTGGCTTTCACCCCCGTGGCCGCCGTGCGCAGCCAGCTCGCGCTGACCTGGGGCACCGAGACATTCCTGGTGCCGCGAGTGGATTCCACCGACGCCATGGTCCGCCAGGTCGACCAGGCGATGCTGTCCATCGGGCGTTACCAGCGCGGCGACCTGGTGGTGATCGTCGCCGGGTCACCGCCCGCCACAGTGGGATCGACCAACCTGATCCGGGTCCACCGGCTGGGCGAAGACGACCACGCGTGAGGGTGTCGTGACCGAGGCGGCGCGGGCGGCCGCGGCGGGCGTACCGGCGGGCGCCCGGACGGGCTTCGACGGGGTCGCGCAGGGCCAGCCGGTGGTCGACCGGTTGGTGGCGCTGCTGGACCTCGAGCGGATCGAGGAGAACATCTTCCGCGGCGTCAGCCCCGCCGAGTCCCCGGTGCGGGTGTTCGGCGGGCAGGTCGCCGGGCAGGCGCTGGTCGCGGCCGGCAGGACGGTGCCCACGGACCGCGGGGTGCACTCGCTGCACGCCTACTTCATCCGGCCCGGTGACGCGAGCATCCCGATCGTCTACGAGGTCGACCGGATCCGCGACGGGCGCTCGTTCACCACCCGCCGGGTGGTCGCGATCCAGCACGGCAAGGCGATCTTCTCGCTGTCCGCGTCGTTCGAGCTGGCCGACGAAGGGCTCGAGCACAGCGACCCGATGCCCGAGGTCGCGCCGCCCGACGAGCTCACCCGGTTCGCGGAATGGGTGCGCGTGGCCGGCGACGACCTGCCACCGCTGGCGCGCTTCCCCCGCCCGTTCGACCTGCGCTACGTCCAACCGCCGCCGTGGGCGGTGGCCGACGGCGCGCCCCGTCCGGCCCGCAACCAGGTATGGATGCGCGCCGACGGCACGCTGCCCGACGACGAGCTCGTGCACGTCTGCGTGCTGGCCTACGCCTCCGACATCACGCTGCTGGACGCGGTGTTCGCCCGCCACGGGCTCTCACCGTGGCGGGACAGGGTGATGGTGGCGAGCTTGGACCATGCGATGTGGTTCCATCGCCCGTTCCGGGCCGACGAGTGGGTGCTCTACGACTGCGCGTCGCCCTCGGCGTCGGGCACCAGGGGACTGGCGACCGGCCGGTTCTTCTCCGCCGACGGAACGCTTATCGCCACCGTCGTCCAGGAGGGTTTGATCCGCGTCCGCCGCTAGGCGGTCTACCGTTGGGGCAGCAGCTCGAAAGCGCCACCCTGCAGTGGGCGTACCGCGCGGAAGTGGCGCTCGTCGAAGGTCAGCACCCGCCGGGTGCGCAGCCGCGCCGCGAGAAGCACGGTGGCGCAGTCGGCCAGCCCGAGGTCGAGATCGACGTAGCTGCGGAGGAGGGTCACTCGCCGAAGCCCTCGAGGAGTGGGGCGGCGTCCAAGTCGGCTACCGAGCCACCGGGGCCCTCACCCACCCCGTCGAGCGCGAAGGTGCGACTCCCTCGAGGCTCCGGCACGTACGCCCGGATGGCTTTGCGAAGCAATGAGGCCTGGGATACACCCTCCCGCTCGGCAAGCCTCGCGAGCCGGCGGGCGTCGGCGTCATCGAGGTAGACGCTGGTCTTGCGTACGAACGTAGGGTAGACGACGCATGGCTGGTTTCGGGCCTCGCGTGACACCAGGAGTGCCGGGAGCGGGACTCGAACCCGCATGCCTCGAAGGGCAGACGCTTTTGAGGCGTCCGCGTATGCCTATTCCGCCATCCCGGCCGATGTGTGCGATCCTGCGCCGCACCAGTGCTGCCCGGCACGGCGAAGGGCACCCGCGCGCCGCATGGTAGCAGCATGGCGTCGTGGCCTCTGCCGGTTGGGCTACGGGGCATCTCGTAGGATCACTTACGATGTGTGCTCGCCCGGGCCGTCGCCGGTAACCTCGGTGGCACGGTGCGATCGCGCCGCCGACCCCAGAGCACGGGAGGCCTCCGGTGACGCAGCCCGCCGCAGCGGACCCTTCCGGGGTCGGCCTCGACTCGACGGAACCCGCCCGCCGGGTGCTGGTCGCCGAGGACGAAGCCCTCATCCGGCTCGACCTGGTCGAGATGCTCGCCGAGGAGGGGTACCAGGTCGTGGGGGAGGCCGCCGACGGTCACCAGGCCGTCGAGCTCGCCGACCGGCTCCGGCCCGACCTGGTGATCCTGGACGTCAAGATGCCCCGCATGGACGGCATCGACGCGGCATCGGTGATCGCGCAGCGGCGCATCGCGCCGGTGGTCATCCTCACCGCCTTCAGCCAGCGTGACCTGATCGAGCGGGCACGGGACGCCGGCGCGATGGCCTACCTGGTCAAGCCCTTCACCCGCACGGACCTGGTACCCGCGGTCGAGCTGGCCGTCTCCCGGTTCGCCGAGATCACCGCGCTGGAGTCGGAGGTCGCGGATCTGGCCGAGCGGCTGGAGACCCGCAAGACGGTGGACCGGGCCAAGGGTCTGCTGATGAGCGCGCAGGGGCTGTCCGAGCCCGAGGCCTTCCGGTGGATCCAACGCCGTGCGATGGACCGGCGCACCACGATGAAGGCCGTGGCGCAAGCTGTCGTGGACAGCATGGCTTGATCCAGGGTCACATCTTCGTCACGACAAGCGACAGTTCGTGTCGACCTGCACACCGGCAGGACTACCTTCTGACGATCGCACGGCGGGACGTTGCGCGAGCCGCGTGCCGCCCTGATCTTTTCGAAGGAGACATGGATGGCGCAGCGCACACTGCTCCGCGCGGCAGCTCTCTTGGGTGCCCTGTCGATCGCTCTGGCCGGTTGTGCTTCCGGGGACGAGCCCGCCCAGGGCCGCCCCGAGGCCGCCCCGGGCAGCCCGAGTCCGAGCCCGGGTCCGTCCGCCAAAGACTGCGAGCCTGCGCAGGCGCAAGCCAGCGGAACACCGAGCACCGACCCGCTCAAGATCGGAACACTGCTGCCCGAGACCGGCAGCCTCTCGTTCCTCGGCCCACCCGAGTTCGCCGGTGTCGACGTCGCGGTGGAGGAGATCAACGCGGCGGGCGGCGTGCTCGACAACCCGATCACCCACATTCGGGGTGACTCCGGCGACGATACGACCGACACCGCGAACCAGACCGTCGACCGGCAGCTCGGTCAGGGGGTGCAGGCCATCGTCGGCGCCGCGGCCTCCGGCGTCACGAAACTGGTGATCGACAAGATCACCGGTGCCGGCGTGGTGGAGTTCTCCCCCGCGAACACCTCCGACGAGTTCACCTGCTGGCAGGACGAGGGCCTGTACTTCCGCACCGCCCCGCCGGACGTGCTGCAGGCACAGGCGCTCGCCGAGCTGATGGCCGCCGACGGCGCCCAGCGGATCAGCATCCTCGCCCGCAACGACCCCTACGGCAGCGGGCTGGCCAACAACACCGAGCAGAACCTGCGCGCCGCCGGCATCCCGGCCGACCAGCTTCAGAAGATCATTTACGATCCGAACGCCGCGTCGTTCAACCCCGAGGTCGACCGGGTCCGGCAGTTCAACCCGGACGCCGTCGCGGTGATCGGTTTCGATGAGTCCAAGCGCATCCTGACCCGGATGAGCGAGGTGCAGATCGGTCCGGGCCAGAAGCTGGTGTACGGCACCGACGGCAACATGGGCAACGCGCTCGGCGAGGGCCTGCCCCCGGGCCTACTCGAGGGGATGAAGGGCACCACCCCGCTGACCGACCTGTCCGGTGACTTCGAGCAGCGCCTGCTGCAGAAGGACCCGTCGCTGGTCGACTTCAACTATGCCGGCGAGTCCTACGACGCGATCGTGCTCCTCGCCCTCGCGGCCGAGCAGGCGAAGTCCACCAAGGGCGTCGACATGGCCTCGGCGGTCAATGGCATCACCAAGGACGGCGAGAAGTGCACCGACTTCGCCGCGTGCAAGGCCATCATCGAGGGTGGCGGCGACGTCGACTACGACGGCATCACCGGCACGTTGGACTTCGCCGCCGCCGGCGAGCCCGGTTCCGGCTCGTACGGAGTGCTGCGGTTCAACGCGCAGAACCAGATCGATGACGCCGCGACCACGTTCGTGACCGTCGGCGGCTGAGCGCACCCTCACCCGCAAGCACGATAAGCGCACTCATGGTGGTTCCAGGACCGGTCGGGACCACCATGAGCGCGCTTATCGTGCGGTGGACGGGCGCCAGCGGTCAGCGCGCCTCGCCGCTACCGGCCAGAGTGCCCAGGTAGAGTTCGATCACCTTCGGGTCGGTCATCAGTGCCGAGCCGGTGTCGGTGTAGGCATTGCGTCCCTGGTCCAACACGTAGCCTCGGTCGCAGACCTGCAGGCAGCGCCGTGCGTTCTGCTCGACCATGATCACTGAGACACCCGCGGCGTTGATCTTCTTGCAGCGCACGAAGACCTCGTCCTGCAGCATCGGGGCCAGCCCTGCCGACGGCTCGTCGAGCAGCAGCACGGAGGGCTCCATCATCAACGCGCGGCCCATCGCCACCATCTGCCGCTCGCCGCCCGACAGTGACCCGGTCTTGGTCTTGCGGCGTTTCCCGAGCAGCGGGAACAGCGAGCAGACGGTGTCGAATCGCACCCCGAATGTCCTCGGCCGCAGGTACACGCCCATCTGCATGTTCTCCTCGATGGTCAGCGAGGGGAACACGTTGTTGTTCTGCGGGACGTAGCCGACGCCCTTGGTCACCAGCACGTGGGCCTTCGCGGAGGTGATGTCGGCGCCGCGTAGCCGCACCGTTCCGCCGCGCACCGGGATGAGCCCGAACATGGCCTTGAGCAAGGTCGACTTCCCCGCCCCGTTCGGGCCGATGATGCCGACGATCTCGCCCTCACGGAGGAAGAAGTTGCACCCGGTCAGGATGTTCACGCCCGGCACGTACCCGGCCACCAGGTCGTCGGCCCGCAACAGCGCGCCCCGCGCCAGCTCGCGGTGCCGTTCCGGCGTCGCCGCGAGCTGCGCCGCTGACTGGTCTTGCTGTCCGCTCACGGTGCCTCCTCCCGGTCGCGCCGTGCCGCGCCACCGGTGACGGTGGGCTCCGACAGGCTCTCACCGCGCTCGATGGCCGCGGCCAGCTGGCTGTCCATCTCGGCCACCAGGGCAGCGGTCTCGCCGATGGGGTTGCCCTCGGCGTCGAACTCCAGGGCCCGGTCGTGGTGTGCCCCGAGGTAGGCGTCGACGACGGCCTTGTTGGACGACAGTGCCTCCGGCGGACCCTCGGCGATCACCTTGCCCTGCGCCATCACGACCACCCAGTCACTGATGTCGCGGATGACGTCCATGTCGTGCTCGACGAACACCACGGTCATCCCGTCGTCGCGCAACGACTTGACATGCCCGAGCAGGCTCTGGGTCAGTACGGGGTTCACTCCCGCCATCGGCTCGTCGAGCATCACCACGGTCGGGTCCATCATCAGCGCCCGGGCCATCTCGAGCAGCTTGCGCTGCCCGCCGGACAGCGACCCGGCCAGGTCGTCCTTCTTGGCGTCGAGCCGGAACCGGGCGAGCAGCTCCCTGGCCTTCGCGGTGTTGGCCCTCTCCTGCCGGCCCCACGGTGTGCACAGCGCGCCGAGGAAGCTCTCGCCGGACTGGCCGGTCGCGCCGAGCCGCATGTTGTCCAGCACGGTGAGCTTGGCCAGCGCCTTGGTGAGCTGGAAGGTACGCACCATCCCGCGCCGCGCCACGCGGTGCGGGGCCAACCGGTTGAGCGATCTGCCCTCGAAGGTCCACCGGCCGCTGTTGGGCCGGTCGAAGCCGGTGAGCAGGTTGAACAGGGTCGTCTTCCCCGCGCCGTTGGGACCGATGAGCCCCGTGATGCCGCCCCGCTGGATCTCCAGGTGGGCCACGTCGACGGCCCTGAGACCGCCGAACGAGCGGGTCACGTCGTCGATCACCAGGATCGGGTCGGGCTTGGCCGCACCGGGCTCGGGGACGACGGCGGCCAGGGCCGCCCGGGCCGCGGCGGCGGTCGCGCCCCCGTTGCCGTGGCCGGGTGCGGTGGCCAGCGGTTCCGTGCCGCCGGCCAGCGGGTCCTCAGCGGGCATCGAGCTGCACCTCTCTCCTGATCCCGAAGATTCCCTGCGGGCGGAACACCATCATCAGGCACAGGAACAGACCCATGAGGACGAAGCGGATGGCGCCGACGTCCCCGGTGCCGATGAAGGTGATCAGCGGATCGGCCCCGGCCGTCGCCTGCCGCAGGAAACCGTCGAGCACAGACATCGCGCACCAGAAGAGCATCGCGCCGATCACCGGGCCGAGCACCCGTCCCGCCCCGCCGAGGATCAGCGCCGCGTAGGCGAAGAACGTCTGCGGCGGCGACCAGAAGTCAGGGGTCAGCGACTGGGTCCACAGTGAGTAGAAGATGCCACCGACGGCGCCGAACACGCCGCCGAGCACGAGAGCCTGGATCTTGTAGGCGAACACGTTCTTGCCCAGTGCCCTGGCCGCGTCCTCGTCCTCCCGGATCGCCTTGAGCACTCTGCCCCACGGGCTGCGCGCCAGCAGCCACACCAGCAGCACGCACAGCGCCACCACGGTCCAGCCGACGCAGATCGCCCACAGGTCGCTGCGGATGAATTCGACGCCGAGGAAGCCGTAGCTCGGGCGGTCGAAGGGGTTGCGCTCGGTGAAGGCGTCGCCGAACCCGGTCAACCCCTGGGTGCCCCCGGTGAGGTCGGTCTGCGAGGTGGACCGGGTGATCAGCCGCAGGATCTCCGACGCGGCGATCGTGACGATCGCCAGGTAGTCGGCCCGCAGCCGCAGCGTCGGGATGCCCAGCAGCAGCGCCAGGGCGACCCCGCAGAGCATGCCGAAGAGCACACCGGCCCACAGCGGCAGGTCCCAGCGGGTCACCGCGATCCCCATGCCGTAGCCGCCGACGAGGGCGAAGCCGATCTGGCCGAAGTTGAGCAGCCCAGTGTAGCCGAAGTGGATGTTCAGGCCGATCGCGAGCAGCGCATAGAAGATCGCCAAGGGTCCGACCAGCTGGGCGAGGCCGTTGGTGAGCAGCACCGAGAAGTCGATCATCGTCTCACCCGATCCGCGCGCGGCTGCCGAGCAGGCCCTGCGGCCTGACTATCAGGATGACGATGAGGACGGCGAGACCGCCCAGATACTTGAGGTCCACCGGGATGATCTCGGCGGAGATCTGGACCAGGATCCCGACCAGCAGGCACCCCAGCAGGGCCCCGTACGCGGTGCCCAGCCCACCGAGGATCACCCCGGCGAACATCAGCAGCAGCAGATTGAAGCCCATCTCGTACTGCACGGTCCCGGCCAACTCGGACAACGCGTACAGCACGCCGCCGAGTGCGGCCAGCCCACCGGCGAGCACCCACACGAACAGCACCACCCGCTCGACGTTGATACCCGACGACGCGGCCAGGTCCCGGTTGTCCGACACCGCCCGCATCGCCTTGCCGATCCGGGTCCGTTGCAGCAGCAGCGCGATCCCGACCATCACAGCCAGGCTGATCACGATCGTGGCGAGGTCCTTGTCGGTCAGGCTGATGATCCCGTAGTCGCGCTCGACCTGATTGGTGTAGTCGGCGAACGACTCGGAACGGCCACCGAAGAAGATCAGCACCAGGTAGCGCAACGCGATGGCCAGGCCGATGGAGACGATGAGCTGCGCGACGAGCCCGGATCGTCGCATTCGCATCGGCCGCCAGATTCCCAGGTCGTTGGCCGCCCCGAGGGCGGCGCCCGCCGTGATGGCCAGCAGGGTCGCCGGGATCAGGTGGATCCCGACGACCACGTTGAGGGTCCAGGCCACCACCGCCCCGATCATGACCAGCTCACCGTGGGCGAAGTTGGTCAGGCCGGTGGTGCCGAAGATCAGTGACAGACCCACCCCGGTGATGCCGATGACCAGGCCGAACCGGATGCCGTCAACGAGTACCCGCAACACCTGCGAGGCGGTGGAGTCACCCAGGCCGGTGCGTTCGGCACCGAAGCGGAACACCACCAGGGACACCCGGCCCTCCGCGACCTGGCGGACCACCTCGCCCTGCAGTACCTGCACCCCCTGAGGCAGGGACGACTGGTCGATCCGGAATGTGTAGCGGCCGGGTTCCAGAACGGTCAGTTCCCAGCGTCCGCGGTCGTCGGACACAGCTTCGGCGACCTGCTGTCCGGCCGGGTTGACCGCCTGTACCCGGACCCCGGAGAGCAGGGTTCCGTCCTCGTTGCGCAATGTCCCGCTGACCCGCAGGCCTTCCTGCCCCGGTACCGGCGACGATGCCGGGGACGGGCTGGGGCTGGGGCTGGGCGGTGGCTGCCCGAGGTTCCCGGCCGGTGCGGACGCTGCGGGGAGCGCCGGTGTCACCGCCGCCAGGACGGGGCCGGCCAGGCCGAGCAGTGCGGCCCCGGTGACCAGGCCGACAACCAACGCGCGCAGCAATCGGGGGGGCAGGGTAGCCAGCGGGGAAGGACCGGGATGGCGTGACGGCGTGTCGTTCGGTGCCCGGACGGCGCCTGGTGGTCGCACAGACGTGCGCCTCCTCATCGAGAGGGTCGACGGTGTGGCCGGGGCAGCTCCCCCGTGAGCTGCGCGTGGCCGTGTGAGTGCTCGGTGGCTTCTGGGGAAGGCAGACTAGCGGCTGGGTAACCGGACCGAATCCGGTGTGTACCCATCTCCGCGCCCCCGTCCCCCATTGGTGGCTCAGCCACGGTCTGCGGGGGGTCGCAGCACTGACCGTGACACGACGACCGCCAGGCCGCTCAGCAGGAAACCGGCCAGCGGTGCCAGCAGCGACGCGGCGATCGGTCCCTCGCCGACGGTCAGCATGCCGTAGGCACACATCCCGCCGACCACCACCGACAGGGTGAACAGCAGCAACAGCAACCGCTGCACGCGCCGGGCACGACCGATCAGGAAGGACCCACCGGACACCACCTGCCTCGCGTCGAGCAGGCTGATCCCGGCCAGGACGACCAGGAACCCCCCGGTCGTGCCTGCGGCGATCGTGATTGCGCCGAGGAAGCCGTTCACGCCGGGTGCGGTCAGCACCAGCATCGGGGTCCCGCCGGCGAGCAGCGCCCCCGCGACGAGGAATCCGGCGCCGGCTCGGGACACCGCGGTGCGCACACCGGCCGCCGCCGACGCCGGCACCGCCACCTGCTCGGACTCCACCGGGCCCGGCTGCCGGTGTTCCCCGGCCGTCATGGCCGCACCTGGCTCGGGCCACCCGCGGCTGCGGGCCGCAGTGCCCGGCGGGCGAGCACGCCGCCCAGCACCGCGAGCACCCCGCAGGACACCGGCAACAGCAGATAGCCCCCGACCGCCGCGACGACACCGGTGGCGTCCCCGGCCGGTGCGGACCGTTCGACCGCCCGAGCTGTGAGCAGCAGCAAAGCGCCGGACAGCGCCGCGCAGCCGAGGGCGGACACCCCGAGCGCCAGCAGGACCCGGCCCAGCACCCGTCCGCCCGCCACGTCCACGTGCTCTGCCGCCACATATCGCCGCGCGCCCAGCACACCTGTCGCGGCGGCGAGCAGCAGGACCGCAGACACCGCCGCGAGCAGCACGCCCACCCCGTTGATCGGGTGGTCGGCAGTGGGCAGCCGGAAACCGGCCAGCAGCATCGTGACCCCGGCGACCAGGGCCCACAACAGCAGGACCAGCCCGGTGACGGTGCACCGGGACCGGACCCGCCGGGCCGCCTCGGCCCCCACCCAGCGGGGCTCGGGTGCCGGTTCGGGTCCGACCGGGATGATCATCATTGTGGGGGCCGCCAGTCCGAGCCGTCGCCGTCGGTCACGCTCGCGTCCGACATCGCTGCGATGTCGGTCTTGGCCCATTCGGTGCCGACGTCGCGGACCTTCTGCTGGATCGTGGTCTGCTGGTTGTTGATGGTGTCGACGTGGGAGTCGAGCGCCATGATCGTGGCGGTGACGATGCCGAGGCAGACGCCCACCGCGGCGAGGATCGCCGCGATCGCCGCGGGGATGCCCACGATGGTGGCCGCGGCGACGATGGCGCCGACGATCGCGACCACGAAGGTCACGAAGGCGATCTTCATCGCCAGCCAGAAGTTGTCGATGGACTCGGCCAGGCTGTCCAGCGAGGTGCGCATTTCGATCGCGAGGTCTTTCAGGCCGTTCAGCGCCTCACCCTGGGCCGGCACGGTGGCCTTGTACGCCTCGGCCGCCCGGCCCGTCCACTCGATGTTCGTCTTGAGCTTGTCCAGGGCGATGGCGCCGGCAATGTCACCCAGGATGTTGCCGATGTCCTCGGCCCACTGTGCGCCGGCCTCCCGCAGCCGGTCGGAGTTCCCCGGCTGCTCGAACAGCTGGTTCACCCGGTCCCAGAACTCCCGCATCTTCTGGGCGAGTTGCTCCATCCCGTCCTGGATCGGCCCCAGCAGTTCGGACGCCGGCCACGGCACCCAGCTGATGACCTCATTGACCCTGTCGAAAAACTCCTGGATCTTCTGCTCGATCTCCCGGGACTTGTCCGACGTCTCGTGGACCAGCGAATTCGTCATTCCTGACCTCAGTACGTGCTCTCGAAGGTGTGCCGGCCGGCTTCGTCCTCACGCTGGTAGGTGTCGGCCGAGGCCCGCAGCGCCCCGGCGATCGCGCGGAAGTTGTCGGCCCCCTGCTGAAGCAGGTTCTGCAGCTGCGACCGGGCCGACTCGTAGGTCGCGTCCAGTCCACGGTCCGCAGCCCACATGGAGACGTCGGCAGCGGTCACCGTGACTCCACCCACCGCCGATATCGGTCCCTGCAGATCGTCCGCGGCGGTGTCCCAGAGCTGGGCGTCCGCGCGCATGGCCGCCAGCGCGACCTCGATGTCACTCATCTCCCGTTACTCCCCTCGGTGGGGCTGCCGGGGGCCCAGCCCGATCCTGCTCAGCAGGATGGCCGGGTCGGCGGCGAGCGCGGTGAGCTCGGCGATGGCCGAGCTGTGCGGCCCCTGCGCCAGCTCGCCCGGCGTGCTCAGGTGGCGCAGCCGGCCGAGGACCTCCAGGAGTTCGCTCTCGATCTCGGAGCCGCGGGCGCGCGCGGCCCACCCGGGCTCCACCTCAACCGTGAGCACCTGGCCCCGCTGCGCGGTGCCGCTGACGTGGCGGCCCGCGCTCTGCGTGGACACCGGGTGCTCGATGATCTCCGCGGCCCGCCGGGTGAAGTCCGCAAGGTCGGCCGCTACCGCGTCGAGCAGGCGGTCGACGTCCCGCCTGGTCAGCGGCGTGGTCTCCACCTGGTGTGCAGCCTGGTGTGCAACGGGGGCGGGTGGCTGCTGCCCGGCCCGGTCCAGCTGCGCCGTCATGGCCGCGACCGTCGCGGCATTCGCCGCCGCCCGCACGCTGTCACCCAGGGCCCGGGGGTCGACGGACCGCTGCCAGTCGCCGGCCAGGTGCACCGCCGCGACATCACCTGTGGGGGTGACCTGAACGGTCACGACGCGGTCGGCGTCCTGCCCGGACACGGTCTCTTCCGGATCGGCGGGCCGGTCGGCCGGCCGCCGGCCGGAGATGTTCTCGTACTCCTCGTCGTCGAGGTCCTCGAAACCCCACCTGTGGTCACCCATCCGGTCCCCTCGGTCGCGGCTCGTGTTGCTCCGACGCCGCACCGGGCCGGTCGGTTCCCCCGTG
>JBOHGT010000249.1:0-4726 GCA_050700385.1 Pseudonocardiaceae bacterium | reverse complement strand
CGCTCAGGGCGTCGGGTCCGGCCGGGCCGGAACGAGCCCGGTCTCGAACGCCCGCACGACGAGCTGCACGCGGTCCCGCAGGTCCCACTTCGTGAGCACGTGGGAGATATGCGTCTTCACGGTGCTCTCCGCGAGGTGCAGCGCGCGGGCGATCTCGCCGTTGCTCAGCCCTCGGGCGACGAGCACCACGACGTCGCGCTCCCGCCCGGTGAGCGACGAATCCGGTGGCGTCTCGGCGGGGGGCGGACTGCGCACGAACTCTGCGATCAGCCTGCCGGTGACCGACGGAGCGAGCAGTGCGTCGCCCGCGTGCACGGTGCGCACCGCGGCCACCATCTCCTCCGGGTCGATGTCCTTGAGCAGGAAGCCGCTGGCGCCCGCGCGCAGGCTGTCGAAGACATACTCGTCGAGGTCGAATGTGGTGACCACGAGCACCCGCACCCTCGGGTCCTCCAGCGCCGTCACCCGGCGGGTCGCCGCGATGCCGCCGGTTCCCGGCATCCGCACGTCCATCAGCACTACGTCGGGCCGCAGCCGCGTCGCGACGTCGACCGCGGCGGCACCGTCGGCGGCCTCGCCCACCACCTCGATGCCGTCCGCAGCGTCGAGCACGGCGCGGAAGCCCATGCGGACCACGGCCTGATCATCGACGACGAGTACCCGGATCGTCACGCTCCCGACCCTCTCGCACCCGCGCGCGTCAGGCCACCCGTGCACCGGGCGGGGCGCATGGGGCCGACAAGGACCTGCCGGTTGCGCAGCGCCTCCGCCAGCTACCCCGATCAGGTTGTTCGGCCGGACTGGCCGCTACCGAACAACACCGGCCCACCGTAGGCAAAGCATGCCAACGCAACCATGGCCCGGCCGGCGATCGGTCCGGGCGCACTGATCGACCGGGGAGGAAACCAGGATGAGCAGCGACGAGATCGGACCAGCGGTGTGGAGCCGGCGGCGGCTGCTGGCGGCAGGGACCGGCCTCGGTGCGCTGGTCGTGGTCGGCGGCCCGGCCCGCGGGTCGTTCGGTGACATCGCACGGGATACGGCGAGTTCCACCGCCGCGGTGCCGCGGGGCCTCGAGGTGTTCACCGCCGGCTATCCGCGAGCCAGCTCGTTCCGGCAGACCGAAGCGCCGCGGGACGCGACGTTCGAAGCGTGGGAACGGCGTTTCCGGGTGCTCAACGGCATCGAGGGCAAGACGCTGGCCGAAGAGATCCCGATCGACGAGGCGAAGATCCAGGACTACTTCCGGCGCTTCAAGGAGCAGCACCCGAACAAGCTGGTGCTGCTGCACTTCAACGGCAAGGCACGGCACCACAGCTTCCACATCGACCGGTACTTTCCCGGCCACTGGCTCTACTACGCGGGTACCACCACCACCGCCCGGTTGCCGGAATCGCCCAACGAAACCACGGTGAAGGTCGCGAACAGCGGCGTGTTCAAGCCGAACCGGCTGCACCTGGACGACAATGCCCCGCCGGAGGACAAGCCCGACGACATCGTGATCGCCCCGCCCGGGCCGGACGGTCAGCCGAACTTCCGCCGCGCCGAGTACCTGAAGCTGGTACGGATCCCGGACCCGCACACGATCGTCGTCCGGCGCGGCGAGCTGATCGATGTCGACAACAACCGAAAGCCGGACCGCGGGTTTCTCGGGCCGGGCAAGGACGACAACGTCTACGGCAAAGGCGTCGTGGCCCTCGGGGCCGAGCTGCGGAAGGCGCTGCCGGGCAAGCTCATCCTCGCTGACGGGATGCTGCCCGAGTCGCACCAGCGCAACTTCGACACATTCAACTGGATGGAATCCGAGGGATTCCCGACCCTGCGCGATCCACTCTTCGGGGACTGGGGCGGTGCGCTCAACCAGCACCGGTTCTGGGCCACCCGCGGCGCGTCCCCGCAGTTCAACTACACCGTCCACAAGTACATCGACAAGAAAGAGTTCACGCCGACGCAGAACGCGAAGGCCTATGCCCTGGCCCGGTTGGCGATGGCCGCCGCGGTCTTCACCGACTCGACCTTCTGCGTGGGCAAGCAGACCGGACCGCATCCGGTGCCCGACCGGACACCGGGTTCGGAGGAGAAGCTGCTGGTCTTCGACGAACTCTGGCGGGGCGTCGACCAGCAACCCAACTGGCTCGGCCAGCCGATCCGTCCCGCCCGGCACCTGGCCAAGGACCAGCCCGATCTGTTCGGCGGCGCTGCGGTGCGCTGGGACCCCGATTTCGTCGGCTGTTCGAAGGAGTTGACAAAAAATGCGAGCGAAAAGGCTGCTGGGGACTGCGCTGGCCGCGGTGCTATCGATGTCGCTGGGCTTCGCGCCCGCGCCCGGCACCGCGGCCATCGCGACAGATGCCTCCACTACGGTGCGCCGAGGTCCTCGGCACGGACTGGCGATGGGTGTTCGGACGGAACCACATCGTGCGCAGCAACGAATGCGGCGGCGGATACGCTGGCAATAGCATACTCTCCCGGTTCCCGCTCGAGGAAATAGCGAATGTCCCGTTGCCACGCAAAAAAGGCACCGGCACACCGAAGTGCCCGAATGAGGCGCCCGGCGCGCAACGCTGCCTGATGTCCGTACAAGTCAGCCTTCCCGGCGGGAAGACATTGCAGTTGTACAACACGCATCTGGAAGCGAAGAGCCCAGGATCTACGGGAGGACCAGGCCAGAGTCGTGCTGGACAAGGTCGGAACGGCTCGCGGGACGACCCTGCTCGGCGGCGACTTCAACATCCGCGGCGGCAATCCGATCCACCAGTGGATCCTGGACCGCGGCTACCGCGACTCCTGGCAGGAACTGCACGGCGTGCACCGGTGCAAGGAATCCAACGGCTGCACCGTACCGGCGGATCACCCGGACCGGCGTATCGACTGCATCTTCACGGCACCCGCGGTCAACGCCCTCGGAAGCGGGGTACGCGCCTCGACCGCACTAGCTCCCGGTGAAGGGTGCGGGCGCCAGGCTACTTGTGCGTCGCCCGTGGCTCTGGCCGGTGGGGGCTGACAGTCGGGTTCACGCCGCGACCGGGCGCACGGGCAGGTTCCGGGTGCCGAGGATGCCCCGCTGGTAGTGCGACAGCCCGCCGGTGCGCGCGACGGCGTCGTGATCGACCGGCAGGGCGCGATAGCGCGCGGTGAGTTCCTCCAGAGCCACCCGGGCCTCCAGCCGGGCCAGGGGCGCACCGAGGCAGAAGTGGACGCCGTGCCCGAAGGCGAGCTGCGCGCCGCCGCCGAGGCCCCGTCGGATGTCGAAGCGATCGGGCTGTGTGTGGGCCCGGGCGTCCCGGTTGGCCGAGAGCAGCCACGGCATGACGAGCGCGTCCGCGGGGATCGTCACCCCGCCGACCTCGGCGCTGTACCGCGTCGCGCGTCCGACCTGGGTGAACGGGGAGCGGTAGCGCAGGACCTCCTCGACCGCACCCGGGATGAGGCTCGGGTCGGCGCGCAGCTCGTCCCAGACGCCGGGGTGCTCGTCGAAGGTGCGAACCGCGTTGCCGAGCAGGATCGTCGTGGTGATGTGCCCGGCGAGCAGCAGCAGCATCGAGAAGTTCGCCGCCTCCTCGTCGTCGAGGCGCCGGCCGTCGACCTCGGAGGTGACCAGGGCGGACATCAGGTCCTCGCGCGGGTCGGCGCGACGTTCCCGGCAGTGCTCGGTGAGGTAGGTCGTGATGTCGGCCATCGCCGCGGCGATCCGCGGCCCGAGCTCGGGGTCGCTCGGGTCGTCGACCTGCATCGAGAACAGCCCGTCGGCCCACGTGCGGAACAGCTCGCGATCTTCGGTCGGCAGGCCCAGCAGTTCGGCGATGACGATCACCGGCAGGGGGAACGCCAGCGCGTCGACGAGATCGAACCGCTCGCCCGTGGCGTCGAGGAGTTCGCCGGTCACGGCCCGGATGCGGGGTTCCAGAGCGGCGACGGTGCGTGGCGTGAACGCGGAGCTGACCAGGTGGCGCAGGGCGCGGTGCTCCGGCGGGTCGATCTGGGTCAGCATGCCGCGCTTGACCGATGCCCCCGCAGGGACGAGGCGGGACGTGTCGGAGGAGAAGATGGCGGGGTCCCGGGTGATGGCCTCGACGTCGGTGTGCCGGAATACGTGCCAGATGCCGTAGCGATCTTGCCAGACCGGGTGCTGCTCGCGCATCATGCGCAGCCACTCGAGCAGGACCTGCTCGTCCTCGCAGGTGGGTGCGACATCGGCGGGGAGGGCGGTACTCATGGTGTGGCCCCCTTGGGCAGGTTGCGGGTGAGATCGGTGAGCAGTTGCTCGTACAGGTCGATCACGACCGGGGCCGCGGCGTCCAGCGCCTCCGCGGTGGGCTCGGCGGCCGGCTCGAAACCTCGTCGGACCGTCGTCGCCAGCGCGTCGGCCTTGTCGTCGAGGCCGACGTCAACCGCCGCCGGGAGCAGCCGTTCGAGCAGGAAGAAGCCGGTGGTCGCGGCGGAGAGCCGGTACACCAGGGCGGGGTCAGTGGCTGGATCGTCGGCCAGCAGGCCATGCCGGTGCAGCACGGCGAGGTAGCGCGGCATCATCGCGGCCTTGTCCGCGGCGACCTGCATGCCGATCTTGGTATCGGTGCCGAGCGCGCCGAGCACGTCGGTGTCGACGGTGTAGAACGCCCGAGCCAGCGGATGGTGCATGACCAGCAGGAACAGGCTGCGCATCGTGCGGTGCAACCGGATCTCCGCCGGATCGGCGCGCAGCGCGGTGAGCTGCTCGGCGGTGATG
>JBOHGT010000248.1:0-13049 GCA_050700385.1 Pseudonocardiaceae bacterium | reverse complement strand
GTCCCGGCCAGGCCGGCGGCGGGCAACCGGGCGCCGGCCAGGCGGGTGCGGCCCGCGGCGGCATTCCGGGTGGGGCGGCCGGTGCGCGCGGCGGCGGAATGGGTGCCGGGATGATGGGTGCCGGTGCCGGGCGTGGTAGCGGCGGCGAGGACACCGAGCACCAGCGCAAGATCCTCATCGAGGCCGACCGTGATGCCATCGTCGGTGAGCTCGATGCGGTGGCGCCGCCGGTGATCGGCGAGGATCCGGATGTCTACCAGCGCCCGCGCGACGGCAGCTGATGCCACTGCCGTGGCGGCTGACCGCCCCGTCATGGGCGCTGCTCGCCGAGCTGCTGGCGATCGAACGTTACCCGTCTCCCATCGAGGTGCGCTCCGCCGAGCGGACCACGCAGCAGCGCTCCCAGGCCCGCAATCGGGCCCGGCGCGACCTGGAGACCGCAGGCCTGCTGCGCGCCGGCCGGGTGGACGCCGACCTGGAGCACGCGCTGCGCCTGCTGCGCCGGCCCGCGCTGTGGGTCGACTCGGTCTGGCTGCCCGATGCGGCCACTGACCAGCCGGTGCGGGTGATCGCGGCCCGCAGCGGCCACGGCGGGGTGTGCGCGACGCAGCACCCGTCCGAGCCCGGCGCGACACTGCTGGAGACCATCCCTGCCACCGGGCTCGCGGCCGCGGTGGTGGCGCGGCTGCCGCCGCAGCGGCCGGGCGGGCAGCCCCCGGTGACGCTCGCCGTCGACAACCGGCCCGCCCGCGACGAGACCGGCAGCGTGCTGGTCCCGGCCGATCGTCATGCCGACAACGCGCTGCGGGACCGTGACACGGTGGCCACCGTGCTCGACCACCCGCATCCCCGCGCCGGGCAGATTGCGGCAAACCTCCGCGACACCGGCGGCACCACGCGCCGCTCGCCGGTGCTGCGCTGGTGCGACAACGAAGGGGACGGCCGCTACCAGACCACGGTGTACCGCCACGCCGGCCAGCAGTGGCTCTCGGTGCGCCCGGCGGACCCCACGAGCATTGGCGACGGCGTGCAGCGCCTGCTCGCCTCCCTCACGGGACGCTGACACGGAAAGCGCGGTGAAACCAGCCGCTACCACGCTGGCCCGGTAGAGCTTCTCCACCGGGGGTGTCATGCGGGTCGTTGTCATCGGAGGGAGCACCGCCGGTCTCGTGACGGCGCTGATGCTCGCCCGCGACGGGCATGCCGTCGACGTCGTCGACGGGGACGACCTGGAGCCGGCCGCCGACCTGGAGACTGCCGCCAAGACGGCGTTTCGCCCGGCGGCGCCGCAGCTCGTGCATCCGAACAACCTCCACGCACTGGGACGCCGCATCCTCCTCGAGCGGCTACCCGACGTGTACGACGCTCTCGTCGACGCGGGCATGCTCGAGTCCCCGCTGCCGGATCGGATGCCTCCGACGCTGACCGACCGCTCGGCCCGGCCCGGTGACGAGCGCTTGACGATGCTGCTGGCGCGTCGCTCGACCATCGACTGGGTGTTCCGGAAGGCCGCGGCGGCGCAACCGGGAGTGAACTTGACCGGGCGGGCACGGGTCACCGGGTTGCTGTCGCGGCCCGGGGACCCGCCGCGGGTGGTCGGTGTCCGGACCGAGCGGGGTCAGTTCCACGCCGACATGGTGATCGATGCCTCGGGGCGGCGGTCGGTGGTGGACCGTTGGCTCACGGCCATCGGCGCACGGCCGCGGGCGACGAGCTTCGCCGAGTGCGGCCTCGCCTACTACTCGCGTCACTACCGGATCCGTCCCGGTGCGCGTCGCCCCACTGCGGGCAACCTGGTCTTCGTCGCCTACCTGGAGTTCTTCGTCGTGGCGTTCTTCAGCGCCGACAACGACGCGATGACGCTGGCGCTGTGCCCGCTGGTCGAGGACCGCCCGTTGCGCGCGCTGCGCGACCCCGCGGTGCACGCGGCCGTGGCGCGCAAGGTCACGCCAGTGGGTGGCTGGCTAGAGGTCCTCGATCCGATCAGCGATGTGCGCGTGATGGGCGGGCTGCACAACACGCTTCGCCGCCTCGTGGTCGACCACCGCCCGGTGGCGCTGGGGCTGCACGCCGTCGGCGACTCGGTGTGCACGACGAACCCGACCCTCGGCAGGGGGGTCTCGCTTGCCCTGCAGGGTGCTGCCGACCTCGCGGCGGTGCTCGCCGACCACCTCGACGACCCGTGGGTCCAGGCGCAGGCGATGGACGCCGCCGTGACCGAGCACATCACACCGTGGTACGAGGACCAGGCCGCCGCGGACTCGGCCCGGCTGGTGGCGATGCGTGCTGCCCTGTGCGGTGAACCGCCGTACCCGCTACCCGACGTGGCCGACGGCGTCACCCCGCAGCACGTGCGGGCCGCCGCGATGGTCGATCCGGACATCCACCGCGCGTTCGTGTCGATGCTCAGCATGCTGCGGCGGCCCGCCGAGGTCTACGGCGACCCCGGGACTGTTGCGGGGGTGCGTGCCGTCTTCGCCGCCGGCGACGTCCCGCCACCACCGCAACGGCACTCGCGCGCCGAGCTGCTCGACGCCGTCCATGCGGCACGCTGACGGACGGGCCGCACGGCACCGGCTCGACTTCGGCCCACTAGCCGCCGGCGCGGACGGTGGCGAACAGCTGCTGTATCGCGTGGCCGAGGCGCCGCGGGTCGGCCGGGCTGATCTGGAGCCGGTCGCCGCGCTGGCTGGTCGCGACCTGGTAGCGCCCGTCGGCCTCGACGTCGTACCAGCGCACCGGGGAAGAACGGTGCACCGCTCCAGCCGGGTCGCGGGCGTTCGCGGCGATCTGCCCTGCCCGTGGGTGGGGCGCGTGCAAGATCGTCATCACGGCCGCGCGGTCCCTGGCCAAGCTACGTCCGGAGTCGATGCCGGCGATCAGCACCTCGCCATGCTCCTCCTCGTCGTCACGCGCGCCCGCCGCGTCGAGGGGCACGGTCACCGCCGGCCGACGGCCGGGGCGCTCGGCCGGCAGGCTGCTCACGACGGCAGCGGCCAACCCGGCAGAATCGATCACCTCTAGCGCCGTCATGCCGGGCAGGGCCGGATGTTGGGTGGCGCTGACACCGACGCGGTCGTTGGCGGCGACGATCAGCCGAGCGACGGCGTCGCGGCCGGCCTCGGGCAGCCACAGCGAGTCGAACCACAGCGTCGGGCGGTGCAGCAGCCGCAACACCTCCTCCAGGTCGGCATCGATCCGGCCGGCGCGCAGCAACCCGGCCGCCGCCAGCTCGTCGCGGGCCTGCGCGAACGCCCGCTGCCCGCGCAGCGCACCGACCCGGATCGGCGGCGGATAGCACTCGTGGCCCAGGTCGGCCGCGAGCAGCGCCCACTGCGCGTCGGCCAACCCCCATTGCATCGCCGTGGCCCTAACGCTCATCCTCGCGCTGGTAGACGTCGGGGTCCTCGCCGATCACCGGCGGGCTGACCGGGTCGATCTGCCCCACGATCGAGTCCTGCTCCGCCACGATGAGAATCTTGCGCTGGTACTCGGCGTCCTCGTCTCCCCCGCCGCGCCCGGCCCCTGCCGTCCCCAGCGGCATACCGCCTGCTCCGGCGCCACCTGATCCTCTGGCTCGCGGGCCAGCCGGACTCCCACCCGGTGGTCCCTGCGGGCGCGGGCCAGCCCCGCCGCCCGCTGTACCACTACCGGAACGCCCACCCGACCCGCCGAGGCCCGCACCCCGCACGGCGTCGTGGCGATCACCGGAGGACCGCCGGCCCCTACCAGCCACGCCGAACCCGGCTGCGCCCGGGGTCACCGGCGGTGGCACCCCGCCGCCAGCTCCGGCCTGCCCGCCGCCGGGCTGCGGTGACCCGCCCAGGCCGCCCGGCACGGACTGACTTCCGGTGCCCACCGGGCCCGGCTGGCCCGCTGCCGCGGGCGGCGAGGCCACACCGCCCGGTGGATGCGCGCCGGACCCGTAGACCTGCGGCTGCTGCTGGGCCTGCCCGCCGGTCGCGGTATCCCCGCTACCGGGCACCCCTGGAGCTCGCTCGCCCGGCGCCGGGCCGGACCTGCGCTGCGGCGGGATCTCCGGGACCAGCGCCGTCGGATTGGTCAGCCTGGGGTAGGTCGGTACCGAGTCCTTGCTCTCCAGCAGCGGCGGCGAGTAGGTCGTGTTCATCACCCGCACGGCCTCGATCCGCGCCTCGTCCTGCGCCCGTTCCTGCGCGACCGCGTCGATGCCGCCTGCCATCACCGCCCCACTCGTTCGGCCGACCAGCATCCCCACGCCCGCGCTGCGCAACGCCTGTGCGGTGTCGAACTCCACCGGCGGTGGGATGTCCAGCTTGGTCCGTTCGGCCGACTCGCCGGACAACCCCATCAGATCCTGGGTCCGGGACACCGTCGCCGACAGCTCCGCCGACCAGTCCCGGATCGGCGTCAGCGCACCCACCGCCTCATCGGCGGCCTGGCCCCGCCAGCCGCCCTGCACGATCCCGTTCAGATCGTTGACGATGTCGCCGAAGACCTCTCCGATGCTCTTGCTGACCTGGCCGAACTCGCTCACGCCTTGCTGGATATCCGGCGGGTACACCGTCTCCTGCACCATCGAGTACAGCTCCGGATGCCCCCACGCCTCCCAGACGCTCGATTCACCGTCGTCGCCCGACGGATCGTGCCCGAACACCGAGCGGATCGTGTCCGTCGCGCCGTCGACCAGCTCTATTGTCTTGCCCTTCACCGTGTCGATCGCATCCTCGAGACGATCAAACATCCTAGCTCCCCACCGCCGGCAATTCCGGCTCGATCATCACCGCCACCCGCAACGCCTCCGCGCACGGATCCACCGGAGCCGGGTCACGAAACCGCCACCCCACGGCCACCGTGCCCGTGCCCGCGTTCACCAGCTGGGTGCATTCGATGCCGTCGGCCACTACCTCCAGCGCCGCGCCGGTCCGGCCGTTCACCCGGTTCGGCCGGAACGAGTCGAAGATCCCCTCCGAACGGGCCGCGTAGTCCGCCACCGTCTCCACCGGATCCTTCTCCAGCCGCAGCCCCCCGAGCAGGGCGATCTCGCCTGAGGCGTCGAATGGCGGGGCGGTGTACCCGCACCCCACCTGCCCCAGCATGTCGATCGTCCGGCGTGTCTCCGGCATGAAGCCGAGCCCGGCGATCTCCGCGTCGCTGAGCACCGTGCACGGGTCGAACGACGCCAGTGCGCTGTTCGCCGGGCCCGAGCCGGTATCGGCCGACTGGGTGGGAGCCCCGGCCACCGACTGCCCGCATCCCACCACCAGCGCGCCCAGCACCAGCGTCCCTCCCATTCGAACCGCACTGTGGACCGCGGGCATCACCCACCGCCCAAGTCCTGCTCATTGGTCCGCTCGGCATGCTCTACCGCCCGACCAGCTTCGCGGAACGTCTGCGCCATATCCCGCAACACGTGCTGTGACTCCCGCAGCACCGCCGTCACACTATTGTGGTCACCCACCGCGGCATTCTTGAACGCCTTCGCTACCTGGCGTCCGTGATCGTTTTCACCGAACCGGAACTCGCGGCCGAGCGGCCGGAGCTTGTCGATGATCTCTTCGACCTCGGTGAACCCCCGCTCGCAGCGCTTTGCCGCGCGCTCGGCGACACCCGCTTCCATCCACAGCTCGCCCGCCGCCACTGCGGCCTGCAAACCCCGCTGCTCCTGCCGGAAGGCAGCGAGTCTTCGACTCTGCTGCGCGAAGTTCGGATAAGTCATGAGGCGACCCCCTACGTGTCCTCTCGTCGACTGTAACGCAGCACACATCAGTTCGTCAGCAGGTTGGCCGAGAATCCGCCCAGCCGAGGTCCCTGTTCAAGGACGGCCGTGGCACGGGTAGCGTGGATCTTGTGGGTCGCAAGGGCCCTTGGGCCCTTCAATTACATCTGCATTTACATCTGCAATAACATAGCGTGCGGAAACTTGAGTCATCGGCGGTAGCCGGGGCCATGGTGCTCGGCATGCGCTGTGTCATCCTGTCACCGCGTGGCAGGCGACGGCGGCGTGATCGGCCGGGAGGATCGGAAGGTCCTCCCCGCGGCAGCGCTGGCCCAGGTCGGCATCGGTCGAGGCGGCGAGCAGCGGGCAGCGCGGGTGGAACCGGCAGCCGGGCGGGATCCGGGCCGGGTCGGGTGGCTCGCCCGGCAGTGGCACCGGCGCATGGGCCGAGTCAGGCAGCGCGGCGAGCAGCGCGGCCGTGTAGGGGTGCCGGGGCGCCTGCAGCACCTGCTCGACCGGGCCGGTCTCGACGATCCTGCCCAGGTACATCACCGCCACCCGGTCGGCGACGGTCCAGGCCAGTCCCAGATCGTGGGTGACGACCAGCGCGGCCAGCCCCAGCTCGTCGCGCAGCCGCAGCAGCAGCGCCAGGATCTCGCCCCGCACCGGGGCGTCCAGCGAGGATACCGGCTCGTCGGCGATGAGCAGCCGTGGTGACAGCACGAGCGCACCGGCGATCACCACCCGTTGCCGCTGCCCGCCGGACAGCTGCTGGGGGTAGCGGCGGAAGAACCGCTCCGGCGGTCGCAGCTCCGCCCGGGACAGCGCCTGTGCCACCCGGGCGGGCTCGGCGTCGGTGAGACGGTGGATCCGCAGGCCCTCGGCGACCGCCTGGTACACCGTCTGCCGCGGGCTCAGCGCCCCGGTGGGGTCCTGGCCGATGAGCTGTGCCGACCGGCGGTAGTCGCGCAGCCCGCGGGCCGAGGTCGGCAGCGGGGTGCCGTCGACGAGCACCCGGCCCGCGGTCGGGCGCTGCAACCCCAGCAGGGCCCTGGCGAGCGTGGTCTTGCCGCACCCGGACTCGCCGACCAGCGCCACGATCTCCCCGGCGCCGAGCTGCAGGTCCACCCCGTCCACCGCGCGGGCCGCGCCGAACGCGACCCGCAGCCCCTCGGCGCGCAGCACCGTAGACGTGGCCGCCCGACGGTGCGCCCATCGCGCTCCCGGATCCCCCACGGCCGGGAACGCGGCGCACAGCGCGGCGGTGTGGGGGTGCGCCGGAGCGCGCAGCACGTCGACCGCCGGTCCGGACTCGACGATCGTCCCCGCGTGCATCACGTCGAGCCGGTCGCAGCTCGCGGCCAGCACGGGCAGATCGTGGCCGATCAGCAGGAGCCCGATTCCCCGGTGGGCCACCAGCTCGGCCAGCAGGGCCAGGACCTGGGCCTGCACCACCACGTCGAGCGCAGTGGTGGGCTCGTCGGCGATCACCAGGCGGGGCTCGCAGGCCAGCGCCATCGCGATCATCACCCGCTGCCGCTGCCCCCCGGACAGCTGGTGGGGATAGGCGTCGCCGTGCCGGGCGGGCAGGCCGACCTGGGCCACCAGCGAGGCCACCCGGTGACGTAGCTCGCCGCGACCGACGCCAGGGCGATGCAGCCGGATCGGCTCGGCGATCTGGGCGGCGACCCGCCGGACGGGGTTGAGCGCGTGCATGGCGCCCTGGAACACCATCGACGCCGCGGCCCAGCGCACCGCGCGCAGCCGCCCCCACGACATCGCGTGCACGTCCTCGCCGTCCAGCAGGATCTCGCCGGACACCTCCGCGTCGCGCGGCAGCAGCCGCAGCGCGGCGAGCCCCAGCGTGGTCTTGCCGCAGCCGGACTCCCCGGCCAGGCCGACCGTCTCGCCCGCGGCCAGCCGCATCGACGCCCCGCGCACCGCAGGGCCGGACGTCGGGTAGGAGACCGACAGCTCCCGCAGCTCCAGCAGCGCCATCAGCGGGCCACCGAGAGTGCGGCTTCCAGCGCCCGGCCGCACACCGTGAACGCGAGGACCACCGCGACGATCCCGAGACCCGGCGGCAGCAGGTACCACCAGGCGCCCGCGGTCACCGCGCCGGAGTTCGCCGCCGCCTGGAGCATCGACCCCCACGACACCCGGCTCGGGTCGCCGAGCCCCAGGAACGACAGCGTCGACTCGGCGATGATCGCCGCGGCGACCGTCAGCGTGGTGTTGGCCAGCACCAACGGCGCCACCGCGGGCAGCACGTGCCGGACCGTCACATGGGTGTGCCCACCGCCCAGCGCGCGGGCCCGCTCGATGTAGGGGCGGGCCTCGATGGTCAGCGTCTGGGCGCGCACCAGCCGGGCGGTCGTGGGCCACGCCGTCAGCGCGATGGCGAGCACGATGGTGGCGACGCCGCGCGGCAGCACCGACGACAGCGCGATCGCGAGCACCAGCGAGGGCATGGCGAGGAAGAAGTCCGTGACCGGCACCAGCACAGCTGCGGGCACCCCGCGGAAGTGCCCGGCGAGCACCCCGACCACGGTTCCGATGCCCACCGACAGCAGCGCCGCGGCCACTCCCACCAGCAGCGAGACCCGCGCCCCCCACCAGGTCAGCAGCAGCACCGAGCGGCCGGTCTCGTCGGTGCCCAGCCAGTAGGCGGGTGATGGTGCGGCCAGCGGGGGACCGCTCACCTTGGTCACGTCCAGCCCGGCCGGGTCGGAGAGCGCCGGGGCCAGCAGCGCCAGCAGGGCCGTGCCCAGCAGGACCGCCGCCGCGACCATGGCCGAGCGGGTGCTCATGGCGGCCGTACCCGAGGATCGAGCACCCGCAGCAGCAGATCGGCAACCGTGTTCATGACGATCACCGCGCTGCAGATCACCACGAAGCTGCCCTGCAGCAACGGCAGGTCGGGCACGCGCAGCGCCTCGTAGACGAGCAGCCCGAGGCCGGGCCAGGAGAACACGGTCTCCACGGCGACCGCCCCGGACACGACCAGCCCGAGGTGCAGGAAGATCAGCGTGACGGTCGGCAGCAGCGCGTTGGGCACCGCGTGCCGGCGGCGCACCTGGTCGTCGGCCAGCCCCTTGGCCCTGGCGGTGGTGAGGTAGTCCGCGCCCATCTCCGCCAGCAGCGAGGCTCGCATCACCAGCAGGTACTGCGCGTAGACCGCGGCGACGAGGGTGAGGCAGGGCAGCACCAGATGGTGCGCGACGTCCAGCGCGACCGGCAGCGACGTGTCCGGCGACCGGATACCCCGCACCGGGAACGCGCCGAGGCCACCGGCCAGCACCAGCAACACGATGAGCCCGAGCCAGAATGGCGGGGCCGACCACAGCGCAAGGGCCACCCCGACCGATCCGCGGTCGAACCGGCTGCCCCGCCACCACGCCGCCCTCGCGCCCTGCCACACCCCGAGCAGCGCGGCGAGCACCGTCGCGGTGCCGACCAGCAGCAGGGTCGGGCCGATCCGCTCCGCGATCAGCTCCGCCACCGGCCGCCGGAACTCATACGACGTACCGAGATCGCCCCGGACCAGTCCGGCGAGGTAGTCGAGGAACTGCTGCGCCAGCGGGCGGTCCAACCCGAGTGCGGCCCGCAGCTCGGCGACCTCCCTGCCGGTGACCGGCCTGCCGCGGGTCATCGTCACCACCGGGTCCCCGGGCAGCACCCGGAACAGGAAGAACCCGAGCACGACGACGAAGACCACACTGGCCAGCCCCGTCGTGAGCCGGCGGGAGATCTGCCACAGCGCGGCGCCGCCGCGTGGCGGGGCGCGCGCCGGACCGAGCGTCACGCTCACTCCCGCTCGCCGGCACCGGCCCGGCGTCGCCGGATCACCACGAAGGTGGCGAGGCCGGCCAGCACCACCACCGCGCCGGCACCGATGCCGATCGCCGCGCCGCCCGGGGCCTCCGGCGCGGCCAGCGGCCGGGCGGAGTAGAAGCCCCAGTAGCCGTTCTGCCCGGTGATCACACCGCCCGGGTCGGGCTGGACCTGGAACGGTGCGAAGCGGTCCGAGCGGTAGGCCTCCAGCGCGTTCTTGTAGAACAGCACGACGGTCGGGGCCTGGTCGGCGAGGCGTCGCTGCAGCTGCCCGACCAACTCGGCCCGCCGGTCGCGGTCGAACTCGGCGAGCTGGCGGGCGTACAGCTCCTCATAGCGTGCGTCGCAGAAGAAGCTGGCGGTGGTGCCGCCCCGGCCCTCGGGGCCGGGCCGCTGGTCGCAGGTGTGGCGGCTCAGGATGTAGTCGGGGTCGGGGTTGACCCCCCAGCCCGAGACCGCCAGGTCATAGCGGCCCACCGTGGTCATCTCGTCGAGTGCGCTGTCGGAGACCATCCGCGGCTCGACGGCGATGCCGAGCTCGACGAGCCAGCCCCGCACGAACTGGCCGATCCGGGCGTCCTCCGCGCGCTCCCCCCGCCCGGTCAGCCGCAACCGCAGCTCCCGCCCGTCCGGCCCGACCCGCACCCCGTCGCTGCCGCGGCGGTAGCCGGCGGTGTCGAGCATCCGGTTGGCCGCGGCGATGTCCTGGCGCAGCTGCGTCCCGGACGGCGACCAGTGGAACGCCGGATACACCGGCGGGACGATCGACGTGCCCGGCTGGCCGTACCCGTCGAGCAGCCGCCGCACCAGCGCGGCGCGGTCGATGGCGGCGGCGATGGCCTGCCGCACCCGGACGTCGGCCAGCGCCGGGTGCCCGTCACCGATCGGGACACCCTCGCGGGTGGCCGCGCCCGGGTTGATCGCGAGCTCGAAGAACCGCCGGCCGATCGCGCGGTTTCGGGTCACATCGGGCTCGCCCGCGAGTGCCTCGAATTGCGCCGGCGTCATACCGCCGCTGGTCGAGCCGGCGCCGATCAGGTCGACCTCGCCGTTGCGCAGCGCCTGCACCGCGGCGTCGGTGTTGGTGAACATCACGAACTGCACCTCGTCGACGGCCGGCCTGCCGCGCCAGTACCGGTCGTTGGCCCGCAGCGTGATGAACTGTTCCGGCACGTACTCGGTGAGCACGAACGGGCCGCTGCCCACCACGGGCATCGCATCGTTGCCGTAGTCGCCGATGCTGTCCACGTTCGCCCAGACGTGCTCCGGCACGATCGGGATGTCCAGTGCCAGCATGGTGGCCTGCGGGGTCCTCGTCCTGACCACGACGGTGCGGTCGTCGGGCACGGTCACCGAGTCGAAGGCGGCGACGAAGTTGCCGTTGGCGGTGCGCGCGTCCGCGTCGCGCAGCATCAGGTTGTAGGTGAACGCCACGTCCCGGGCGGTGATCGGCCTGCCGTCGGACCACCGCGCGCCGGAGCGGATCGTGTACGTCCAGGTGAGCCTGTCGGCCGAGACCGACCAGCTCTCGGCCAGTGCCGGGACCGGCCGCTGGGTGCGCGGGTCGTAGGTGGTGAGGAACTCGTACATCAACCGCCCGAGCTCGGCGCCCGAGGCGGAGATCGCCAGGAACGGGTTGAGCGAGTCGACGCTCTGCGTGCTCGCTACCCGCAGCGTGGTCGTGCCCGGCTGCTGGGCGGCAGCGGTCGGGGCCGCGGCCAGCACGAGCACGACCACGGCCGCCACCAACCGCCCGAAGCTCCGACCCACGTCGCCTCCACTCCCTGCCTGTAGTAGGCAAGGCGGCAGCGCCGGGTGTCAACGCACAATCGTGAGGCTCGTGAGCCAGGAGACTCTCGCCCGCTAGGTCGAGTCGCGGCCCAGCAGCCGCCGCAGCCGGAAAGGCCGCGCACGACGACGGCGCGGTTCACCCGCGCCCAATGGTGTGACGTGGAGGGCGCATCGGGGGCACGGCTGGCCGGCGGAGCAGACCATGGCGGCGGCGTGGACCGTGTGCCCGCACAGCGCGGCGTAGGTGCCCTTCCGGGCGGCGACACCCGCCGTAGCGGCGGCGTCGCTGACCAGATGGGCCAGCCCATCGACCGTGCAGGTCAGCGACAGGGCACGGCAGCTCAGCGGCATGGCACGAACTCCGACGGTCACGAGCTCTCCTCGGACGTGGGTGGTTCGCCGGCGTCGTCGTGGAACGGCGCCAAGCGTGTCGTTGCGGGCTTCACCGTGCCAGACGTCCCCTACTGATGCAAGAACGCTTGCAAGCACGTATGGTCATGCCGCCCGGCCACTCGGGTGACGACCCCCACACGTCATCCGGTGGCGCAACCAGCGGGCGTTGTGCCCGCAGTAACCGATCGGAGAGGTGGAGATGCAGCAGATCACCAATGGTGTAGCAGCCTCCCGGCTGCAGGGGGTCGTCTGGCGGAAGAGCCGCGCCAGCAACCCCAGCGGCAACTGCGTCGAGTTGGCGGAACTGACGGACGGAGGGATCGCCCTCCGCAACTCCCGGCACCCGGGCGGCCCGGCACTGGTGTATACCCGTGCCGAGATCGCCGCGTTCATCCACGGCGCGCAGCATGGTGAGTTCGACGACCTGATCGACCCACGCTAGCCGAACGCGCCATGCGACGGGCTGCGACCGGCTGTACAGCGGCAAGGCGGACGTGGGAAAGTGAAACCCGTCTGTGTCCTCACAAGGGGGAGACCTTGACCGCAACTCAGCCGGATCGCAGCCCGTCGCTCGATGATGCCCGTGCCCAGCCACGGAGCGGGCCGACCGTCTTGCGCATGGCGCTGGGCGCTCAGCTACGTCGGCTACGTGAAGCGAGCGGGATCACCCGCGAGGCCGCCGGGTACGCGATCCGGGCGTCTCATGCCAAGATCAGCCGGCTGGAGCTGGGGCGCGTCGGCTTCAAGGAACGCGATGTCGCCGATCTGCTCGCCCTGTACGGCATCACGGACGACCAGGAACAGCAGACCTTCCTCACGCTGGCGATGCAGGCCAACGCGCCCGGCTGGTGGCACAAGTACGGCGACGTGCTGCCGGACTGGTTCGAGAGGTGCGTCGGCCTCGAGCAGGCCGCCTCCATCATCCGTACCTACGAGGCCCAGTTCGTACCGGGGCTGCTGCAGACCGAGGGCTACGCTCGCGCCACCGTTCAACTGGGGCACCTGCGCGGGTCCGCCGAGGAGATCGAGCGCCGGACCAAGCTGCGGATCGCTCGTCAGAAGTTCCTCACCCAACCCGGGGCACCCAGCCTGTGGGCCGTGGTGGACGAGGCGGCGCTCCGGCGGCCGCTCGGGAGCCGGGACCTGATGCGGTTACAGCTCAACCACCTGATCCAGATGGCTGAGCTACCGAACATCACGCTCCAGGTCATGTCCTTCGGTTTCGGTGGTCACGCCGCGGCAGGTGGTCCGTTCACCATCCTGCGGTTCAGCGAACCCGACCTGCCGGACATCGTCTACCTCGAACAACTCACCAGCTCGCTCTACCTGGAGA
>JBOHGT010000247.1:0-8363 GCA_050700385.1 Pseudonocardiaceae bacterium | reverse complement strand
CGGTGGCACCGAGCATCTGGATGCTGCCGTGGACTGGGCGCACACCGCCCTGGACGAGTTCACCGCCCAATCCCGGCCCAGAACGCAGTCCTTCGCCGGCGCCCGGTTCGATCTCGCACACGCCCACCTGGGCAGGGGTGAGCTGGAGGCGGTCGGCGAGCACCTCGCCCCGATCCTGCACACCACCGTCCCGGAGTACCGCACCGTGCCGATCATCGGCCGGGCCCGCTCCCTGCACACCCTGCTCACCCAGCGCACCGACCTCGCCTCCCCCACCCTGACCACCCTGCGTGACGACCTCGCCGGATTCATCACCCACCCCGCCCCCACCCCACCCCAACTCGAACCAGGCACCACCTGACATTGGATTAGGAGCCGTTGGATATGGACCAGCACCTCACCCTCGATCTGGACGACTTCGACCTTGACATCCGCGTGGTTAACGACGAGATCCCAGACGATGGTCTGGTCCGGTGTAATACCGATGACGGTTGCGGGTCGACCTGCGCGAGCGCTTGCACGAACAGCGGTGTCTAGTGGCCGATTCGCTGTATCGATGTGCAGTACCCGCCATCCTGCGCGCGGCGATAACCCCGGCCCCCTCAGACCCCCTGGTATGGCCCGACCTGGCCGAAGGTTCACCGGAGGAACTCCGCCGGTGGTTGGTTGAAGCGTGGGAGAAGCCGGGGGTTGCTGAGGCTGTTCGGGTGGCCAGCCCGTCTCTGGCGGAGGGGATCGAAGCTGTCTGCTCCGGGCAGCGGGTGGAGCAGAAGCAGGTGCGGCGCAGGGCCGCTTCCCTCGTGCGCTATATGCTCCGCGCTACTGGCCGGGCGACCCCATTCGGGCTGTTCGCAGGTACTGCAGCGGCCTGCTTCGCCGACGATGTGAAGGTGCGGTGGGGGAGTAGTCACCACCAGCGTGCGAGCGCCGATGCTGTATGGCTGGATGACATTCTCACGCGGCTGGAGGCTATCCCCCGGCTACTGGAGCGGCTGCGTGTCCAGGTCAGCAACCTGCACTGGACGCGCGGCGGGTGGGTGGTACTGCCCGGCGCGGGCACGCGGGTCGAGGTCCGTCACACGCCGCCGGTGCGGGTGGCCCTGCGTATCGCGGCGTCACCGGTGCGGTTCGCTGCGTTGGCCGAGGCGGTGGGCGGGGAGTTCCCCGAGGCCCCGCCGTCGGTGGTCGGGGGCATGTTGGCCGATCTGGTCCGGCACGGAGTGCTGGTGAGCTGTCTGCGCCCGCCGGCCACGGCTATCGATCCGCTGGGGTACGTGATCAGCCGACTGGACACGGTCGGTGCCGAGGAGGTGGTCGAGGCCGAAACACTGGTGTTTGCCTTGCGCACCACGGGCGGGGTCTTGGACCGGTGCAGCCATGCCACGCCCGAGCAGCAAGCCGAGGAACGTGCGGCTGCGATCACGGCCATGGCAGGCCTGTCGACGGCGACGACGACTCCAGTGGCACTGGATGTGCGGCTGGATTGCGACGTGCAGATACCGCACTGTGTGGCTGCCGAGATGGAGGCGGCCGCCTCTGCGCTGCTTCGCCTGAGTCCCTATCCGGGTGGTCACCCCGTGTGGCGTGATTACTACGAGAGGTTTGTGCATCACTACGGCGAGGGCACCATCGTACCGCTGCTGGAGGTGGTCGACGCCGATATGGGGCTCGGTTTGCCAGCGACTTACCCCGGCTCGCTACTGCCGCCGCCGGAGGGGCACGGGCACCCATCGGAGCGGGACCGACGGCTGCTCGCCCTGGTTCAGCAGGCCGACATCGATGGCAGGACCGAAATCGTGCTGGACCACGAGGAGATCGCCCGCCTGGCCGTCGCTGACATCACCGATCCGAGCGTCCCGCCGCATATAGAGCTGGCGGCTCGTATTCACGCCCCCTCGGTGCATGCGTTGGCCGACGGCGACTTCACGCTGACCGTCTTCCCGGCTCGGTCCGCCGGGACAATGACGGGCCGGTTCACTACTCGCGGTTCTGCCATGGCCGAGGTGTACCGTGACCTGCCAGTCGCCACCGCAGGCACGGTGGCGGCACAGTTGTCGTTTCCGCCGATGCACGCGGACGCCGCCAACGTGTCCAGAACCCCGCAGTTCCTCCCCCATGTCATCGCGTTGGGCGAGTACTGCCCATCCGGCCACCAGGAGGGGCTGATTCCACTCGGCGATCTGGCCCTGGTCGCAGACTGGCACCGGCTCCACTTGGTCGAGGTGTCGCGCACCCGCACGGTGGAGCCGCACCTGTTCCATGCCCTTGCTCTGGAGCAGCAGGCTCCCCCGCTGGCCCGGTTTCTGGCCCAGCTTCCCCGTGCCAGTTGCGGGGTCTACCACCGGTTCGACTGGGGAGTCGCCGCAGATCTGCCCCGGTTGCCGAGGGTCCGCTACCGGCGGAGCGTGCTGTGTCCCGCCCAGTGGCGGATCCAATCCGCCGACCTGCCCGCCACCGGTACCGACTGGCCGAGCTGGAGCGGTGCCCTCAAGGGGTGGCAGACTCGGTGGTCCATGCCCAACCGGGTGGAGTTGCACGATGGGGACCAGGCACTTCCCCTGGACCTGACCGAGACGGCGCACGCTGCGACCCTGCGGACCCACCTCGACCGGAACGGGCACGCCGTAGTCACCGAGATCCCCGAACCGTCTGAAGACGGGTGGCTGCAGGGCCACGCCCACGAACTGGTGGTGCCGCTGGTGTCCAGGCGTCCGCCTGCTCCTTCGCCGCTGGCTAAGGGTCGACACGTGGTGGCCGCCCCCGATGGGCAGTTGCCCGCATCCCCCAGCGCCGAATGGGTGTACTGCAAGGTCTTCGCCCACCCCGAACGCCACGACGAAATCATCGCGCACCACCTCCCGAGACTCCTCGAAGAGATGGAGGGTCGTCCGTGGTGGTTCATGCGGTACCGCTCCCCGCACGAGTCCGACCATTTGCGGCTGCGGTTCCGCGTTGCCGACCCCGGGGCCTACGGTGCGGTCGCTGCTCGCATCGGCGCATGGACCGGAGGGCTGCGCAAGATGAGACTGGCGCATCGGCTGGTGTTCGACACCTACCTCCCGGAAGTCGGGCGCTACGGTGATGGCCCGCGGCTGGCCGCCGCCGAAGCGGTGTTCGTCGCCGATTCGGCGGCTGTCCTCACCCAGCTTCGCCGAGCCTCGGCCGTCGCGTCCCTCGCCTTGTGCGCGGCGAACATGGTCGACATCGCAGCTGGGTTCGCCGGCAGCACCGAGCAGGCAACGGCGTGGCTCATCGGGCACCCAGCAAAAGCACCCGCCCGACCAGCGGCGAGAAGCGCGCTGGCCGAGGCTTGCGAACTCGCCGACCCCGCAGGCGAGTTCGCCGCGCTGCGTGCCCTGCCCGCCGGAGGGAGTGTGGTGGTGGCGTGGCAGGTGCGCAGGGCCGTGCTTGCGGCCTATCGCAGTCAGTTCCCTTCCGAGACCGACATTGACCCCATACTGGACTCCCTACTGCACCTGCACCACATCCGCGCCATCGGCGTCGATCGAGGTAGTGAACGCACCTGTCGGCGAGCTGCGCGGATGGCGGCACTGTCCTGGCGGGCCCGAACCGGGAGACACTGATGCCGCCTGTTCCGGACGAACTGGCCTACCCTCCCGTAGATGACCCGGCGCCGTGGTGGGGGCAGTCGCTGGCCAACGGCGCCCTAGGCCCAGCCCTGCTGCACATCGTGCACGCCCGCACGGGCGGCGCAGACTGGACCACCGCCCACGCCTGGGTGCGGGCCGTCACCCGCAAGCCGATTTCTGCGAACCTGGCGGCAGGACTGTTCCACGGGGTGCCCGCCCTGGCCTACGTCCTGCACACCGCTGAGTTCCCCGGCTACGCCCGCGCGCTGGAGGTCCTGGACCGCCATGTCGACACTCTGGTCCGGCGCAGAATCGACGAGGCCCACAGCCGCATTGACCAGGGACGGCTGGCCAGGCTGGTCGAGTACGACCTCATCAAAGGACTTACCGGGCTGGGCGCCCACCTCCTCGCCCACCGACCCCACAGCATCGCCCTGGCAGAGATCCTCACCTACCTGGTGCGCCTTACTGAGCCTATCCACGTGGATGGGGAGACCTTTCCGGGATGGTGGAGCCATCAGGCACCCACGGGGCGAGAGTCGACCGAGTACCCGGGCGGTCACGGGAACCTCGGCCTCGCCCACGGCATCACCGGACCCCTGGCCCTGCTCGCGCTCGCCGTCCGACGCGGAATCACCGTCGACGGGCACATCGAGGCCATCGACCGGATCTGCTCCTGGCTGGACGCCTGGCAGCACGAGGACGAGGCCGGGACATGGTGGCCGAGATGGGTAACCCACGACGAACACCGCACCGGCAGCACCAAACAGCCCAACCCGATGCGACTGACATGGTGCTACGGAACCCCCGCTCAGGCCCGAGCCCAGCAACTCGCTGCCGTGGCCACCGGCGACACCCGACGCCGGCGCATGGCCGAGAATGCATTACTGGCCTGCGCCGCAGACGAGCAGCTGCCGCCCGGCCCGGCCGACGGTTCCCTGTGCCATGGGTGGGCCGGGGTCTTACAGACGCTGCGGCGTGCCGCAGCCGACGCCGCCACCGGCCACCTGGCTGCACACCTCGACCGTCTGGAATCACAGGCCCGCAGGGGTTTGTGTGTGAATACGGGGCTGCTGGAAGGTTCCGCAGGAAACACACTGGCCCTGCTCCCCCCGGCATGCACGGCGCCGATCCGATGGGATGCCTGCATGCTCACCACTGCATAACCGAGACGTCACTATGCCGAAGGAATCAGCATTGTCCATTACTAAGGACCTGCACGCCCGCCTGATCGACCAGATCCGCGCTGACGGGTGGATCATCACTCCCTGCATCGAGGACGCGATGAGGGCAGTGCCCCGCCACCTGTTCCTGCCCGACGCCCCGGCCCAAGAGGCCTACGCCGACAAGAACGTCGCCACCAAGACCGATCCGGCCGGCGCCGTGCTCAGCTCCGCCTCCACCCCCAGCATCGTAGCCATGATGCTCGAACAAGCCGGAATCGAACCTGGGCACCGCGTGCTGGAGATCGGCGCGGGAACCGGGTACAACGCCGCTCTCCTGCGCCATCTCACCGGCGACTCCGGACAGGTCGCCACTGTGGACATCGACCCGGATGCGGTCGAGGACACCCGGAAGAACCTCAGCGCCGCAGGGTACAACGACATCCAGGTGACATGCGGAGACGGTGAATGCGGCATCATCCAGTACGCGCCCTATGACCGGATCATTGTCACCGCAGGGGCGTGGGACCTGCCTCCCGCCTGGCGCGAGCAGCTCATCAACGGCGGGCGCATGGTCGTCCCCGTGCGCTTTCGGGGAACAACCCGATCCATTGCCTTCCAACGTGAGGGGGATCGGCTGGTCAGCGGCTCGGTGAAGCTGTGCGGGTTCATCCCGATGCGCAACGATGACGGCGAACACATCCTCAACATCGCCGAGGGAGTCGCCCTGCGTTTCGACGAGGACCAGGACATCACCCCCACCGCCCTCGACGACGTCCTCAGCCAACCCAAGACCGAGGCATGGTCCGACGTGACCGTGGGGGTTGAGCCGATCCACGGGATTTGGGGAAGGCTGGTCGTCGCCGAGGCAGGCACGTGCCGCATCTCCGCCGACGCCGACGCCGTGCAGTCCGGGCGGGCCGTTCCGGTCATCCCGCCGCTGAGCCCCGCAGTCGTGGAGGGCGCTTCGCTGGCCTACCTCACCCACCGGCCCCTAGCAGGAAACGGGCAGAAGAGGTCGGAGCTGGGTGCCATCGGTCACGGACCTGCGGGAGAGGAGCTGTGCAGGCGGATGATCGAGCACGTTCACCAGTGGGACACCGATCGAACAGACCGGCTCGTTGTCACAGCCTTCCCAGCAGATACGCCCGATAACCAACTCTCCGAAGGTCGGGTGATCGACAAGCGCCAGGCCCGTTTGTCCGTATCCTGGGCCTGAAGCGGCACAGGCGTCCACTACTTCTACGTGCTGGCCGACGGGAACGCGGGCAACTTCCTGCACGGCGCGTGCGTGGGTGCTTTCATCTCCTCGTCCAGGCCGAGATCCTGGCCGCCCTGGCGACTCTGGCGTCTGCCGGCCACGAGCCGGGGATGCACGAGCTGGACGCGACCGACCGTTCGTTCATCGCGGCCACCTGGCCGCGCTACTTCGATGGGGCCTCATGAGCATCACCACCGACGAGATCCGCGACACGGTCACCCGCTACCTCGCCCAGCACCCGAAGGAGGCCGAGCACCTAGCGCCCCTCACCCGAGCGCTGGAACGCGAGGTGGACCTGACGTCGCGCAAGACTTTCGACGGCGGGCACGTCACGTGCGGGGCGGTCGTCATCGACGACACCAACCGGCTGCTGCTCGTCCAGCACAAGGCACTCGGCCGGTGGCTGCTGCCCCGGCCGTCACCTGGAGACCGAGGACAACGGGCTCATGCTCGCGGCGCCGCGAGCTGGAGGAGGAAACCGGGATCTCCTGGCACGGTGCGGTCAGCCCGCCCGGCCAGGACGTCACCCCCCATCGACGTCGACGTCCACCTGATCCCCGCCAACCCCGCCAAGGACGAACCCGAGCACTGGCACGCCGACGTCCGGTGGGCGTTCTGAGTGAGGAAACCCAAGGTGGTGCTCCAGGCCGAAGAGGTCGAGGGGTACGTCTGGCGGCCGGTAGCCGACGCGCCCACCCCGCGTCTGGCCGCCAAGCTCGCCAACCTGTAACCCCCGGCCTCCTCTGCACAGCGCTGAGCGTCCCCAGGCCGCGCGCGGCTCGAACCGGACGGCTGGAATGGGCGGCTCGCCACCGAGCGCCGGACCGTGCGGTTGCGTGACATTCGCTCGGTCTGGTATCGCCACCCGGCACATTTCGAGTTACCCGAGGGGATGTCCCGCCCGGAACGACGCCATGCAGCGGCCGAGGCTCGCGTCGGGGTAGCAGGTGTGCTGTGCAGTCTGGACGTGCTGTGGGTGAACTACCCGTCGCGGGAGTCCGACGCACTCAAACCGCGCCAGCTCGACGTCGCCCGCCGCTGCGGCCTGCGGGTGCCGCAAACGCTGGTCACGAACAGCCCGTCCGGGGTTCGGGATTTCGCTGCCGTGGTGGGCGGGCCGCTGGCGGGTAAGAATCTTTCCGCCGCGTCTCTGGTCGAGTCCGGTCGCCTGCAGACCGCCTACACTCGGCGGCTCGAACCCGCCGATTTGGCCGATCTGGCCGGGGTGGAGGCCACTGCGCACCTGTTCCAGCAGTTCATTGACGACAAGTCCTGTGAAGTGCGGGTCACCGTGGTCGGCGAGCGGGTGTTCGCGGCCGCGATCCACGCCGGCTCGGCTGCCGCGCGGATCGATTTCCGTGCCGACTATCCCAGTCTCGATTACTCCGTCGTCGAGCCGCCCGCAGCGGTCCGGGACGGCGTGTTGGCGTTCATGCGCGCGTTCGATTTGTCCTTTGGTGCGTTCGACTTCGCCGTCACCACCGGCGGGGAGTGGATCATGTTCGAGTGCAACCCGTTCGGCCAGTACGGCTGGCTGGAGGACGCCCTCGATCTCCCTATCACCTCGGCTCTGGCCGACCTGCTCGAATCCGGAGTCCGCGCGTGAACTATCCCACCGACCTGAGCCCCGAAGAGGAGAAACGGGCCCGGGCACGCCTTGCCGATCTCGCCGAGCAGTTCGCCGCAAAGGACATCCTGCGGACCCCGGCGTGGCGGGAAGTGTTCGAGCGGACCTGGCGGCACCCGTACGTGCCGGGCTACTACCCCGACAAGGACGCCCCGTGCGTCCTGAGCATCGACCCCGCCCAGCGCGATGGCTGGCTCGACGCCGTCTACAGCGACACCACGCTGATTACCAAGGTCATGCCGGTCCCGTTGTCCCGTGCGCTGCGACCCGTCACCGGAACGGCCTTCACCAGCTCCTCCACCCTGCCGTCGCTGGTGTTGGACATGCTGGAGGAACTCGACGTGGCCGACGGGCATCGGGTGTTGGAGATCGGCACCGGCACCGGCTACAACGCTGCATTGCTGTGTGCGCGGCTGGGCAGCGCCCAGGTCACCAGCGTCGACATCGACCCCGAACTCGTCGACCTCGCCCGCGAGCGACTGGCCGCGAACGGCCACACCCCAACCCTGGCCGCGGTCGACGGCGAGGCCGGCTACCCACCCGGTGCGCCCTACGACCGCATCGTCGCCACCTGCGCTGTCCCGGCGATCCCGCCTGCCTGGCTCGAGCAGGCCGCGCCCGGCGCGGTGATCCTCACCGACGTCCACGGTCCGCTCGGCGGCACCCTCGCCCGGCTCACCGTCCACGAGGACGGCACCGCGGTCGGCCCGTTCGTGCCGCAC
>JBOHGT010000246.1:0-25658 GCA_050700385.1 Pseudonocardiaceae bacterium | reverse complement strand
CGTACTGGCCGTTGTTGACCCGGGACGTCGAGATGGCGGCCTCAGGAATCTCAATCCTGGTCTCCACGCCGACCCGCTTGAGCTGGTCCTGGATCAACTCGGCCGCAGGCACGCTGTCGCGCGGATCACTGTCTCCCGGCCCAGAGATCACGTGCACGAGCGTCAGGCGGCGACCATCCTTTGCCCGGATCCCATCGGCCCTGGGCTTCCACCCGGCCTGGTCGAGCAGCTGGGTAGCTCGAGCCGTGTCGTAGCGGACGCCCTTGATCAGTTCTGCATACTCGCCCAGCACGGCCGGCGGGATCCACGTGACGCTCTCCTCAGCGTTGCCTCCCCAGACCTTCTGCAGCACGGCCTTCCGATCGATCGCGGACGCGACGGCCTCCCGGATCGCCGGGTCCTTGCCCAGGTCGTACGGGGGTTGACCCGCGATGTTGAAATTGAGGGCGTTGTACGCGCCGGTCTTCGAAGTCACGACCTTCAGATCGGGCGCGCTCCGCACGTCCGAGGCCAAGCTCAGCGGGACATCCATGATGAGGTCGAGGTCGCCCGAGCGAAGCGCGAGGACCTTGGTCTGGCCGTCGGCCACGAACTTGAACGTGATGCGCTTGGCCTTGGCCGCTCGGGACGGGTCCCAGTAATCGTCGAACCGCTCCACCACGAACCGGTCGTTCTTGATGTACTCAACAAAGCGAAATGGACCGGTTCCCACGGGCTTCAGAGGATCGCTCCCAAGCCGGTTGATGCCCCAGATCGGGTGCACCAACTGCTCGACGAGCCGGTTGTTCTGCTTCATCGGCGTGACATCGACCGTGTAGGGATTGATGATTTTCACGCTGTCCGGCCCGAGCTGCTGGTAATTCGCCGGGTAAGCCTTGGTGATCAGGTCGAAGGTGTACTTGACGTCCTCGGCACCGAAGTCGCTCCCGTCGTGAAACGTCACTCCCCTTCGCAAGAAAAACCGGTAGGTTTTCATCTCCTCGTTGAACTCCCAGCGCTCGGCCAGCCGCGGCTCCACCTGGAGGTTCTCGTTCATTCGAGCGAGAGTGTCGAACACACTGGTGTTGAGTGGGTATTTGCCCAAGTCGGGCCGATCAGGGAGTTCACTCAGGTAGCGGTCAGGCAACGTCCCGACAGTCATGACCTGGCGGTCCAGGGGCTCTGCAGGTCGCGCGCTGTTAGTTTCCCCGCCACTTCCAGCGCCACCACAGGCCGCACCGACAAGGCTGAACACGAGGACGAGGACGACCGTGCGTATGTGTCTCACGACGATTCCATTTCATAAAGGGCGCTCGGGCCGCCCGCGCAGGCCACAAGGGCGAACCCGAACAGCACTGCCACAGTAAGTGATCGATGAGCACGCTCAGTCACGCCTTCGGGTCGTCCTTGAGTGGCACCAAGGTAGCGCTCAGTGACGTGGGGCAAGTAAGTGCAGCGTGCACCTACTCCTACGGTGCACTTATTGTCATGGGCGCTGCCGTCGCATCTCCGGGTGGAGAAGGAGTGTCACTGCGGCCGTTCGATCTGCACCAAGACCGGGCCGGGTGGTGGGTGCGCCGGTCCTGGCTCCTCCTCCACCTCGACATGCCGGTAGCCTGGGACATGTTCACGCAAGGCGTGGTCGATACTTTCCGTGATAGTCACCGCCGAGGCGGAACAGCCCGAGCACGCGCCGCCCATGCGCATCCGCACCACACCCTCGGTGACGTCTAGGATCTCGACGCGACCGCCATGCGAGTGGATGTAAGGTAGGATGGTCTCCAGCGCCCGATCAGCGGCCGCACGCTGATCGATCCCGATCCCGTAGACATCGAGTAGCCAGGCGACTGCAGGATCCCTGCTGCGCAGCCGTTCGAGGGCCTCGCGATCTATGCTCTGCGCGAGCCGGTCGAGGGCGAGACGGTGCAGCGTGTCTACACCGTCCAATATCTCGAACACGATGTCCTTGGCCGGCTGCTCGAGTTCCCCGACGGCGGCAAGCAGTTCCTCCATCCGTCCCAGAAGCTCCTCGAGGCTGCTCATGTCCTTGATACTACTACCGCCTCGCGACATGATCGGTTTCGCTTCCACGCCGGACGTCACGGCCCGTCGCTGCGCCCGACCCGCTGTATGACACAGGCCCACCGCCCCGCGGAGCTTCGGCTACACTGAGGGCGCTGCCTGGAGTCACGGAGTTCGGAGGCGGGCGATGGAGTGGCTGCACGAACCGAAGTCGGACGCGCTGCGCGCCCTCTACTGGCGAGACGAGATCCTGCAGCTCATGTTCTGGATCCAGGGCGAGGGGTTCGGCGACCAGGTCGATCCCAGCCTGCTCGAACGGTTCCTTGGCGTCGATGCACAGGTGGGCATGCGCTACCTCGACCGGCTCGTCAGTGAGGGACTGCTGTCCTGCGATGCGCAGGGGCTCTACCGCCTCACCGAAGAGGGTCACCGCCACGGTGCGCGGGTGTTCGCCCAGGAGTTCGCCGACCTGACCCAACCTGGCCACGGCGAGTGCGGGGCAGATTGCTGGTGCCACGCCTCGCCCGAGGAGGCCGAGGCGTGCCTCGTCGGACGGTTAGGTGGCGATGGCCACGGCGAAGGAAGCTGATCCAGCGCATGGCGCGAACGAGCGACGACCCGCTGGCAGGGCTGCCGCGAAACTTCCTGCGCCCCTGCCTGCTCCTGCTGATCGGGGAGGCCCCTTCCTACGGCTATGACCTGATCGAGCGGCTCCACGCCGTGGGGTTCAAGCGGGTCGACCCGGGCCTGCTCTACCGCTCGCTGCGCGCGATGGAACAGGAAGGGCTGGTCGAATCAAGTTGGGCGGGCTCGGAGGTCGGGCCGCCGCGGCGCACGTATGAGCTGAGCAAGGACGGCCTTGACTGGCTGCACGCCTGGGCAGGCAGTTTGCGGGAGACCGAGCGGACCATCGATCTGTTTCTCGGGCGCTACGATTCGTTCGCCGCGGATCCCTCCCGCACCGGATGATCCCGGCGCCGGGATCATCCGGTGCGGATCGAGGTGGATTAGTTAGAGCGTCCGGCAATGGGGATCACTTCAGCTCGCACCGCACTGGTACCAGTATCGTGACCATGACCACGCGAGTGAGTGACTGACGCGCTAAGTTGAGGGCGACGGTGGCCGGCGCGTCCCGAGTGCGCGACGAGCTACCGGCCCCTTGCCTGGCCGGCGGGCAGGACGCAACAACAGAACAGGGTCCGTCCGAGCAGCCGCAGGAAGGTCCAGTGGTGACGACGGTCCCGACGACTCCAGGAGGCGCACGCTGATGGACCCCCGCGAGCACGATGAGTTCCTGTTCACCTCGGAATCCGTCACCGAGGGACACCCCGACAAGATCGCCGACCAGATCTCCGACGCGGTGCTGGACGCCGCGCTGGCCGTGGATCCCGGTTCCCGGGTGGCCTGCGAGACGCTGCTGACCACCGGTCTGGTGGTGGTCGCGGGGGAGATCACCACGCCGGAGCAGCTCGACTACGCCCAGATCGCGCGGGACACGATCTGCGGCATCGGCTACGACCACGGTGAGTACGGCTTCGACGGCAAGACCTGCGGTGTGATGATCGCGCTGGACAAGCAGTCCCCGGACATCGCGCAGGGCGTGGACGTCGCGGCCGAGCGGCGCGGCGAGCTGTCCGAGGACGAGCTGGACAGCGTCGGCGCGGGCGACCAGGGGATGATGTTCGGCTACGCCACGAACGAGACCCCGGAGCTGATGCCGGCGCCCATCGCGCTGGCCCACCGGCTGTCCCGCCGCCTCGCGCAGGTCCGCAGGGACGGGACGCTGCCCTACCTGCGTCCCGACGGCAAGACGCAGGTCGCGGTGCGCTACCGGGGCGGGGTGCCTGTCGCGGTGGAGAAGCTGCTCATCTCCACCCAGCACGCCGAGGGTGTCGAGGAGCAGATCCGGGGCGACCTCTGGGAGCACGTCGTGCAGGTGGTGGTGCCCGAGGAGCTGTACGACCCGGCGGAGCTGGATGGCAACTATTTCGTCAACCCCACCGGCCGCTTCGTGATCGGCGGCCCGGTCGGCGACGCAGGGCTGACCGGACGCAAGATCATCGTCGACACCTACGGCGGGTTCGCCCGGCACGGCGGCGGCGCGTTCTCCGGCAAGGACCCGTCCAAGGTGGACCGCTCCGCGGCCTACGCGGCTCGCTACGTGGCGAAGAACATCGTCGCGGCGGGCCTGGCAGACAGGGCCGAGGTGCAGGTGGCCTATGCCATCGGGATGGCCCGGCCGATGTCCACGCTGGTCGACACCTTCGGTACCGAGAAGATCTCCCGGACCGAGATCGAGCGCCTGGTGGCCGAGCACTTCGACCTGCGTCCCGCGGCGTTCCGTGACTACCTCAAGCTGCACCGGCCGATCTACACCAAGACCGCCGCCTACGGCCACTTCGGCCGCGAGGACGACGACTTCACGTGGGAGAAGACCGACCGGGCCGACGTGCTGCGCAACGCAGCCGGTCTGCCGGCCTGAGGCGCGGTGAGGACGGCCATGAACATCGTCGTGACCGGGTCGATCGCCACCGACTACCTGATGGTGTTCCCGGGCAGGTTCACCGAGCAGCTGGTGGAGGGTGAGCTCGAAAGGATCTCGCTGTCGTTCCTGGTGGACGACCTGGAGATCCGCCGGGGCGGGGTCGCCGCGAACATCGCCTTCGGGCTGGGGTGCCTGGGGGTGCGGCCGACCCTGGTGGGGGCGGTCGGGGCGGACTTCGCCGAGTACGGCCAGTGGCTGGACCGCCACGACGTGGACACGAGCTCGGTGCACACCTCCGAGCTGCGGCACACCGCGCGGTTCCTGTGCACCTCCGACGCCGCCAACAACCAGATCGCGTCGTTCTACGCCGGGGCGATGACCGAGGCCCGCGAGATCGAGCTGCGGCCGGTGGAGCAGCGGCTGGGCTCGCTCGACCTGGTGGTCGTCAGCCCGAACGATCCCGAGGCGATGCGGCGGCACACCGAGGAGTGCCGGCAGCGCGGGTACCCGTTCATGGCCGATCCGTCACAGCAGCTGGCCAACCTGGACGGCGATCAGATCCAGGTCCTGGTGGACGGCGCGGCCTACCTGGTCACCAACGACTACGAGTGCCGGCTGCTGGAGCGCAAGACCGGGTGGTCGGGCGAGGAGATCCTGGATCGGGTGGGTACCTGGATCACCACCCGCGGGCCCGACGGTGCCACCGTGCACCGCCGGGGCGAGGCCGACATCGCCGTCAAGGTGCCCCGCGTGCACCGCATCGCGGACCCGACCGGGGTCGGGGACGCCTTCCGGTCCGGCTACCTCGCCGGCGTGGCCTGGCAGCTCGATGCGGAGCGATCGGCGCAGCTAGGCTGCATGATGGCCACGCTGGTGATCGAGACCGTCGGCACGCAGGAGTACCGGTTCGACGCCGGGACGTTCCTGCAGCGCTTCACCGAGACCTACGGCGCCGACGCGGCAGCCGACGTGCAACCGAAGCTAGTAAGCTCGTGAGTGCTTACCAGCGCGGGAACACCGTTACGCACTCATGAGCGCACGGGTACTGAGGTGCGGAGGAGCCGGCGATGACGTTCCCGACGGATCTGGAGATCGCCCGCAGCGCCACGCGGCGGCCCCTCGAGCAGGTCGCCGTCGACATGGGGATCGGCCCCCGGTTGCTCGAGCCTTACGGGCACGACGTCGCCAAGATCAACCTGAACGCCATCGACGAGATGGGCCACCGGCCGCCCGCCCGTTACGTGGTGGTCACCGCGGTCACGCCCACCCCGCTGGGGGAGGGGAAGACCACCACCACGGTCGGGCTCGGCCAAGGCTTCAAGCACATCGGCAAGCAGGCGACCGTCGCGATCCGGCAGCCCTCGATGGGCCCGACCTTCGGGATCAAGGGCGGTGCCGCGGGCGGTGGCTACAGCCAGGTCGTCCCGATGGAGCTGCTCAACCTGCACCTCACCGGCGACATGCACGCGGTGACCGCCGCGCACAACCTGCTGGCAGCCGTGATCGACAACCGGCTGCACCACCACGACGGCGCCGGCCTGGACCTGCCCGACATCGATCCACACAGCGTCACCTGGAACCGGGTGCTCGACGTGAACGACCGGGCGCTGCGCAACATCGTGGTGGGGCTGGGCTCGGCCGCTGACGGGGTGCCGCGGCAGAGCGGGTTCGACATCACCGCAGCCAGCGAGGTGATGGCGGTGCTCGCACTGTCCACGTCGTTGCAGGACATGCGGCGCCGGCTGGGGCGCATCGTGGTGGGCCGGACGCGCGAAGGCAGGCCGGTGACGGCCGAGGACCTCGGCGCGGCCGGCGCGATGACGGTGATCATGCGGGAGGCCATCAAGCCGAACCTGCTGCAGACCCTGGAGGGCACGCCGGTGCTGGTGCACGCCGGGCCGTTCGGCAACATCGCGCACGGCAACTCCTCGATCGTCGCCGACCTCATCGGCATCCGGTGCGGGGACTACCTGGTAACCGAGGCCGGATTCGGCGCCGACATGGGGGCCGAGCGGTTCTTCAACATCAAGTGCCGGGCGTCGGGGCTGCGCCCGGACGCCGCGGTGCTGGTGGCCACTGTGCGCGCGCTCAAGGCGCATTCCGGCCGGCACAAGGTGGCGCTGGGACGCCCGCTTCCCGACGGGATGCTCGCCGAGAACCCGGACGACGTGCACGCCGGGGCGGCCAACCTGCGCAAGCAGATCGAGAACGTCCGCATCCACGGCGTCTCCCCGGTGGTGGCGATCAACGTGTTCCCCCCCGACCACGCCAGCGAGCACGCCGCCATCCGTGAGGTCGCCGAGGGCATGGGGGCCCGCGTGGCGCTGTGCACGCATTTCGCCGAGGGTGGCAAGGGCGCCGCCGAGCTGGCCGAGGCCGTCGTCGAGGCCGCCGACGAGCCCGGCGAATTCGAGTTCCTCTACCCCGACGACGCCACGTTGCGGGAGAAGATCCTCACCGTCGCGCTGCGGGTGTACGGCGCGAGGGGCGTGGAGTACGACCTCAAGGCGTCCCGGCAGCTCGACGAGTACGAGCGCAACGGATTCGGCAGGCTGCCGGTGTGCATAGCGAAGACCCACCTGTCGATCTCGTCCGACCCCACGCTCGAGGGGGCGCCCACCGGCTGGGTGCTGCCGGTGCGGGAGGCGCGGGCATCGGTCGGTGCCGGGTTCATCTACCCGATCTGTGGCGACATGCGCACCATGCCGGGGCTCGGGAGCTTTCCCGCGCTGTCCCGCATCGACATCGACTCGCGCGGCGAGATCGTCGGCCTGTCCTGAAGGGCCGGTCCGCGGAGGAGGGCAGTAGCAGTGGACATCCCGTTCCTGGACCAGCCGCTCGGCGCCTTCCTGGACCTCGTCGCCTCGGATGAGCCGGCACCGGGCGCCGGGGCCGCCGCCGCGACGGCGGCAGCGCTCGCCGCCGGGCTGGTCGGGATGGCCGCGCGGTTGTCGGCCGCACAGCTGCCTGACGGTGCGGACCGGGCGGCGCGCGCGGACGCCGAGCGTGGCCATATCACCGCCCTGGCCCAGTCCGACGCCGAGGCGTACCGCAGCGTGCTGGCGGCCTGGCGGCTGCCCAGGGAACCGGAGCCGCAGCATCGCCGCGCCGAGATCCGCCGCTGCCTGACGCATGCCGCGCAGGTGCCGCTGGAGATCGCCGAGTCCGGCGCGCGCATCGCGGCCGAGGCCGTCGAGCTCGCCGAGCGCGGGAACCCCAAGCTGCGGGGCGACGTGCTGGCGGCCGTGTTCCTGGCGGGAGCCGCCGCCCGGTCGGCCGCCGAGCTGGTCCGGCTCAACGTCGAGCTCGGCGCCCTCGACCGCGACCTCGCGCAACGGGCCGACCGCGCCGCCGCGGAGGCGGAACACCGGATACCCGCGGTGCGCGACCTGTCCTGATCGTGCCTCCACACTGTCCTGATCGTGCATCCACACCAGAGGAGCTGACATGGACACCATCGCTCTCGAACTGGTCCCCTCCAACCTCGACGGGGGCACGGAGAAGGCCGTCGAGGAAGCCCGCAAGGTGCTGGAGTGCTCCCGCGCCTGCGGCATGGACGGCCGCATCCGGCACCTGATGATCCCGGGTCTGATCGCGGAGGAGGACGACCGTCCCGTCGAGATGAAGCCCAAGATGGACACGCTGGACTTCTGGCAGGCCGTCGCGCCCGAGCTGCCCGGTGTCAGCGGGCTGTGCACGCAGGTCACGGCCTTCATGGACCAACCACGGCTCACCGAGCGGCTGCGGGACCTGTGCGGTGCCGGCATGGACGGCGTCATCTTCGTCGGCGTGCCCCGCACCATGGCCGACGGTCAGGGTCCCGGGGTGGCACCGACCGACGCCCTGGCCCTGTTCACCGAGCTCGTACCGAACCGCGGCGTCATCCTGATCCCCACCCGGGAGGGCGAGCAGGGCCGCTTCACCTTCAAGTGCGAGCGCGGCGCCACGTTCGGCATGACGCAGTTGCTCTACTCCGACGCCATCGTCGGCTTCCTCGCCGAGTTCGCGCGGCGGGCCCCGCACCGCCCGGAGATCCTGCTGTCCTTCGGCTACGTCCCCAACTCCGAGAGCCGGGTCAGGCTGATCGACTGGCTGATCCAGGACCCCGGCAACGAGGCGGTCAAGCGGGAGCAGGAGTTCGTGGCGAGGCTGGCCGAGAGCCCCTTCGAGGAGCGCAAGCGGCGGCTCGTCGACCTGTACAAGCAGGTCGTCGACGGGGTGGGAGAGCTCGGTTTCCCGCTGAGCATCCACCTGGAGGCGCCCTACGGTGTCGCGAAGCCGGCTTTCGAGATCTTCTCCGAGATGCTCGACCACTGGGCGCCGGACCGGGGATGACGTGACCGCTCTGGTGCCCGGCCTGCACCGGGTGGGCCGCTGCGGGCGTGCTGGGGGAGGCAAGTCCCCCGCAGCTCCCACTCCCGGGGGTAGTGGCCGCGGCCGGCGGGAACTAGCGTGGTGTCGAGAACTGAGCTGCCCGATGAGCTGGGGTGCCCGATGAGGAGGGATGCCAGGTGTCGTTACCTGACCTGACCGAGACCGCCCGGCTGATGGTCGGGCCGGATAGGGGAATCCTGGCCGCCGATGAGAGTTCGGGGACCATGGACAAGCGGCTGGCCGCTGCGGGGATCCCCGCCAACGAGGAGACGCGGCGGCAGTTCCGCGAGGTGGTGATCACGACCGCTGACCTGGGGCGCTGGATCAGCGGGATCATCCTCTTCGACGAGACCATCCGCTCGCAGCTGTCCGACGGGACGCCGTTCGCCGAGGCGGCGCAGCGAGCCGGCGTGCTGCCCGGTATCAAGGTCGACACCGGCGCCAAGCCGCTGGCCGGCGCCCCGGGTGAGCTGGTCACCGAGGGGCTCGACGGGCTGCGGGCGCGGCTCGAGGAGTACGCCGGGATGGGTGCGCGGTTCGCGAAGTGGCGGGCCGTGATCACGATTGGTGACGGCATGCCGACGCAGCGGTGCCTGCAGGCGAACGCGCACGCGCTCGCCCGCTACGCCGCGCTGTGCCAGGAGGCCGGCATCGTGCCGATCGTGGAACCCGAAGTCCTGATGGACGGCGATCACAGCCTGGACCGGTGCGACGAGGTCACCACCGCGACGCTGCGGCGGGTATTCGCCGAGCTGGCCGACCAGCGGGTCGTGCTGGAAGGCATGGTGCTCAAGCCGAATATGGTGCTGGCAGGCAAGGATGCCCCGGAGCAGCCGGGGGTGAGCGAGGTGGCCGATGCCACTGTGCGCTGCCTGCGGCGCACCGTCCCCGCCGCGGTGCCGGGGATCGCGTTCCTGTCCGGCGGGCAGAGCGACCAGGCGGCGACCGAGCATCTCGATGCGATGAACCGCAGTACCGGCCATCCGTGGGAGCTGACGTTCTCCTACGGTCGGGGGCTGCTCGCGGCCGGCCTGGCGGCGTGGGCCGGGCAGGCGGAGAACGTCGAGAAGGCCCACCAGGTCCTGGCGCATCGCGCCTACTGCACCGCGATGGCCCGCCAGGGTTCTTACACGCCCGAGATGGGGCAGCAGCTCAGCGATCCGGTGGCAGCGGGACGCTGAGCCGCAGCACGGTGCCCCGGCCCGGCCCGCTGTCCAGGGTGAGCCGGCCGCCGAGCAACTCGGCCCGCTGCTGCATGCCGGCCAGCCCGTAGCCGACCGGCCCGACCTTCGCGGCGATCTTCGCGGGGTCGAACCCGCGGCCGTCGTCGGCGACCTCGAGCAGCACGTCGCCTTCCACGGCGGTGAGCCGGATGCTGGCCCGGCCGGCTCCGGCGTGCCGCATCACGTTCTGCAGCGCCTCCTGGGCGATGCGGTAGACGGCAGTCTCGACGTGCTCGGGCAGCTGGACCGGATCGGTCTCGACACCGATGGTGGGCACCTGGATGGAACGGGCAAGGCTCTCCAGGCTCGCGGCCAGCCCGAGGTCGTCGAGCACCGGCGGGCGCAGCCCGGCGATCGCCAGCCGGGTCTCGTCCAGGGTGGCCGAGGCCAGGTCCTGGGCCCGGGCGATCTGCTCGCCGGCCAGCGACGGATCGGCCGGGAGGGCGTCCGCGGCGGCGGAGAGATGGAACGACAGGCTGACGATGCGCTGGCTGATCCCGTCGTGGATCTCGCCGGCCAGCCGGCGCCGCTCGGTCTCCTGCAGCTCCACGATCCGTTCCGCGAAGCGCTCCATCGCCTCCTCGCGCTCGGCGATGCGGCCGTGCAGGCTGGCGTTCTCGATCGCGCCCGCCATCAGGCCGGCCACCGAGCGCAGCAGCTCGACGTCCGCGGCGGTGAAATCCCTGCGGTCCCGGGTGTGCACGTTGAGCACGCCGACCAGGTTCCCGGGGCGCGTGCCGATGGGCACCGACGCCATCGAGGTGAAGTCCTCCCCGCGCAGCTCGGGGATGTAGCGGTAGCGGGGATCCGCGAGCTTGTTGTCGGTGATCACCACCGGCTCCTCGTGGGCCGCGACCCAGCCGGAGATGCCCTCACCGACCGCCAGCCCGATCCGCCGGGTCCACCGGTCGAACGGGGGTGTCGCGCCGCGCAGTTGCAGCCGCTCACCGGAGGGTTCCAGCAGGTGCACGAAGCAGATGTCGGTGCGCGTGGTCTCGGTGATCAGCGCTGCGATCCCCTGCACGACCTCGTCGAGGTCCAGCCCCGCGGAGAGCGTCTCGATGATCCGCGAGAGCAGCCGGGCCTCGGAGTCGGCATCGGCGAGGCCGAGGCGCGAGCTGCTCAATGGAAAACCCCCTCGCGTAACGCCACCGTGACCGCGCCGGAGCGGTCCGGCACGTCGAGCTTGCGGTAGATGCCACGGGTGTGGGTCTTGACCGTCTCCTCGCTGACCGTGAGCTTGCCCGCGATCGCCCGGTTGGACAGCCCCGCCACCATCAACGCGAGGACCTCGCTCTCCCGCTGCGTCAGCCCCAGGTGCGCGCCCGGCCAGAACTCCCCGCCCTGCAGCGCCGCGGCCGACAGCGCGACGCGGGCGGCGAGCGTCGGATCGATGAGGATCTCGCCCTCGTCGATGCGCAGCAGGTGGTCGACGAGCTCGGCGCCGCGGACCCGCTTGAGCAGGAACCCGGCTGCCCCCAGCCGCAGCGCCTGGTAGAGGTACTGCTCGTCGTCGTAGACGGTCAGGAACACCACCTTGCACTCGCTGTGGCGGGTGCGGATATCGGCGCACAGATCCAGCCCGCTCGAGCCGCGCAGCCGGATGTCGATCAGCACGATGTCCGGTTCGTGATCGGCGACCAGCGCCCTGGCCCGCTCGGGCTCGGTGGCCTCGCCGACGATCTGGACCTGCTCGGCGTAGGGCGCCAGCATCGCGCGAAGGCCGTCGAGCACCATCTGGTGGTCGTCGACCACCACGACCCGCAGCGGGGGCCGATCCACGTGCCCGCCCATGTGCGCAGCGTACGCAGGATCGCGCCATTGCACGTCGTCGAGTCGGGGGAGTGCTGCGATCACCCTGGCGTCCACCCGATGGGGGGAAGTGCCGCCCAGCGTCGCCTGTCACCGTCGGATCCTCGACTCCGTCCCCACGGGCGCTGCACGCTGCTCGGCCGACACAGGGTTGGTGAGGCCACGATGCCTGCGAAACTGGTTCGCATCCACCGTTCGGGTCGCACGCCCGGACCCACCATGCTGGCGATCGCCGGAGACAGCGCGGCCGGCAAGACGACGCTGACGCGCGGGCTCGTCGCGGCGCTGGGGGAGGACGGCTGCACGTCGATGTGCGTCGACGACTACCACCGCTACGACCGGGCGGAGCGCCGTGAGGTGCCGTTCACGCCGCTGCACCCGGACTGCAACTACATCAACATCATGGAGCAGCATCTGCAGCTGCTGGCGACGGGTGAGTCGATCCTCAAGCCGGTCTACGACCACCGGACCGGCTCGCTGACCCGCCCCGAACTGGTCGAACCCCGGTCGAACGTGATCGTCGAAGGGCTGCTGCCGTTGCACTCCCGGCTGGCACGGGCCTGCTTCGACATCGCCGTGTACCTCGCGCCGCCAGAGCAGGTGCGACGGCAGTGGAAGGTCGCGCGGGACACATCGAAGCGCGGCTACGACGAGAAGCAGGTGCTCGCCGAGTTGGACCGCCGCGAACCCGAGGCCGAGGAGTTCATCCGGCCCCAGCAGCGCGACGCCGACATCGTGGTCAGCTTCGGCCCGATCGAGGGGCGGGAGGACCCGCCGGGCACCCCGCTGTCGGCGACGCTGCTGCTGCGCCCGACGATCCGGCACCCCAACTTCTCGGCGATCCTCGCCGAAGTGCCGACCCGGGCGGTACACGTCAAGCTCATCCGGGACGACGACGGCAGCCCGGTGGACGCGCTGCACATCCACGGCTACGCGCCGGCCGAGGAGAGCGGCGTGGTCGCGAAGGCGATATGGGACTCCCTCGACGCGCCGGAGCCGATACCGCAGTCGCTGGGTGCGCTCGACGACGGTGCGCGCAACGAGCCATTGCGGCTGGTGCAGCTGATCCTGCTCTACCACATGCTGCGCACGCCAGCCTGATCGCCCCGTTGGTAGCTCTTCAAGTACCCCCAACCCCCGTTCTGGATGCCCGTAACGGCAGCCAACCCGAGGGCGAGGACACCGGGGAACTCAGGTCTCGCGATGCACGCGTGTCGTGGAGTGCTGGGCACGCGGGCGGAGCACGATCTGGTCGATGTTGCCGTGCGCGGGCCGGGTCACGGCGCGAGCTAGCCCTCGGCAGTCCCGTCGCGGCGCACCAGGTGCTCGAAGACGGCGAGGTTGGCCAGCGACTCACCGCGGGAGACCCGCCAGTCCCACTCACGCCGGATCGAGGACGCGAAGCCGATCTCGAGCAACGTGTTGAAATCACCGTCGGCGGCCTCGACGACCTGGCCCAGCACCCTGTCGAGTTCGTCGACGGTCACCGCGTGATGCGCCATCCGGCCGACCAGGTAGACGTCGCCGATCCGGTCCAGCGTGTAGTGCACGCCATAGAGCCGGGCGTTGCGCTGCAGCAGGTAGCGGTAGACCTCGTCGTGCGCCTCGTCCGGGCGGCGGCAGACGAAGGCCTCGACCAGCACGGTGTGGTCCCCGACGACCACCCAGCAGTTCGTCTGCAGCTTCTTCGTACCGGGCAGGGTGACGAAGAAGCTGCCCCGGCCGCGGTGCTCGTAGCCGAGTTCGGCCTCGTCCAGCGCCGCCGAGATGACGCGGTCGAGCTCCGCGGGACCGGTCACGAAGCCACCTCACCGTCCAGCGCGTCGAGCCGGTACGCCACGGCCGCATCGGCGTAGGTGCGCAGCAGCGCGTCGGTGGTGCGCTCCCAGGAGAACCGGCGCGCGTGGTCGACCGCGCCGCGCGCGAGCGCTTCACGGCGCCGGGGGTGCAGCGCCACGGCGGACAGCGCATCCGCCCAGTCCACCGGGTCGTGGCTGCCGACCAGCAGCCCGGACGCGCCGTCGGCGACGGCCACCGTCAGGCCCCCGACCGCAGCGGCCACCACCGGCGTCCCGCAGGCCTGCGCCTCGAGCGCCACGAGCCCGAACGACTCGTTGTAGCTGGGGACCGCGACGACGTCGGCCGCCCGGTACACCGTGGCCAGGCCGTCACCGGACTGCGGCGGGGCGAAGCCGACTACGTCGCCGATGCCCAGCGCGGTGGCGAGCTGCTGCAGCGACCGCGGCTCGGCGAGCCCGCTGCCCGACGGTCCCCCGACCACCAGTAGCCGCAGCCGGTCGCGCAGGGCCGGGGCGCGGCGCATCATCTCGGCCGCGGCGCGCAGCAGCACGTCCGGAGCCTTCAGCGGCTGGATGCGGCCCACGAAGGCGAGCACGATCGCGTCGGCCGGCAGGCCCAGCGCGGCCCGGGCGGCACGCCGCCGCCCCGGGGTGAAGCGCTCCAGGTCCACGCCCGGCGGGATCGTCACCGTGCGGTCCGGGTCGGCCCCGTAGAGGTCGAGGAGCTGGCCTGCCTCGGCCGGGGTGTTGGCCACCAACCGGTCGGCCTCGCCGACCACCTGCAGCTCGCCGATCACCCGGGTATGCGGCTCGGGCGCGTCCCCGTCGGCCAGTGCGGCGTTCTTCACCCTGGCCAGGGTGTGTGCGGTATGCACCAGCGGCACACCCCAGCGGTCCCGGGCCAGCCAGCCCACCTGGCCCGACAGCCAGTAGTGCGAGTGCACGACGTCGTAGTACCCGGGCTCACGGCGTGCCTCGGCGCGCAGCACCCCCGCGGTGAACGCGCACAGCTGCGCGGGCAGGTCGTGCTTGCCCAGCCCCTCGAACGGCCCTGCGGTGATGTGCCGCACCGTCACGCCCGGGGCGAGCTCGGCCACCGGGGGCAGGTCGGAGGACGTCGCACGGGTGAATACCTCGACCTCGACGCCCCGGCGGGCCATCCGGGTGGCGGTCTGCACGATGTAGACGTTCATCCCGCCGGCGTCGCCGGTGCCCGGCTGCTCGAGGGGGGAGGTGTGCACCGAGAGCACCGCGGCGCGCCGCAGCGCCCCGCTCAACCGCCTGATCACGTCCGACATCCAGCCGCCTCCGGTACCGCGCCTACCCCCGACGCACAGGCGCGCCGACTCCCGGCCGAGTCATCCACGACCATCGGCGCCAGGGTCATCCCCATCGGTCAACCGGCCCTGCGGCCGGGTTATGCCCGCCGCGACGGCGCGCGGACGTGCCAGCACTGCCGCAGACCTGAGCAGGAAGTGGCAGGCGCGGCGGGACGGCCCGGGGAGAGGGGGGAGTCACACACACAGGCCGCCCCGCCGCGATGTCCCGCAGCATGGTACCCGTGGGCGGGGGGCACCCCAGGGACCCTGCGGGCCGCGGTCCGACGGGGGAGGACGAACCGCGGTCTGGTGCCGCTGACCGGGAGTGCATGGGAGCCGATCAGCAGACGGTGTCACGTTCTCAGGAGCCAGAGTCGATCACAAGACCTGAGTACTACTCCATTCGGGTGTACCTAGCGGCGCGAGGGCCGCTGCACGCCCCCATGCGGCCCTTGACCGGTTGGTGGCGAGGGGTCACGATTCGCCAGACCTCGACCCCCTTCGCCGCTGCCCCGCGAGGAGCCCCGATGCCGTTCCGCAGCCCGTTCCCGGATGTCGAGATCCCGGACGTGTCGCTGCCCGATCTCCTCTTCGGCGACGTCGCGGGTAAGGCCGACCGGCCGGCGCTGGTCGACGGGGTCTCCGGGCAGACGATCACCTACGGCCAGCTGTCCGTGCTGGTGGACCAGGTCGCGGGAGCGCTCGCAGCCCGCGGGATCGGCAAGGGCGACGTCGTCGCGGTGTTCGCGCCGAACACGCCCTACTACGCGGTGGCCTTCCACGGCATCCTGCGCGCCGGCGCCACCGCGACGACCGTGAACGCGCTCTACACACCCGATGAGCTGGCGGCGCAGCTGCGCGACTCGCAGGCCAAGCTGATGTTCACGGTGTCGCCGTTCCTCGAGCGGGCGCAGGCCGCCGCGGCCGTCGAGGGCGTGCGGGTCACCGAGACAGTGGTACTCGACGGAGCTGCCGGGCACCCGTCGCTGGCGGACCTGCTGGCGCAGGACGGCGCACCCCCGGAGATCAGCATCGACCCGGCCCGCGATCTCGCGGTGCTGCCCTACTCATCGGGTACGACGGGCAACGCCAAGGGCGTGATGCTCACCCACCGCAACCTGGTGGCGAACATCATGCAGTGCGAGGCGCTGTTCGCCGTGCCGGAAGGTACCCGGCTGCTGGCCGTGCTGCCGTTCTTCCACATCTACGGCATGACGGTGCTGATGAACCACGGCCTCCACAGGGGCTTGACGGTGATCACGCTGCCGCGCTTCGACCTCGAGACGTTCCTCGGCAGCATCCAGGAGCATCGTGTCAACCGGGTTTACATCGTGCCGCCGGTGGCCGTTGCGCTCGCCAAGCACCCGATGATCGACTCCTACGACCTCTCCTCCATCGACGTGGTGTTCTCCGGAGCGGCCGCGCTGGACGCCGACCTCGCCCTGGCCGTCGCGGCGCGGATCGGCTGCGAGGTCAAGCAGGGCTACGGCATGACCGAGATGAGCCCGGTCAGCCACGCGATGCCCGACGGCCGTACCGGCATCCCGCTCGGCTCGGTGGGCCCGACCATCCCGAACATGGAGTGCAAGATCGTCGACCCGGAGACCGGCGAGGAGGTCGGCGCCGGCGTTCCCGGCGAGCTGTGGTGCAAGGGCCCCAACGTGATGGTCGGCTACCTCGACAACCCTGCGGCCACCGCGCAGACCCTCGACTCCGACGGCTTCCTGCACACCGGTGACATCGCCAGCGTCGACGCCGACGGCAACGTCACGATCGTTGACAGGGTGAAGGAACTGATCAAGTACAAGGGCTACCAGGTGCCACCGGCGGAGCTGGAGGCGCTGCTGCTCACCCACCCGCAGATCGCGGACGCCGCCGTCATCGGGGTGCGTGACGCCGAGGGCGAGGAGGTCCCGAAGGCGTTCGTAGTGCGCCAGGCGGGCGCCGAGGGGCTCACCGACGACGACGTGATCGCGTTCGTGGCGCAGCGGGTGGCGCCATACAAGAAGGTCCGGGCGGTGCAGTTCGTCGAGGCGATCCCGAAGTCGGCGTCGGGCAAGATCCTGCGCAAGGACCTCCGCGCCGTCGAGCCCGCCGCCACCTGAGCCGCCCGACCACTGCCCGCGATACGTGACCTGGGGAAACACATCGCGGGCCTGGACCGGCGTCTGTGACTGTCTGTCCCGCTCGGTCGCTCGTGGGGACTATTCCCGGAACAGTCACGGAACAGACCTCCCCACTACACCCGGGTCAGGTACAGGAAGTCGGGGTCTTCTCCAGTGTCTGGCGTAGCCGGTCGTGTGGTCCAGCCTGGCGGCCACGTTGTCGAGTCCAGCCCAACGGCTAGGGCGCCCCCGAAGTCGGCCTCGCCGGCGAACTGGGCATCCCCGAAGCTGGCGTAGCCGGTGAACTGGGCGTTCCCGAAGCTGGCGTTGCTGGTGAACTGGGCGTTCCTGAAGTCGGCGTTGCTGGTGAACCGGGCGCCCACGAAGCCGGCCTCGCCGGTGAACTGGGCGCGCCAGAAGTCGGCGTGGCTGGTGAACTGGGCGCGCCAGAAGTCGGCGTGCCGTGCGGTCGTTACGGTCCCCGGCGATCAGCTGCTGCGCCATCTCTTCCACAGACGGGAGAAGGCAGCTTCCTAACTCCCCACCGCCGGCAATTCCGGCTCGATCATCACCGCCACCCGCAACGCCTCCGCGCACGGATCCACCGGAGCCGGGTCACGAAACCGCCACCCCACGGCCACCGTGCCCGTGCCCGCGTTTACCAGCTGGGTGCATTCGATGCCGTCGGCCACGACCTCCAGCGCCGCGCCGGTCCGGCCGTTCACCCGATTCGGCCGGAACGAGTCGAAGATCCCCTCCGAACGGGCCGCGTAGTCCGCCACCGTCTCCACCGGATCCTTCTCCAGCCGCAGCCCACCGAGCAGGGCGATCTCACCCGAGGCGTCGAAGGGCGGGGCGGTGTACCCGCACCCCACCTGCCCCAGCAGGTCGATCGGCCGGCGTGTCTGCGGCATGAAGCCGAGCCCGGCGATCTCCGCGTCGCTGAGTACCGTGCACGGGTCGAACGACGCCAGTGCACTGTTCGCCGGGCCGAGCCGGTATCGGCCGACTCGGTGGGCGCCCCGGCCACCGACTGCCCGCATCCCGCCACCAGCGCGCCCAGCACCAGCGTCCCCCCCGTTCGAACCGCACTGCGGACCGCGGGCATCACCCACCGCCCAAAGTCCTGCTCATTGGCCCGCTCGGCCTCTGCCGGCGGGCAGGACCCCAGCGTCGTCGAAGTGTCACGACCCCATGGGCGACCAGTGTGACCGGCAGGGCCACGATCGCCAGGAGGATGACCGCGTCGGGCAGGTCGCCCGCGGTGTCGATCGCGGCCGCGATCAACACCACCGCGATGATCGTGTACGCCCACCCGAACGCGTTCACCGGCTGCCCCCGGGGGTGTCGGGCAGCTCGAGCAGCTCGGCGAGGACCTCCTCGCAGCGGCCGTGGCGTTGCCATACCGCGCCCGACTCCGAGGGCAGCCCGGCCGGGACGATCAGGGCGGTCTCGCGGCTGCGGTGGCGTAGGGCGATCGTCTGGTCCTCCCCGGAGATGGCGACACTGTCGGTCCACACCGGGCCGACGCGGATGTAGACGATGGCTTCCAGCCGGCCGTGGGCGTCGTGGATCAGGTCGTGCCGCCAGCCGTTCCAAGAGGTGAGCTTGCGCAGCAGCGGTGTCGCGGGGTAGTCGGCCATCAGGCGTCCTTGCACGTGCACGTGCACCTCGACCGGTGGCGCCCCGCAGCCCCGGTCACGACGACGCCCCACTCGAGTCGCCGGACGACAGTCCGGTCAGCATCCGGACATCGAGGTTGCCGAGGCGCTCACGCCGGCACAACGCCGCGTACCGGGCGTGCCCGTCGTCGGTGACGGTGATCCGCCGGCGGCCGGTGGTCGCGGCCGCCGGCCCCAGGGCCAGTTGCCCGGCTGCGGTGAGCCCGTCCAGGGTGAGGCTCAGGTAGCGCGGGATCGGGCGGCCGTGGTCCAGCCAGCGGCCGGCGGCAGTGACTGCCACACCGCCGCCGCGGGCCCGGCGCAGCGCGAACCACGCGACCAGGTCGGGGTCGACCAGGTCGGGGCGGGTGGTCGGGATCGGGGCGTCGCGCTGCGCCACGAAACAGTCCGACGGGTCAGCTTCCACGGGCCCACTCCTCGTTGATGGGGGGCCCCGGCCGGGCCCGAGGGAGGGGTCTGACAACGGGCCCCGGCCGGGGGGCGCGACCGCGCACCCAAGGGGAGGTAGGTCACGGTCGCGCCGTCTTCAGGGGCGGCGGCCCCGGGGCGGATCATCGGCCGCCTCCATGACACATGGCGTGCACAGCAGCCCTTCGGGCATCGACGCCAGACTCAGACCGGCCCCCGGCAGCGTCAGACCGCACAGCGCGTCGGCCCACCCGCGGGACACGGCGACCTCGCCGTCAGCGGCCCGCACGGCATGACACCGCTCGTCGTGGCGCGAGCGGGCCGCCCACCGCAGCTGCGGCGAGCCCGCCGCAGCGCAGTGGGCGCACACCGCGCCGGGCGGGATCCGGGCGGGCGGCACCGACGCCGGCAGCCGGTGCCCGCACCGGGCCATCACCACCCCGATCGGGTCATCGCCACCATCGACGAGCGCATGGGCCCGGTAGTCCAGCGATGACAGCGCCCACCGCGTCGGCGTCACGCGGCCCTGCTGCCCTACCTGCGCATTCGTATCCGTGTCCACGGCCTGTGCCTCCTGTCTGGACTCATAACGACGCCGGCTGCTCGTCCACTCGCGCAGTCCCATGCGCAGCTCATCGGACTCCAGACCCATCGCGGCCGCGGCCTGGCGCACGGTGGCGCCGGCCGACAACGCGTCGGTGCTGATCGACCAGCGGCCGGTGCTGAGCCGCTCGGCCAGCGCGTGCCCGTAGGCCAACGCGGCCAGGGCGTGCGCCGCCAGCTGCTCGGCGCTCAACGGCTCGCCGACGCCGTGGCGGTGTGCCAGCAGCGGATAGCAGCACTCGCCGTACCGGTCGGCCAGCTCGGCCAGGGCCACGCCATCGGGAACCTCGCCCGGGCGGGTGGGAAGATCAGCAGCAGGCATCGGTCCCCCCCAGTGGTGGGGCCTTGATGGTCATCGGGTTCCTCGACGGGGCCGACGGCAGTGGCGCGGTCGACGCGGCCTCGGCGCGAGACACCGCCCGGCGCCCGCGCGTCGCCGGTGAGTCATCGGTCATCAAGCTGACGTGCGCCACGTTCCACACCGGACACGGCCACCGCCGCCGCCGGCCCCACCAGCTGCGACACCGCGGGCAGCGGCCGTCGTCGTCGGCGCCGTGCTGCTCGAGCAGCCGCCGCCACATGCGGATCGCCTGGCGCATGTACCCGCGGATCCGCGCCACCTCGGCCTCCGAGCGGCGCTCCCCGGCCGCGACGAGGTCCAGCTGCGCCAACCGCTCGAGGACCTCCCCAGCCAAGATCTCACTGAACCCCCGAGCCAGATCACCGGTGGCCGGGCGGCGATGCTGCGCGCTCACGACCCGCCCCCGCACGGCAACAACTGCACGCAGCACAGGCACGGGTCGGCGTGGGCGCCGCAGACATCGACCAGCACCGCGCCCACCATCACCGCGTCCCCACACACCGCGGGCACCTCGACACCCGCCGAGCAATCGACCACGGTCGTCGCGTGCAACTGCCCCGCCGGGGTCAGCGCCCACATCCACGGCCTGGACACCTGGGTTACCGCCGCCGCTGCGCGCGCAACTGGTCGATACCGACCACCAGCGCCATCCGCAGCTGCTCGGCCTGATCGAGCTGATCGAAGCGGAACACCGCCGCCTCACCGGCCGGCACCCTCACCACCAACTCACCATCCCGCACCACCACCACAGCATTGCCCGACCGGCCGACCGCATCCCGGCAACCCAGCCAGTGCTCCTGCTCCCGCGCCATCCTGCGTTCCGCCTTCCCCGCATGCGGTCCTGGTCACCGGCCAAGCCCCCGCGAGGGGACAGCGAGGGGAAGGCGTCATCCCCAGAACCCGCGGGGGCCTGGCCGGCCCCGCCCGGACACCGGTGTCCTCCTCGTCGGCTGCACTCGGCACCAACGCCCGGGCGGCTAGCGCCACCAACCAACAGGTGACGCTGCGTCTTGACGGTAGACTGTGACATCACAAATCACAAGATGCTGAGTGACATCCACTTGGCACGGTGGCTATGCTTCATCACTATGACTGGCCCAACGATCCGACGCCATCAACTCGGCAGCGAGTTGCGACGGCTCCGTGAAGCGGCTGGCGTGAGCCGTGCCGAGGCCGCGCAGATCGTCGGTTGCTCTCTCACGAAGATCACGCACATGGAGATCGGCCGTAGCTCACCCCGCAAGACCGAGCTCATCGTGCTGCTCCAGCGGTACGGAGCTGACGACCGGGAGACGGTGGATGAGCTCGAGGAGCTACGGATCGAGGCCGCCAAGCGTGGCTGGTGGTCGACAGCACGCCTACCTGGGTGGCTCGCTGGCTATGTTGGTCTCGAGGCCGATGCGACCTCGCTGCGCACCCTCCAACTCGAGCTGATCCCTGGCCTGCTGCAGACCGAGCAGTACGCCCGAGCCGTGCATGGTCTGAGTGCTCATCTCGCCTCGCCCGAGGACGTGGACCGACGCGTCGCCGCCCGCATGCGACGACAGGCACGCCTGGATGACCCGGATCGGCCGCTGCAGTTCTCAGCCGTCATCTCCGAAGCTGCCCTACAGCGCTGTGCCCGGCACACGACTGTGGCCGGCGACCAGCTGCGCCATCTGCTCGACCGAGCGCAGTTGCGCAACGTCGAGCTGCATGTGCTGCCGTTCTCGGTCGGTCTGCACAGCAGCATGGCAGGGTCGTTCACCTTGCTCGGCTTCCCGCGCGGATTGCTTCCTGACGCCGCGTACCAGGAGTACGCCGTGGGTGGCCACCTCATCGACGATGAATCGATCGTGGCGCGGCTGGATAGGCTTTATGGCGAGCTCCGCGATCAGGCTCTCGATGTGGACGAGAGCCTGACCGTGATCTCGGAGCTCGCTGCAAACACAGGTTGACAAGGCACAGAGAGGCATCATCATGGATGACCTGACTCACGCCGCGTGGCGTAAGTCTAGCCGGAGCAGTGACCATGGCGAGTGTGTCGAGGTCGCCGACCTCGACGGCGGCCGCCGAGCCGTGCGGGACTCGAAGCACACCACCGGCGGCCCGGCGCTGATCTTCACCCCGGTCGAGTGGACCTCGTTCGTCGCCGGTGTCAAGGACGGCGAGTTCGACTGACCAAGCACTACTGACGCAGCGCCCCCGGACGACACCTGTCCGGGGGCGCTGCTTCGGGGAAGGCAGCTTCAGATGCCCACGCTCAACTACACGACGACTGTTCCGGTGGCGCGCACCGTCGGCGAGGTGCAGGACATGCTCGCCCGCCACGGAGCCAGCGCGGTGGCTGTGCGCTACGTCGACCGCCAGCCCGTCGGGGTGTCATTCCAGCTGGCTACGCCGCACGGCTTGCGGACGTGTGGCTGGTGAACTGGGCGCGCCAGAAGCTGGTACGGCCGGTGAACCGGGCGCCCCCGAAGTCGGCGTAGCCGGTGAACTGGGCGCCCCCGAAGTCGGCGTGATCGAGCTGACAATTCCGCAGGGAGAACTCAAGGAGAAGTGTCCCGGTGAGATCCAGGCGGATCCCGGGTCAGGCTGGGATTGCGGGCGGTGGTGTGCGATGCCACCAGCGTCGGCGGCGCTGGGTGGTGACGCGCAGGTTGCGGGTCAGGATGTTCTGGGCGGTCAGCCGCACCTGCCGCTCCTGCTGGGTGCGCTCGTGCCGCGACCCCTGGGATGTGGGCGTGGCGTGCGGCGGCCGATCGGTGGGTGGTCGGGATCGGCGTCGCCGTGCGGGTCCCGGGCTGCGGTAGGACCGCCCGAGCGTGCTGGCCGAGGATTGCGGCGGCGTGTAGGGCATGCGCAGGTAGGCGCAGATCACATCCACAATCGTCTGGCGGTGCTCGACGGTGCTGTGCGCCAGGCGCTCCAGGGCGTACAGGCCGGCCAGCCGCACGGGGGCCTGGTCGGAGCCGAGCTGGTCGGCGGCCTTGGTGTACAGCTCGGTGATGCGTCGCTCGGTGGCGTCGCGGTCGGTGTGTACAAGGGTCAGCTCGGTGTAGCGCTGCCGGCGGGCGGTCAGCAGCAGCGCCACGGCCCCGCCGGTGCCGAGCACCAGGGTCCCGGCGGTGCGGATCGCGTCGAGCTGGACCCGTGCGTCCTGGCCACCGTAGCGGCGTAGCAACACGAACCAGACCACCGCTGCGATGGCGAGCACAACAAGGGCCCCCACCGCGATGATCCAGTTCGACAACGGTCGCGGCGTCGGTGGGTCGGGGCGGTTGCTGCGTGCGGTCACACTCGGATCATCGCCCACTGTCCCCGGAAGCCATTACAGGGTCTTGTGGCGGCTCGGTGATGAGGTCCCTGGGTGGCCTTGACACTCGGCGGACATCCCGATGCTTACTCGTTGAGCAGCTCGTCGATCCGCGCGTTGAAGGTCGCTGCTTGCCCGTCGATGCACTTGGCGTAGATCGTGAGCAGCACCTTGACCGAGTGACCGGCGCGTGCGGCGACGTCGGCCGGGGGCACGCCCGCGTTGAGCCAGCCGGACAGCGCCGCGTGCCGGAGGTCGTACGGCCGCCGCGCCAGCGGAGAGGTGTATTGCGCGGGGGAGAGCCCGAGGTGGCGCGCTTGTTCCCACACCCGCGTATACACCGACGCCGGGATGGCCCGGCCGGTCTTGACGGCCATCAGGAGCCGTGCCGAACTCGGTGAGGTGGTCGCGAAGGATCCTGACGAGGACTGGCGGAATCGGCACCCGTCGCACGTCGTCCGGCCGGCGACGCTTCAACGGCCGTACCTCGTGCCCGGTGCCAGTGACCGCGAAGTGTGCGCCGCTGACGACGCTCCACGAGCCGGACAGCAGCAGCTCGCCCCAACCTTCGGTCGGGAGCATGCAATCGTCACGGCGGAGCTGCTGCACCTCGCCCGGTCGCAGTCCGCCGTAGTAGATGCACGCGAAGAACGCATACAGCCGCTGACCACGCCGGCGATCCTGTACCCGCTGGCCTCCCACATAGGTGACCGCAGCGAGGAGCTGCCGCGCCTGGGCAGGGTTGAGCACGGAGCGCGGAGCGACGGTCGTGACGACCGGCGCGGTGCCGAGCCGCCGGCCACTGAGCGGGTTGGTGTCGATCCACCCGGAGTTGACCGCGAAGCCGAGCGCTTGATGGAGGACGGCTCGGCGCTTGTCCCACGTCGAATAGGCTACCTTCCGGCCGTCGAAGGTTTCCCCAGGTCGTCGATCAGCTCGCCGACGGCCAACTCGTCTCGTAGTTCCGTGATCGGGCGGGATGCCCGGCGCAGCCAGGAGATCGCCGCCTCCTCGTCGGTAGTCAGAGGCTAGTCTCGGCGACCCAGCGGCAGCACTCGACTTGAGAGGGGAGAGAGAGCAGCCTTTGCAGTTCACTAGCTGGTGGGGCAGCTATTCAACGGCCGCCTGTTCGGCCGTCGACAGCGGCTCGTCTCGGCGAGTCGGCGGCAGCCGGTTCAGGTGCAGCGACGGGAAGAAGCCGTCGATCGCCACGGTGCACGAGCCTGCCTCGCCCCCGGGGACGAGGCAGGCTCGTGGGTCGATCAGTCGCGGGCCAGCAGCTCGTCGAGCTGCTGGTAGCCCTCGATGACGCCGGACTCCATGCCGCTGGACATCGCCATGTCGCGGGCCTGTACTGAGTCGAAGACGGACGTGATGTGCAGGCGGGTGCGTCCGCCGAGGTCCTCGAACGTCGCCGTCTCGAGGCAGACGCCGTCCGGGAAGCCCTCGTAGGTGAAGGTTTGGACCATCCGCTCGTGCGGTCGGATTTCGTGGAAGGAGCCGTAGAAACCGTGCTCGGTGCCGTCCTCGCCGCTGTGCACGTAGCGGTAGGCACCACCGGTCTGGGCGTCCCAGCGCTCGATCCGCATCGTCAGCCGGCGCGGGCCCAGCCATTGCTGCACCAGCTCGGGGTCGGTGTGGGCGCGGAAGACCGCATCCACGGGGGCCTCGAACTCGCGGATGATGTGGATCGTCGGCAGGTCCGGGTCGGCGGTGATCTGGGTCTCGGGGTGCGTGGTCGTGGTCATGACGCTCCTTCTTCCTGGGTGGTCGCTGCATCGGTGCGTGTGTTGTCGTCCATCGCGGCGAGCCCGGCGTCCTCGAGCACCTCGAGGTGCTTCGAGACTGCCTGCACGGTCACGGCGTAGGGCTCGGCCAGCTCGTTCACCGTCGCGTCGCCGACTGCCAGCCGCGCCACCATGTCGCGCCGAGTGGGGTCGGCCAGCGCGCGTGCGCCGGCAGCCCGATCACTGCGCGGCAACGGGCGCTCCGGCGATGTTCGGTGCGGGGATCCCCTCGGCGTTCAGCGCGGCCTGCACCCGGGCGTTGAGCGCTCGCTGCACGGCCCACTGGCGGCCCGGCCGGGTCTTCGCCGTCAGCCGCAGCGTCACCGCGTAGGGGGTGACCGACTGCACGCCCAGCAGCTCCGGCGCCTCGGTCATGTCACCGGCAGTGTCCTCCTCGGAGACCG
>JBOHGT010000245.1:0-1718 GCA_050700385.1 Pseudonocardiaceae bacterium | reverse complement strand
GGACTGGCCGGGGACGACCACATGGAGAGGCACCGCCCATGTCCACCGACGCATCCCCCTGACCAGCACTGATCTCGCCACCCTGACCATCGGCCAGCGGGACGAGCTAGCCGACCTGCTAGACAAGATCGCGTGGTCGGTGGACCACGCGGGCCGCTCCGGCGAGTTGTACCCGGGTGAGCCGCGCTATCAGCGCGCCCATGAGGCGGGCTGCTGGGGCTGGATCGCGGACGCCTACCGCCGGTTCACGGAAGCCACCTGAGCCGCACGCTGACAAGATCAACCGCCCTGCCCGGTCTCCGGGTAGGCGGTTCTCTGTGTGGCCGCTGGGTGATCGGCGCCACTCGGGCAGCGGGTACGCTGCCCGCCATGCTGCATGACGTGCTCGCCACGCCCGACGCGCTACTAGCCCTCGCCGCTCACGACGTGGGCACCGTGTACCGGATGCTGACCGAGCACGGGGTGTCGCAGCACCGCATCGCCCGGGAGGTAGGGCAGTCGCAATCCGAAGTGTGCGACGTCATTCAGGGCCGCAAGATCAAACAGTACCACACGCTCAAGAAGGTATGTGACGGCCTAGGGGTGCCGCGGGAAGCGATGGGCCTGTCGCACTACGGCCCGAACGGCGTCTACGCTGGGAGGCAGGAAGTAGAGCCGGTAGTGTCGGGGGTAGCGCCGGAAAGCGGCACCGGCGAGGAGCGTGAACTAATGGAACGGCGCCAGTTTGTTGGGAACGCGGCAGCGCTGCTGTTCGGAAGTCCCGTCTTCGGTGAGGTTGTCGAGTTCGTTGTCTCGCCTACAACTACGCCGGCCTATCCGCGTGCCGGAATGCCGGATGTCGCTCGGATGAAGACGCTGACCACGGCGTGCTGGCAACTAAACGATATTTACGGCGGGGGAAGTTGCGCGGACCTGATCAGTAGGGAGCTGCCGGACTCCTACCGTCTGCTGAGCGCACCCGGGATGCGCGACAAGGTGAGGCTCCCCTTGTTTATGTCGGTGGCGGAAGTGCATATGGTCGCCGGGTGGGCAGTCGCGGACACGGGTGATTTCCGCAAGGCGCGGTCGATGTTCGCCCGCGCGCTCAAGATCGTGAAAGAAGCGTACAAGGATCAGCCTCGAAAACAACCCTGGTACCACGGCCCGGAAGGCCGTGAGGTTCAATCCCTGATCGCATCTATACTGATATTTCAGGCGAGCTTGTACGGAGAGATGGGCGCTGCGCAGGACATGCTGCAACTGGTTCAGCTTGCGGAGTTTGTGGAGCCTGACGGCCTTGTTACGTCCCGCGCGGCGATTAACAGCGCGTGGGGGCACGCGCAAGCCGCACAGCTCGGACAGCTCGGCGAGGCACACCTTGTGCCTAAAGCCGTAAGTGAGATCACGCGTGCGCAGGATTTGTACGCGAAACACAAGACGGATACTCCGCTGCCACCCTGGTTAGTGGGATTCAACGCCGTGGGGCCGGTGGCGGTCACGGAATCGACCTACCGAGAACTGGCGACACGAGTAGATGACGCCTACTTGAGCAAAGCCGTTCCAGCGTCACTGGCGGCTATGCCACCCGAAGAATCGGCTTCCCAAATACTCTTGAACAAATCACGAGCCGCTGAACTACACTTCAAGGCGGGCGACATAAAGAATGGACTACAGCTCGCCGGGGACGTGGCAAACACGGCCGATGGCCTATGGTCTACGTCGTGGTGGGTACGAACGGC
>JBOHGT010000244.1:0-2090 GCA_050700385.1 Pseudonocardiaceae bacterium | reverse complement strand
AGAACGACTCCGACGTCCCGTTCATCGTGGCCGTCAACATGTTCGACGGCCAGCTCGCGCACGACCTCGACGAGGTGCGCGAAGCGCTGGCGCTGGCCCCGGAGGTGCCGCTGACGACCTGCGACGCACGCGACGCCGGGTCCACCGCGAAGGCGCTGCAGGAGCTGGTGTCCTACACCATGAACCTCACCGTCTCCTACGGCGCCCCGTGACCGCCCACGAACCGGAAGGTTGGCAGGATGCGGAAAGTGTTGATCGTCGGTGCGGGGCAGGCCGGTTTGCAGCTGGGGCTGAGCCTGCTGAGCCACGAGTACGACGTCACCATGATGTCGGCGCGAACTCCTGACGAGATCCGCAGCGGGCGGGTGATGTCCACCCAATGCATGTTCGGCCCCGCCCTGCAGTACGAACGTGACTACGACCTGCACCTGTGGGAGCAACAGACCCCGAACATCGAGGGCATCGGCCTGTCCATCGCCGGTCCTGACGGCGGGCGTGCTCTCGACTTCGTCGCCAGGCTCGACGCCTTCGCGCAGTCGGTGGACCAGCGGGTCAAGATGGCGGGGTGGCTGGAGCTCTTCGAGGACCGGGGCGGCAAGGTCGTCTACCACGGGGTCACGACATCCGACCTGGACGGTTTGACCACCCTGTACGACCTCGTCATCATCGCCGCGGGCAAGGGCGAGCTCGTGCAGCTGTTCGACCGGGATCCGAGCCGATCGCCCTACACCAGTACCCAGCGCGCACTGTCCGTGGTGTACGTGAACGGCATGACGCCGCGACCGGAGCACCCCGAGATGCACGCCGTGCGGTTCAACGCCGTGCCGGGGGTCGGTGAGCTGTTCATCATGCCGTCCTACACCCTCACCGGTCCCTGCGACATCTTGTTCTTCGAGGGGATCCCCGGGGGCCCGCTGGACTGCTGGGACGACCGCCCCGGCCCGGCCGATCACCTCCGGCGGTTGCTCGACCTCATGAGGCAGTACGTGCCGTGGGAGTACGAGCGGTGCCACGACGTCGCGCTGACCGACGCCAGGGCAACCCTGGCCGGCGGCTACCCGCCGGTCGTGCGGCGACCGGTGGGCGAGCTGCCCGACGGTGGACGGGTGCTGGGCATGGCCGACGTCGTCGTCGCCAACGATCCGATCACCGGTCAGGGCTCCAACAGCGCGAGCAAGTGCGCCGCCTCGTACCTGACCAGCATCCTGGAGCACGGCGAGGACCGCTTCGACGAGGCGTGGATGCAGCAGACGTTCGAAGACTACTGGTCCGACGCCCAGCACACGACCATCTGGACCAATGCCATGCTGGCGCCGCCACCCGAGCACGTGATGAACATCCTCGGCGCCGCCGGCACCAACTCAGAGATCGCCCGCCGGTTCGTCAACGGGTTCGCCGATCCTTCCGACTTCCAGGAGTGGTTCCTCGACCCGGACAAGGCGGACAGCTATCTCGCCGCGGTGACCTCCAACCAGACAGCCTGAGGCACCGCAAGCCGGGCTGTGCCGGGTGATTGGGGTGTCGAGCGTGGAGGACACGCCGATCTTCGACGAGCTACTACGACGGTCCGGCATGGCCCCGGCGGCCGACACCGATCGGCGCTCCCAGCTCGAGCACGAACCCCCGGTGGTCGGGCCGGCGGCGGGCCGGAACCCACCAGCGAAGATCGTTGTCGCTGGTGGTGCCGGCGTCGGCAAGACGACCTTCGTCGGCTCGGTGTCGGAGATCGCGCCGCTGGACACCGATGCGTGGGCGACCGGGGCCCGTGAGGGTGCCGACCCGACTGATCCCGGCCGCGACATGACCACCACCGCGGCGATGGACTTCGGACGTCTCGCGCTGCATCCGGACGTCGTGCTGTACCTGTTCGGCACGGGGGAGCCGCCACCGTCCTGGTTGGATGGAGCGCTCGGTGCCGTGGTGCTGGTGGACACCGGGCGGGTCGAGGAGTCGTTCGCGGCCGTCAACTACTTCGAGAACGACTCCGACGTCCCGTTCATCGTGGCCGTCAACATGTTCGACGGCCAGCTCGCGCACGACCTCGACGAGGTGCGCGAAGCGCTGGCGCTGGCCCCGGAGGTGCCGCTGAC
>JBOHGT010000243.1:0-3912 GCA_050700385.1 Pseudonocardiaceae bacterium | reverse complement strand
CTGGTAGCCAGCGAGGGCACGCGCCGGTCGGTGGTCCGGCACTTCGCGCGGCCTACCGGCCGAACGGCACGGTGATGCAGGCCAGGCGCTTCCCGGCCTCGCCGGACTTGCCTTCCCCGTACTGCGTCGCCATCTCGTGCACCACGATCGAGCCCGGTGCGCGGTCGCCGAACACGAAGGGAACCGTGGTCGAGGCGGTGCCGGCGCCACTCTCGTCGGTGGCGAAGTCGAGCCAGATCTCGTTGTTCGGGTGGGCGTAATCCGGATCGACCGAGGGCGTCACGGGGTCGACCTCGTTCTGGTAGTGCGGCCCGGCAGCGTCCCCGGTGTCACCGCAGGGATTGACGTGGGCGTGAGTGCCGTAGGCAGCGCTCGGTTCGAAGCCACTCGCCACGAGCAGCACCGTGGTGCTGTCATCCCCCTCGACGGCGAGCACGGACAGCTGGATACCCGGGGGCGCCGCTGCGGGGTCGTAGGTCACGGCGTTGTTCTCGCCGCCCGGTTCGGCGAGGACGCCGGTCTGGGTGACCGTGCCGGGACGATCCGAGGCCGATCCGCAACCCGCGAGCATGGCGAGGGACAGGGACACCAGACCCGCCGCGACGAGCGGGGTATGGCGCGGCGATACAGACATGGTGCCACGCTACGTGTCCGAGCTTTCACAGCCCAGCCCGACACGCTGGTAGAGTCAATGAGGAAGCTCGGTTTGGGATGGGCGGAGTCATCACCTCGGTCCCGTGCCCGGTGCAGATCAGCATCAACACGGCCGAGCTGGCCCTGTAGCATCTGCTCAACAGCTGCGAGGAGTAGCCTTCCGAAGCGGCGCCGTCACCGTCGCGCCGGTTCGAGGGCGAGGGGATTGTGGCCGACCTGATAATGGAAGTGCCGCTGGCCGATGGCAACAATGTAGTCGTCGAGGTGGACCGGCGCGAGGTGCCGGGCGAGTTGGTCTTGGCCGCCGCCAAGCCGTACGAGGTGGCGGCGCGTGCCACCGAGACACTCGAGCAGGTCCTCGACAAGGTGCGCCCGGCGCTGCAGTCCCTGAGCCAGTGGGCGAAGTCGGCGGGGCCCGATGAGTGCTGCGTGGAGTTCGGCCTGAAGTTGGGTGGCGAGACAGGCGTGATCATCGCGAAAGGCACCGCCGAGGTGAACTTCGTGGTGCGGCTGACCTGGACGACGTAGCCGATGTCCGGCACGCCTCCGGGCTTCCTGGTCCGTTTCCCTGCTCCGCCGCCGGTGCGAGGCACGGTGGGCGTGGGTTTCGTGGTCGACGCCGAACATGTGCTGACGTGTGCGCATGTCGTCAACGCCGCGCTCGGGCACGACCTGCTCCGGCAGGACAAGCCGGAGCCGGACGAGATCGTGACGCTGCGCCTGCCGATGCGTGGTGACGCCATTCGGGAAGCCCGCGTCGATAGGTGGCTGCCCCCACCGCGCAGTGGGATTGCCGGCGGCGACATCGCGGGGCTTGTCATCCGGGAAGAGAGCGAGCCGCTGCCCCCGGATCTGCAGCCGGCGCGGCTGAGCCAGGAGACGCCACCTGGTGGCGAGGTCAGGTTATTCGGCTACCCGGTCGAGGTGCCTCGGCCCGCGGGGGGCTGGGTGAGCTGTCGGCTGCACGACCAGGTGGGTAACGGGCTGCTACAGCTCGATTCCGACCCGGCGGCGGCCTGGCGGGCCCAGCTCGGCTATAGCGGTACCCCGGTGCTGGACCGGACAGACGCCGTGGTGGCGATGTTCAAGGCGGCCAGCGAGGACGAGCGGGATCGGGACAGCTACGCGATCGGGTCGGCGAGGTTGCGCGAGGCGTGGGACGAGGTGCTCGGTGTCCTGCCGCCTTGCCCGTACAAGCGGCTCGTCGCGTTCGAAGAGGAGGACCACGAGATCTTCGTCGGCCGCGAGGAGGATGTCGCGCGGCTGGCAAAGGCGGTGCAGCGCAGCCCGGTCGTGCTGGTGGTCGGTCCGTCCGGGGTGGGCAAGTCCTCGCTGGTGCAGGCCGGGTTGTTGCCTGCGTTGCGAAACGCCGGTACGTGGACTGTCACGCGGTGCCGCCCTGGTTCGATGCCCTTCCATGAACTGGCCGCCGCACTGTTCCGTGCCGAGGGTGGTGCTCCAGTCGCCGAGGCTCTTCGGCAACGGGCAGCCGAGATCCGCAGCGGCGGGTTGGCCGACTTGGCGGCCACCATCCACATCGCGCGGGGTCGGCGGCTGCTCGTGGTCGTGGACCAGATCGAAGAGCTGTTCACCGCGGGACACGAGGCAGTGGTCGTCGAGGATTTCTTGGAGGCGATCCTGTCCCTGCTCACCGACCAACAGGGGGCGACGGTCGTCGCGACGGTGCGCGCCGACTTCTCCCATCGGCTGCTGGCCCACCCGGACGCCGCCCCCCGGCTCGACGGCCGCTTCGTGCCCCTCTCCCCGCTGGGGGCCGACGCAGTGCGCCGCGTGGTGCGCAAGCCCGCCAAACTGCGGGGAGTGGAGTTCGCCTCGGGCCTGGTGGACCGGATCGTCCGCGATGCGCGTGCGGACGCCGGTGCGCTTCCGCTGCTCGAGTTCACCCTCAGCGAGCTGTGGCCGCGCCAGCGTCAGCGGGTGCTCACGCACGAGGCTTACGAGGAGATCGGCGGCCTGGAAGGCAGCCTCCGAGCGCACGCCGAAGCCGCGGTCACGACCCTGATCGACAACGGCACGAGTGCGGCGACGCTGCGAGGCGCGTTGCTGGCCCTGATCAGTCGCACCGGTGATCGCATGCCGGTAACCCGGCGCACCTGCCCGGTCGCGGAACTGCCTACCGACCAGCAGGCGGTGATCAACTCGCTGGCCGGGGCCCGGCTGGTCATCACGGACACCGACCGGGCCGGGCGGCAGGTCGCCGAGCTGGCGCACGAGTTCCTCCTGCATGCCTGGCCGCGGCTGGCCGACCTGGCCGAAGACGATGCCGCCTTCGTCCGGTGGCGCGGTGAGGTGGAGCAATGGCAGGCCATGCGTGCCGACCTGCTACCCGACCCGATGATCGCGGAGGCACGCCGCTGGTGCGACGAGCGACCGGAGGAGACCGAGTCGATCCGCGACCTCGTCGAGCGCAGCGAAGCCGAGCAGCACCGACGGGTACGGGAGCTGGAAGAGGCCCGGGATGCCGCCCGGACCGCGGCCAAACACGCCGACGCGCTGCGCCTCGCCGCGCAGGCCGAGCTGGCCGGCCGTCGCCCCGCTGGCCTGACGGCGATGCTGGCGCTGGCGGCCGAGTCATTGCGGGCTGCGCCCACTTTCGAAGGTGATGCGGTGGTCCGCCGGGCACTGGGCATAGCGGCACTCCCGGTCAGCCGGCTAACCCACGACGGCTCGGTGCACGCGGTGGTGTTCAGTCCGGACGGGTCGCGGGTGGCCACCGCCAGCAGGGATGGCACGGCGCGGGTGTTCGACGCGGTCAGTGGTGCGGAGCAGGCCCGGCTGGCCCACGACGGCTCGGTGTGGTCGGTGGTGTTCAGTCCGGACGGGTCGCGGGTGGCCACCGCCAGCGGCGACGGCACGGCGCGGGTGATACCGGTGGACGCTGGCGTGCTTCTCGAAGCCGTTGAGCAGCGGATCCCCAGGCCGCTCACCGACACCGAGTGGGAACGCTATGGCGGCCCCCGATCGCCCATCACCACACGGGAATCCTGCGCAGCACCGTGTCGGTCGACGAGGAGTTGTTGGCGGCCGCCCGCCAGCGCGCTCGGCTTCGAGGCGAGACGCTCGGTCAGTTCGTCGATGGTTCACTACGCCGCGAACTGGCGGCGACCGACGATACCGATGACCGGTAACTCCCATTAGTCATAGTTCGTTGTCCTGCTGGTGTCGGCGGGTGGTGCGGGTAACGAAGTCGGTGATCCGCTCGTCGAGGTCGGCCAGGTGGGGGGAGGCGGAGCACAG
>JBOHGT010000242.1:0-3273 GCA_050700385.1 Pseudonocardiaceae bacterium | reverse complement strand
CATCTGCGGATGGTCGATGGCGTGATCCGCCATGGCACCGACATGGCGGTCGAGGCCAACTACGTCGACTCGCATGGCCAGTCCGAGATCGGGTTCGGCGTCACCAAGCTGCTCGGGTTCGACCTGCTGCCCCGCATCAAACGGATCAGCAAGGTCAAGCTCTACCGCCCCACCACCGGCGAGCCGGACCGCTGGCGGGAGCTGGCGCCGGCGATGACCCGCCCGACCCGCCCGATCCGCTGGGAGCGCATCGCCGAGCAGTACGACCAGATGCTCAAGTACGCCACCGCGATCCGGGTCGGCACCGCCTCGACCGAGGCGATCCTGCGCCGGTTCATGAAAGCCAACGCCGCCCACCCGACCTACCAGGCGATGATCGAGCTCGGCCGGGCGCAGAAGACCACATGCCTGGCCCGCTACCTGCGCAATCGTGACTTACAACGGGAGATCCACGAAGGGCTCAACGTCGTCGAGTCGTGGAACCGGGCCAACTCGGTGATCTTCTACGGCAAGGGTGGGGACCTGGCCACCAACCGCCGCGACGAACAAGAGATGAGTGTGCTGTGCCTGCGCATCCTGCAGGCCGCCCTGGTCTACGTGAACACCCAGGCCCGGCGGGCGGCGAGGTCGGGCTCGACCCGACGTGCTGCGCGACGGCGTAGAGCCACGACATCTGCTTCATCCCCTCCGGCGACACCCGCGGGTTCCTGCACGAGCGGCTCGGCTCGCGCCCCGGCGAGGTCGTCGACGACGAGACCGGCGAGGTGCTCGGCAACCACGACGGCGTGCACGGCTTCACCGTGGGGCAGCGCCGTGGGCTGGGCCTCGACCACCCCGCCGCCGACGGCCGGGCCCGCTTCGTGCTGGCGCTGGAGCCGACCACCGGCACCGTCCGGGTGGGCGGCGCCGGTCTCGAGAAGCTGGCGCACGACGCCCCACGGGAAGTCCTGCTCCAGCTCTCCGCAGCGCGCGCGGAGCACGGTGAAGCCGGTTGCGCGCTCGCGGGTGGCCGCGAGGAGGCGCGACTTCCCGATGCCCGGCGGACCCTCCACGACAGCGAACCCACCCCGGCCCGCCTCGGCGGCCGAGAGCACCGCGGCCAGCGCCGCCAGCTCGCCGTGGCGTTCGAGCAGCGGGGCGCGCGCTCTCACCGGCTGATCGTAGATCGGTGTTGCGGTCGCGGGCGGAAATTCCTTCGGTGGCGACCACGACGCGGCAGCCGCCGTCCGGCGCAAGGCTCAGCGCCATGACATCGAATCCCGTGACCCCCGTGACCTCGAAACTCTGTGCAGTGCTCGGCATCGACGTGCCGATCATCTGCGCCCCGTTCGGCCCCTGGGACCAGGTCGAGCTCGCCGCAGCGGTCTGCGCGGCGGGTGGGCTCGGCAGCCTCGGGACCGCCGTGGTCCCGCTACCGGAGCTGCGCGCGCGGTGGGCCCGCCTGCGGGACCACACCGACCGCCCGTTCGCCATCAACCACACGGTTCGCCCGCTCGACGAGGAGGCGTTCGCCGCCACCGTCGACTTCGGACCCGCAGCGATCAGCTTCCACCTCGCGTCTGCCCCGACCTCATCACCAGGGCGCACGACGCCGGCATCCGCTGGGTGCAGCAGGTGATGACCCGCCGTCAGGCCGAGGAGGCCCTCGTCGCGGGCGCCGATGTGCTCGTCGCCCAGGGCGGCGAGGCGCCCCGTTTGCCTTTCGGCCGGCGTGAATACAACTCGTGGGGAGAGTGGATGAACTGGCGAGAACGATCGCCGCTCTCACACGATCTTCCGGGCAGCCCCGCTGGTGAAGCCGGGGTCGGCGGCCTGCGCGGCCGGCACCCGGCCCTTCGGCTCCTCCCACTCCTCCTGGCGTCCCAGTGCGGTGATGTCGAGCAGCCGGTAGGCGTGCATCATCACCTCGACCCCCCGGCCCTGGGCGGCGTAGGTGTGGAAGACCTCGTCGCCGTCGCGCAGGAAGGCGCTGACCCCGGGCTGCTCGCCGACGTAGTCGACCAGCCAGGCCTGCCCGGCGGCAGCCAGCTCGTCGCCGCCCCGGAAGTTGTAGGTGTTGGGCGTGACCGCCGGATCCAGCGAGACGTGGAAGTCGTAGTTGAAGTCGCCGCCGTACGAGGAGTACCAGGGGAAGGTCCAGCCCCGGGCCTGCCGGTAGGCGGACAGCTTCGGGTACGGCGCGCGCGAGACGGCGGCGAACGCGGTGTCCCGGGCGGCCAGGTGGGCGCGGGCGCCCTCGCTGAGATCGTCGGCCATCGCAGTGCAGCTGCCGCAGCCCCGGTCCCACGACGGGTCGAACATGAAGTGCTGAAGCACCAGCTGCCCTCGCCCGTCGAACAGGTCCACCAGCCCGACCTCGCCGTCCGGTCCGGTGAACCGGTAGTCCTTCTCGACCTGCACCATCGGCAGCCGCCGCCGGTCGGCGGCCAGCCCGTCCAGGGCCCGGGTCAGCTCCTTCTCCCTGGCCAGCAGCTCCCGGCGGGCGGCCAGCCACTCGTCTCGGGTGACGACCTGCGGTCGGTCCACGACGTCCTCCAATCCATCGAACTAACGTGATAAAAGTACGCTAAAGCTTAGACTTGCGTCACGCAAGTGAGAAGCGGATCATCGACCTCGTGCTGGGTCGGACGTACGAACGCGAGAACTGCTCGGCGGCGCGCGCGCTGGAAATGGTCGGCGAGCGCTGGAGCCTGCTGATCATCCGCAACGCGGTGTTCGCCGGCATGACCCGGTTCTCCGACTTCGAGCGCAGGCTCGGGGTCGCGCCGAACATCCTGGCCAAGCGTCTGGACGGGTTCATGGCCGGCGGCCTGATGCAGCGACGTGGCGACCGGGAGTACTTGCTCACGGAGAAGGGCCGCGAGCTCGCGACGGTGATCGTCGCGCTGACCGAATGGGGCGACCGGTGGGCCGCGCCGCACGGCCCACCGATCCTGTTCGAGCACGAGGGCTGTGGCGGGCCGGTCCACGTGCACGCAAGCTGCGACGACTGCGGACGGGAGCCCGCCGCAATCGACGTGGCCGCCGTCGCCGGCCCGGGCGCGGACCCGCATCGCCGCCCGACCCGCGACCCGAGCCGCCCCCGCACCGCCTGAGTCGCACTGCACCGCCTGAGTCGCATTTGCACCGCCCGAGTCGGGCACCGATGATCACCGCATCGGTGACTCGTCCTTCAGGGTCTCGCCGGCCGTCTCAGCGTGGGGATGGCTCTCACCAAGTGATCTCGGCGGCTCAGCAGTCCTCCTCGAGGTCGAGGTCGACGACCCCGACGCA
>JBOHGT010000241.1:0-4433 GCA_050700385.1 Pseudonocardiaceae bacterium | reverse complement strand
CCCGGGGTGCACGTGCACCGGCCGGCCGCGGCGCCGTTCTTGCTGCTGCGGGTGCCGGGCGGGGAGCGGGTGCGGGCCGCGCTGCGCCACGACGGGATCGCGGTGCGCCGGGCGGACACCTTCCCCGGCCTGACTCCCGACCACCTGCGGGTCGCGGTCCGCCCGCCCGAGGTGGCCACCGTGCTGGTGGACGCGCTGCGCGTCGCGCTGGGTACGGTCGACGTCCTCGTGTCCCCATGCCGCACCGACCCCTGGACGGTCGGGGCGGCGCCACCGCCCGGGAGGTCACCGCGGTGAACGCCGATCCCGCCGCGCAGCGACGCCTACTCGACCTCGCCGAGGTGGACGCCGAGCTGGACCGGGTGGCCCACCGCCGCCGCACGCTGCCCGAGGTCGCCGAGATCGAGCAGGCGCAGCGCGACCTGCGGGCCGGGCGGGACGCCGTCATCACCGCCGAGACCGCCGCGGGCGACCTGGACCGCGACGCCCGCAAGCTCGAGGCCGAGATCGACCAGGTGCGGGCCAGGGAGGACCGCGACCGGGGTCTGCTCGACTCCGGGACGATCTCCTCGGGCAAGCAGCTGGAGGACCTGCAGCACGAGCTGGCCACCCTCGCCCGGCGGCAGTCCACGCTGGAGGACGAGCTGCTCGACGTGATGGAGCAGCGCGAGGCCACCGGAACGGATCTCGACCGCTCCCAGGCGACCCTGAGCGGCATCGAGCAGCGGCTGGCCGAGGCGGCCCGCCGGCGTGACGAGGCTCTCGCGGACCTCGACGCCACCGACACCCGGCGCAGCGCCGAACGCGCCGGCATCATCGCAGAACTCCCCGAAGACCTGCTGGCGCTCTACGAGCGGATCCGGGCGCACAAGGGGACCGGCGCGGCGCTGCTGCGGAAGCGGCGCTGCGGCGCGTGCCGGCTCGAGCTGGACCGCACCGCGCTCGCGGCGCTGCGCGACGCGCCGGCCGAGTCGGTGCAGCGCTGCGAAGAGTGCGGCGTGGTGCTGGTGCGCACCGCGGAGTCGGGCGTTTGAGCCTCCAGGTCATCGTCGAGGCCGATGGGGGCTCGCGGGGCAACCCCGGTCCGGCGGGCTACGGCGCGGTGGTGCGCGACGCCGTCACGGGCGACGTGCTCGTCGAGGTGTCCGACGGCCTGGGGACCGCGACCAACAACGTCGCCGAGTACTCCGGACTCATTGCCGGGCTGCGCGCCGCCGTCGAGCTCGGCGCCGAGACGGTCGACGTCCGCATGGACTCCAAGCTCGTTGTCGAGCAGATGAGCGGGCGCTGGCGGGTGAAGCAGCCGCACCTGCAACCGCTGGCCGGTCAGGCCGCCGCGCTCGCCCGCAGGCTCGGCAAGGTCAGCTACAGCTGGATCCCCCGGGCGCGAAACGCCCACGCCGATCGGCTCGCGAACGAGGCCATGGACGCCCAGGCCGGCAAGCCCGTCCGGTGCGGCGTCGATGGCGCGCAGCCGGCGCCGCCCGCGTCGTGGACCGGTGCCACCGGCACTCCGACGCGGCTGCTGCTGCTGCGCCACGGGCAGACCGAACGCTCGGCCGCCCGCCGCTACTCCGGCCGCGACGACGTGCCGCTCACCGAGCTGGGGGAGCGGCAGGCCACCGCCGCGGCCGCCCGGCTGTCCACCGCGGACGGCGTGGCGGCGGTGGTGAGCTCACCGTTGCAGCGGGCCCGGCACACCGCGCTGCCGGTGGCCGACGCGCTCGGTGTCGAGCTGGCCGTCCACGAGGGACTCATCGAGACCGACTTCGGCGCCTGGGAGGGGCTCACCTTCGCGCAGGCCCGGGATCGAGACCCCGACCTGCACTCCCGGTGGCTGTCCGACACGTCGGTGGCACCGCCGGACGGCGAGAGCATGGATGCCGTGCACCACCGGGTGCGCCGGGTCCGCGACGAGCTGCTCGCCGCACACGGCGGGGCCGCGGTGGTGGTGGTCACTCACGTCACGCCGATCAAGGCGCTGCTGCGGATGGCGCTCGACGTCGGGCCGTCGCTGTTCCACCGGCTGCACCTGGACCTCGCGTCGCTGTCGATCGCCGAGTTCTACCCCGACGGGCCCGCCTCGGTGCGCCTGGTCAACGACACCTCGCACCTCTCCTGACCCCCGCGTGTTCGCCGGTTCCGCACGCCGTGTTGGCCGATCCTGCTCGCAGGGTGCTCTCGGTTCTTGACAGCGCTCTGGGTCACTCGAGCAGCAGGTACACCGCGACGGCAAGCCCGACCAGCACCACGGCGATCCGCAGCACCGATGCGGGCAACCGTCCGGCGAGCTTGGCGCCGAGGTAGCCGCCGAGCAGCGTGGTGGGGGCGAGCAGCGCGACGGACAGCCAGTCGACCGGAGCGCCGACGGAGAACACCAGGACCGTCACGACGCCGACCACGAGTGACAGGACGCCCTTGACGGCGTTGAGCCGGCGCAGTTCGCCATGGGCGGTCACGGACAGGACAGCGATGAGGATGACGCCCAGCGCCCCGCCGAAGTATCCGCCGTAGATCGAGGCGAAGAACACCGCGGGTAGCAGCATGCTCAACCTGTCCGGAGCGTCGGGCTCGGGCTCGCCGATCCACCGCTCGAGCAATGGTTGCAGCCCGAGCAACAGGCTGGCCAACCCCACCAGCGCGGGGACTACCGCGTCGAAGACCGCGCCGGGCAGGGTCAGCAGCAGCAGCGCACCGCCGAGCGCGCCGAGCGCCGCCACCCCGACGCAGGACAGCACCCGGGCCCGCTGGCCGCGTAGTTCACGACGGCTGCCCAGCGCGATCCCGACGTAGCCGGGGCACTGCGCCACCGAGTTGGTCACGTTCGCCGCCAGCGGCGAGAAGCCGACCGCGAGCAGCGCCGGGAACACCAGCAGCGACCCACCGCCGGCCAGTGCGTTCACCCCACCGGCGAGCAGTCCCGCCACCGCGAGCGCTGCCAGTTCGGGAACCGACGTGGACAGCACGAGGGGCCACGCTAACCGCTCGCCGTATCCGGACGGTGGCGCGTCGCTGCACGTTCTATGCTGTGGCGGCGGACGAGCTGGCCGGGCGGCCGCGGCAGTGCTGGCACGCGCCACGCTGTCGAGGAAAGTCCGGACTCCGCAGGGCAGGGTGGTTGCCAACAGCAACCCGGGGTGACCCGCGGGAAAGTGCCACAGAAAACAGACCGCCCCGCGCGAGCGGGGTAAGGGTGAAACGGTGGTGTAAGAGACCACCAGCGCCCCGGGTGACCGGGGCGGCTCGGTAAACCCCATCTGGAGCAAGGCCAAGAGGGCACCGCGCGCGGTGCCTGCGCAGGCGTTCGAGGGTGGCCCGCCCGATGCCTGCGGGTAGGCCGCTGGAGCCTGCCGGTGACGGCAGGTCGAGATGGATGGCCGCCGGCCGGGACGCCGTGAGGCGCCCGGTGCACAGGATCCGGCTTACAGGCCAGCTCGTCCGCCCTGAGCTGCTGACCAGCGATTACAGCATCGCTCCCCCTTCCGGGGCACACTCGGGGCACCGGAGGTGCCCGGGGCGCCCAACACGCGGTCTACAGCCGCCCGCATGTGATCGTCTGAGTCGGGCCATAGGTGGCTGTAGGTGTCCAGCGTCTCGGCCGCCGTCGCGTGACCCAACCGGGACTGCACCACCTTGACCGACTCGCCGTGCGCGATCAGCAGCGAGGCATAGAAGTGCCGTAGATCATGAAACCCGGTTCCGGCGGGGGCACCGGCCGCCGCGACGGCCGGCCGCCAGACCTCGCGACTGAACGAGGTACGGCGGAGAGGATTACCGTCGTCATCGGTGAACACAACCCGCCCGGCGCTGCCGGGTACCGGCGCAGATGATCGGCTAGCGCGTCGACCACGACACGCGGCAGCGGCACCGTCCGATTGCTTGCCTCGGTCTTGCACGGCGCGAGGTACGCGCCACCCGCGCTGACAGCTCCGGCTGGCCCGCCAGACCACCAGCAGCACCGAGCTGCCGGTGGCCGAACGTGACGAATACGTGCGCAGCCTCATCGCCTACGCGCAGGACACGGCCGCCGGGCACATACCCCCCGAATCGTGGCAACACCGCCACCTGGGTCACCTAATCGCCGCGTGAGCACCGTCCAGGGCACCGCGCACCGGCCCGGACGGCAGCCGCGCGTACCGACCATGCCCAGCATGCCGCCGCGTGTTCCGACCCGCCCACGTCGGACAGCACCGGTGCCGATCGTGTGTCACACCCGCTCAGTGGAGCTTGCTCAAGGTCTGGTAGATGTCCCGCGCCGTGCTGTCACGGAAGCGGAGAACCTCTCTCAGGTCGGTTACGGCCGTCCGTATCCTATGCGATGTAGACCATAGGTCCTCAACGGTCGTCGCCACGTCTCCGGCGAGCTGTAGTCCTGTCTTGATATCGCCAGCCTTCAAGTGTAGCTCAGCGGCCCGTGACTTGTTCATGAGCAC
>JBOHGT010000240.1:0-7598 GCA_050700385.1 Pseudonocardiaceae bacterium | reverse complement strand
CCTGCGGGTGCTCGAGCGCGCCGGCCTGATCACGCGCGGCCGCAAGGCGCAGTGGCGCCCCCGCCGCCTCGAGGCGGCGCCGCTCAGGGAGGTCGCCGAATGGGCCGAGCCCTATCGCCGCTTCTGGGACGAGAGCTACGAACGACTGGATGAGTACCTACGACACCTGAAAGAAAAGGAGAGTAATCATGGCCACGACAAATGAGGTCGGTGCCACGACGTTCACGACGCCGTCGGATCGGGAGATCGTCATGACGCGCGTTGTCGACGCGCCGCGCAGGCTCGTCTGGGACGCCTGGACCAACCCCGAGCACGTGCCGCACTGGATGCTCGGCCCGATCGGCTGGACCATGCCCGTCTGCGAGATCGACCTCCGCCCGGGCGGGGAGTGGCACTTCGTCTGGCGCCGTTCCGACGGCACCGAGATGGGGATGCGCGGCGTGTATCAAGAGGTCACGCCGCCCGAGCGGCTCGTCTCCACCGAGTCGTGGGGAGATGAATGGCCCGAAACGCTCAACACGCTGATCCTCTCCGAAGAGGACAGCAAGACAACGATGACGCAGACAATGCTCTACCCATCGAAGGAGGCTCGCGACGCCGCGCTCCAGACGGGAATGCAGGAAGGCGCGTCCGAGACCTTCGATCGTCTCGACGAGTACCTGCCAACGATGGCCTGAGGCTCGCCACGCGCGTCAGTGCAACACCCACCGGCGCGGCCGGCCCCGGGCAGGACCTACACTGACCGGTGGACCCCGCGCGGCGTCCATCCTGTGAACTCCCCCAGGGCCGGAAGGCAGCAAGGGTCAACGGGCTCTGACGGGTGCGCGGGGTCCCCTCATGTCGCGGGGAACCGTGGGAGGGAGCCGGATGCGGCCCGACGGCGCAGCGCGCAGGCGGGAGGCCAGCACCGCCGCGGTCGTCACGTCGGTGACAGTGCTGACGCCCCGCATGGTGCGGGTCCGGCTCGGCGGCGAGAGCTTGCGCGACCTGCGCGCGTTTCCCGGGCAGACCGTGCAGCTCCTGATGCCCGGCACCGGCGGGCCGGCCCGCCGGGACTATACGGTCCGCCACGTCGACCCCGCAGCGCCCGCCATGGACATCGACTTCGCGCTGCACGCGGACGGGCCGGCGACCCGTTGGGCACGGCAGGCCGAGGTCGGGCAGGCAGTGGAGTTCGTCGGGCCGAGCGGCCGGCACTGGCCGGACCCGACCGCCGGCTGGCACCTCTTCGCGGGGGACGAGACCGCGTTGCCCGCGATCGCGGCCATGGCCGAGTCATTGCCTGCGGACGCTCGCGCATGGCTCTACCTCGAGGTCGCCGACGCGGCGGAGGAACAGCCGGTGGCCGGCGCGAGGGTGCGCTGGCTGCACCGCGGCGATGCCGAGCCGGGTGGGAGCACGGTGCTCGAAGACGCGCTGGCCGGCATCGCCCTCCCGTCGGGGCGCGGTCGGATCTGGGTCGCGGGCCACACCCCGACGGTCCGCAGGATCCGTGCCGGCCTGCTCGAGCGCCGCGCGGTCGATCGGCGCGACCTCTACGTCCGCGGGTTCTGGGACCGGACTGCGGGGCACCCGCGCCGGGTCGTCGGGAGCGGCCGGTAACCTCGCCGCCGTGGTTCTCGCGCTCTACCGCAAGTACCGCCCGGCGACCTTCGCCGAGGTGGTCGGTCAGGAGCACGTCACCGAGCCGCTGCGCACCGCATTGGGCACACAGCGGGTCAACCACGCGTACCTGTTCTCCGGCCCGCGCGGCTGCGGGAAGACGTCGTCGGCCCGCATCCTGGCGCGCTCGCTGAACTGCGCTCAGGGCCCCACCCCCGACCCGTGCGGTGCCTGCCCGTCCTGCATCGCGCTGGCCCCGGAGGGCCCGGGCTCGATCGACGTCGTCGAGCTCGACGCGGCCAGCCACGGCGGCGTGGACGACGCCCGGGACCTGCGGGACCGCGCCTTCTACACCCCCGCCGAGTCGCGCTACCGGGTGTTCATCATCGACGAGGCGCACATGGTCACCACCCAGGGCTTCAACGCGCTGCTCAAGATCGTCGAGGAGCCGCCGGAGCACCTGGTGTTCGTCTTCGCGACCACCGAGCCGGACAAGGTGCTGGCCACGATCCGTTCCCGCACCCACCACTACCCGTTCCGGCTGCTACCACCGAGCACGATGCGGGGGCTGCTCGAGCAGATCTGCACCGAGGAGGGCGTGGCCGTCGAACCGGCGGTCTTACCGCTGGTGATCCGCGCCGGGGGCGGCTCGGCCCGCGACTCGCTGTCCGTGCTGGACCAGTTGCTGGCCGGCGCAGGCGAGGAGGGCGTCACCTACGCGCGGGCGGTGGCGCTGCTCGGTGTCACCGACGTCGCCCTGATCGACGACATGGTCTCCGCGCTCGCCGCGGGTGACGGCGCGGCGGTGTTCGCCACCGTCGACCGGCTGGTGGAGGCCGGGCACGACCCGCGGCGGTTCGCCTCGGACCTGCTGCAGCGCTTCCGCGACCTGGTGTTGCTGCGGGTGGCGCCGGACGCCGCCCGGCGCGGCCTGGTCGACGCCCCCGACGACCAGCTCACCAGCATGGCCGACCAGGCCGAGCACCTCGGCGCGGGCACGCTGACCCGGTTCGCCGAGATCGTGCATACGGGTCTCACCGAGATGCGCGGGGCAACCGCACCCCGCCTGCTGCTCGAGCTGCTCTGCGCCCGGATGCTGCTGCCCGCGGCGGAGGCGGGCGACGGTGCGGGCGCGCTGCTGCACCGGCTCGAGCGTGTCGAGCGGCGGCTGACGATCGCACCAGAACCCGAGCCGGAGCGACCCTCCCCGCCCGAACCGGAACGCCCCGAGCCGGCGGAGCCGGAACGCCCTGGCCCCCCGGAACCGGCCCCGGAACCGGCTGAACCGCGCCCCCAGCCACCTGACCCGCCCGTCGAGTCGACCCCCGCGGAGGGCGCAGGCAGGGTCGACGCCGCGGCGGTGCGGCGGGTGTGGCAGGCGCTGCTGGACGCGGTTCGCGAGCACAGCCGCGCCACCCAGGTGCTGCTGAGCAATGCCACCGCCCGCGCGGTCGAGGGCGACGTCCTGGTGCTGACCCTGCCGACCGCGCCGCTGGCCCGGCGACTCGCCGAGGAGCGCAACATCGAGATGATCCGTGGCGCGCTGCGCACGGTGCTCGGTGTGGACTGGCGGATCCGCTGCGAGCACGACGGCGGGCACCCGCCCGGCGGCTCGCAGCGCCCTGCGGGTCCACCGCCCGAGCGGCGGGCACCCGCCCGGCGGTCCGCACCGAACGAGCGCTCGGTCCCGCGCCGCACCGCGCCCGACGACGTCCCACCGCCGCCGGAGCCCTCCGAACCGGCTGATCCGGCCGAACCGGCTGATCCGGGACCGCCACCGCCACCGCCCGCCCGCGACGACGACGAGTCGATGCTCGCCGAGGCGGCGCAGGCCGGCGAGGACCCCGGCGCACGCCGGGACCCGGAGGAAGCCGCCCTGGAGCTGCTCGCCGAGCAGCTCGGTGCCCGCCGTCTCGACGGGCGCTGAGCAGCGTCAGCGCGCCAGGTGGCGGGCCAGGAACTCGAGCGCCCGGGGGTAGGCGTCGAGCCGGTTGGCGCGCTTGGCCAGCCCGTGCCCCTCGTCGGGGTAGACGGTCAGCTCGCACTCCACCCCACGCTCGTGCAGTGCTGCGGCCAGCTGCTCGGCCTCCGAGAGCGGGACCCGCGGGTCGTTCGTGCCGTGGATGACGAACAGCGGTGCGCGAATGGCGTCCACCCGCGACAGCGGGGACGCCTCGACGAGGAACTCCCGGTCGTGCTCGAGGGAGCCGTACTCGCGCTCGCGGTGGGCTCGCCGGTAGGCGGAGGTGTTCTCCAGGAAGGTCACCAGCGAGGAGATTCCGACGATGTCCACACCCGCCGCCCACCGCTCCGGATGGAAGGCGAGCCCGGCGAGCACCAGGTAGCCGCCGTAGGACCCACCCCACAGCGCTGCGCGGCTCGGGTCGAGGCCGAGCGATCCGAGCCAGTCGTGCACCGCGGCGAGATCGGCCACCGAGTCCAGCCGGCGCCGCCCGTCATCGGCGGAGTACCACCGTTTGCCATACCCGGTGGACCCGCGCACGTTGGGCACCACGACGGTGTGGCCTGCGGCAGCCAGTCCCTGGATCATGGGGTTGAAGTTGCGGCGTGACTGCCTCTCCGGGCCACCGTGCACCACGATCACCGCCGACCCCGACATCTCGCTGTCCGATGTGGCCGGCTGGTAGACCGAGCACGGGAGCTGCTCACCGTCCGGTGTGGACACCCGGTGGGCGGACGGCTGGACGGCCCCGTCCAGCTGGTCCGCCGAGTTGGTCAGCGCGCGCACGGTGCCGTCCGCGGCGTGGAGCAGCAGCACGTCACCCGGTACTCCCGGAGCGGTGAAGGACAGCGCCACGTACCGGGAGTCCGGTGACCACACCGGATCCGGGACCGGGTAGGTCACCACGCCCTCGGCCGGCAGCGTCACCGGACGCAGCAGGTCACCCGAGCCCGCGTCGTGCAGCGCGAGCCGGCTCACGCCGTCGTCCTCGGCCTCCACCAGGACCATCCGGCCGTCCGGCGACGGCCAGCCGGTGAGCTCGTGGTCCTCGGAGCCGATCAGCACCTGCCGGGTGCCGTCGCGCACGTCCAGCGTCATGACCGCGGCGAGGTCGCGGTCGGCGTCGCTGCTCACCAGCACCGTGGCGCCGCCCGCCAGCCAGTGCGGCGCGGTGTGCCGGGCCGGCATCGTGGCATCGGTGAGTGCGGTGACCCGGCCATTCTCGGTGGCCGGCATGGTGTCGACGAGCAGCACCTGCTCGGACAGCGCCGGCTCGCCGGGCACGGTGAGCACCACGTGCCTGGCCTCGGGCGAGACCGCCACCTGCTGCACCATGCCGCCGCGGTCGTAGACGACCTCCTCGGCCTCACCGTCGACCGCGCGGATCACCACGTCGAAGTCGACACCGTTACGCCGGTTGGTGGTGTAGACGACGCGGCCGGGTAACACGTCGATCAGCCGGTGCACGAAATCGGGGTCGGACACCAGCGGCTGCAGCCCGTCGAGGCCCACGGGTGACCCGGGCGGCGGGTCCAGCCGCAGCAGGGACAGCTGGCCGCGCTCGTTGCCGCCCTCGTCGTGCTGCACCACGACGACTCGGTGGCCTGGCAGGTAGCGCCCCGAGCAGGCGCCGGGCAGCGCCGTGAGCGGGGTGGTCGCCCCGTCGGGGTCGAGCTCGACGAGCTGCACCGAGCCGGACTCGTCCGACCCCGCGAGCACCCGGCCGGCGTCGTCGACGTCGAAGGCCCGCCAGGTGCGGGCGTCCAGCAGCGCTGCGATGTCCTGCCCCATGCGGGTGACTCTTGCACACTCGGCAGTCAGGGGGCGCGGTCCCGCGGAGCGAGCTCAGCGCTCTTCCGGCGGGTCCTCACCGATCACCGGCGGGGCTACCTTGCGGCCGTCACCGAAGATGTCCTCGGTCTCGACGAGGTAGTCCGGGCTCTGGTGCTCCTTGTCCTCCTCGCCCCTGCGAGCACCACCCGCGGCCAGCGGGGCACCGGCGGCGCCAGCCGTGCCGCGCGTTCCCGCGGCGGGAGAGCTGCCGCGGCCCGCCTCGGACGGGGTCGCCGCCGCGGCGCGGCCTGCACCACCGCGCTCGGCCGTCTTACCGTCGGCCGCGCCGGTCTTGCCGCCGGCCTCGGCGGCGCCGGACCGTGCCGACCCGCCGGGGGTGCCGCCCCGGGTGCCCCTGGGGTTGTTGTCGAACATGCCGGGACCCATGGTGCGCCGCCACCGGTCGCCGCCCGAGCCGCCGGCCGCCCCACCGCCCATCGGGAACGGGGTCGGGACGACGCCTCCGCCCACGCCACCGCCACGCGGCGCCCCGCCGGGTACCTGACCGGGTGTGCGGGGCGCGCCCCCGCCGTCGCCACCCGGGGAGGGCGTCGGTCCGGGCGTGGGAACGGGTCCAGGCGCCGCGGCGGGTGGCGGGACGCCGGCGCCGCCACCGGCACCGCCGGGTGGCGGCGCGACGCTCGCGGCCGGTGCGGCACCCGCACCCTGGGTGCTGGTGCCGGCGGGACCGGTCACCTGCACGCCCTGCGCGCCCGGGTCCGACGCGCCGACCGCGAGTCGCGGGGCCGCCGGGTAGATTGCAGCGCTGCCGATGTTGCCGCTGCTCGTCCCGTCGTATTCCCGGTAGACGCGGTAGCCCTCCGCCTCCGCGGCCTCCTTTGCGGCCTCCTGCTCCTCCATGTCGGTCTGGTTGCCGAACAGGTGCGCGGCGCCGCGCTCGAGCGCGTTGTCGGTCGCGGTGACCGTGACCGGCTCGGGCATCCCGTTCTTCGCGTCGGCGAAGCCGTCGGCCTCGGTCTGCACCGTGCCCGCCATCTGATCCGCGGCGCTCGCCGAATCGGAGGAGAACGCCGCCATGGGCCGCAGGCCGGCCTGCATCGCGTCCGAGGCACCACCGGCCCAGGTCGCCCCGGCCCGCGTCAGCGCATCGTGCAGGGCCTGCTCGGCGTTGGCGAAGTCGCCCTTGATCTGCTCCCGGAAGCTGCCCACGGTCTGCGAGAGCCCCGCCACCCCGGGACCTCCGTGCACCCTCGAGTACAGGACCGAGTAGGCGTCGGCAGTCGCCTTGCCCTCGATCTCCTCGGTGTCGAACGGCCACATGGCGCTTGTCCTTCCCTGGTGGTCTCAGCTCTTGGGCGGGATGTTCTCGACCATCATTGCTGTGATCGATTTCAGGAACTCGCACGGCATCTTGTGCTCCGGGTGCTCGCTCGATCTTCGGAAGAAGGACAGGATCAAGATCTCCGACTCGTCGACTGCGACGTACAGACCGCAGACACTGTCGTCTGTTGCTGGTTCCTCGGCCCCGGGGTAGCCGCCGGCCACCTCTACGGGCACCAGCTCCGGAAACTCTCGGAGTCTCTCGATCGTCTGCCCAGTCAGGGTGTCTGGAGCGACATTGAAACTGAGTTCGTCGTTCTCCCAACTGCAGTCGGTCTGCCCCCATGGCGTGCCCTCGGTCGAGGTCTGCAAACCGGGACTGATGGCCTCGAGTTGCTGCGGTGTCAGCAGCGCGCACGGATCGTCCGCAACGGCCGCCAGGTCGCGTGCGTTTTCGAACGACATCGTAGCGTCGGACGACGGAGTGCCACCATTGGCAGTCACCGGCGATCCCGCCTCCGTGCGGGCGCAGGCCGCGATGGTGAGCATCGCAAGCGGTAACGCGAGCCATCGACGTATCGTCACGGTCGCATCTCGCTGGACTCCTCGGCCTGCCGGTAACCCGCCAGAATCCGGTCGATCTCGGCGATGGCCTCATCCATGCGATCTCTGGCGGCCTTGGCGCAACCGCCGAGCTGCCCTTCCCCGTCGCCTGACATCTCGCTGAGCGCTTCAGCTGCCCGGGTGCTGACCCGGTCCCTGCCCGGCGCAGTCAGATCACGCAGCCGCAACGACTTCACGTAGATGTCGTCATATATATCCCGCACGGCTTCCAGGTCCTTGCGCAGCTGCGGGAGCTTGTCCATGTCGACGGCGAAGTGGCCCGCGCCACCGGCGCCCGTCGCGAGGTTGCTCACCG
>JBOHGT010000239.1:0-6529 GCA_050700385.1 Pseudonocardiaceae bacterium | reverse complement strand
AGTTCGGCCGTCGGCATGCCACAACCGAATGGTCCAGCGGTGTCCCATCAGTACTTCCAGCTCGTGCCGGTGCCGCGGTACTGCTCGACCGGGATCGGCACGACCCCGTCGCGCATCCGGTCGGTGTAGAGGTGGCCATGCAGGTGGTCAACCTCGTGCGCGACGAGCCGGGCGACGCCGCGTTCGAACACGGTGATCTTCTCGGCCCCGTCGATGGTGGTGTGCTCGACGTGGATCACGTGCGAGCGGGGGACCTTCCCGCGGACGTCGAAGAAGGACAGGCAGCCCTCGTACTGTTCATCGACGTCGCCAGCCTGCTCGATGATGGCCGGGTTGAACAGGGTGATCGCCTCTCCGTCCGGGGTGCGGATGATCGCAGCGGCGCGGTCGATCCCGATCTGCGGGGCCGCGATGCCCATGCCTTTGCCGAAGGTGTGGGCCTGAGCGACTCGTTCGGCGGCGGAGTTGAGCGCGGTCACGACGCGGCGGGCGTCCTCGGCATCGGCGGGCAGGTCGAAGGGGCGAGCGACGCGGCGCAGCGCGGGGTGGTCGGTGTCCTGGACGATGCCGAGGGCGGCCATGGTTTCGCTCGGCAGGGGCGGCGGCCCGTCGCTGGCGGCGGCGCGGCCGCGGAAGTCCCATTCCAGGCGGTAGCGGGCGTGTAACGGCGGGTCTTCGCAGGACCAGGAGAACACGTGCCGGTCACCGGTGTCTTCCCGGCCGATGGCGGTGGCGAACGGCATCGCTTGCGCGGTCATCGAGGTGCGCAGGCCCCACACCTGCGCGGCGAGCTCGGCCGGGAAGTCCAGACAGACCGATAGCGTCCGCGTCGGCAGCCGGACGGCGCGCTGGAACCAGTTCCCCCAGTGGATCTCACTCACGGTGTACTCGTACTCGATCCAACAGGATTCCCCTGGATACAAGGGAAAATGGCCGTGCTCACCGGAGAAGAGCAGCCACACTTCCTTGAACGCGTCGCGATCATGGTGGGCGGTCCAATCCATCGGATCGCGGCGCTCGCGACCGTGCCAGGCGCGCAGCCCGATCTCGTCCCAGGTGAGTGGATTCTCGCTGTAGAGCTGGTTGGAGCGTTCCGGATCGCCGGGGTAGCGGTCCACAGAGATGCGGATCAGGTACCGGGTGATCGGCTCGCTGCTCTGGTTGACCAGGTGACGGCGCTGGGTGAGCCGATAGACCCCATCCTCGTAACGCAGGGTCGCATCGTCGTGGTCAACGACCAGGCTCCCGGTCCCGGCCTGCTCCGCGGGGTCCGGCGGAGCGGGCAGCCGGGGTCGGGTGGAGCGGGCGTTCTCGTAGTCCCGGAACGCGGCGCGCAAGGCCCCGCCGGTGCGCAGCGCGGTCTCAGCGTGCGCGGCGAACGCCTCCGACGGCCGTTCGGCCCCGGACTCGACTTTGGACACGTAGGAGCGGTCGTAGCCCATGGCCTTGGCCAGGGTGGCGCGGGAGTGCCCGCGCACGTCGCGCCAGCGTTTGAGCTCGACGGCGAACACGTTCGCCTCGGCATCCGCAGTGTCGGTCGTGCGCGTGGTCATCGCCAACCTTCCAACAGGTTCGGGGACCGTGAGTGTGCGTGAACGCACCGTGAGTCGCCCCTCAACCTAGTTGCCCACCCGCAGGTCGCGGTGTCCTCGATCTGCCAGCGCCCACCGGCGCACCCGATCGGCTCGAGGGAGATGAGGGGAAGCCATCGTGCATCGCTCGACGTTCCCGATCAGCCCGCACATCGAGGCATACCTGCGTCGTGGCCGGATGATCTCCGGGCAAGAGACCGGCGACTGCCGCGACGTCGAGCCTGCTCGTGGCCCCGCTGACGGCGGTGCCTCTGCCGTGGCTCCCGACCGGCAGGGCACCGCTTCCCACCGGCGATCGGGGAGTCGACATGGTCAACAACATGAGCGACGAGCCAGCCCGTCCAGGCGAGCGAGTCATCACGGGCGAAGCCGATCTGCGGGCCGCTCTGGCCGCGAAGCTGCTGGAAAACTGGGATGCCGGCGACCATGCCGCGAACGACGAGCTGATCCGCCAGCTCGGCGAGTGGCACAGGACGCGGCGTTCACGGTGACTGCGCCCGGCGGCTGGCCGAAGCACTCGGCTGACGACACCCCGACCGGGCCGCTCTACGACCTCGCTGCGGCGTCCTGGTGGCTGGCGTTGGCCGCCGAGTCACCCACGGTTCCTCTTCGCCGGTTGCCGCGCCGCCGACCGCAGCCGTTGCCCGTCCTGCCGCCTGGCCAGCGGCCGGACGCACCTGACCTCGACCTGCTCCGTCGCGTCCGCGACGGCCTGCGCAATCTGCCGACCGAACCGAGGTGACCATGATGCACGTCCAGGGCCTCGACGACCTCGCCGCCGCTACCGTCGCGGGCGATGCCGCCGGGCTGCGGAACTTCGCCCGCGAGCACAAGTCCGACGCCGGCTACCTGGACGTCGCGGCCAACACGCACGGCGCGGAGAAGGGCTTGCTGGTGTACCGCGCCTTGGGACGGGTCGGCCACGCCCAGCCTCGGGTGGTCGAGGTCGGCCCCGGCGGCGGAGCGGCGGTGTCGTTCCTAGCCGCCCAACTCGCCAACGATCGGAAAACTGATCTTGACCAGGCCCGCACCGTGCACCTGACGCTGGTGGAGGCTCCGGGCGTGGCCTCGCAGTCGCTGTCCACTGCGGCAGAGGAGTTCAACCAGGTCGGAAAGTGCGAGCTGCGGCATGGGTTCGCCCAGGACATCGGCACCCTGCTGGCCGAGCCGGTCGACGTCATCAGCGCGTCGGCGTTGCTGCATGAGGTGTACTCCTACGGCGGCGGCTACGCTGGCCTGCACGCGATGATGCGCACCCTGCCGACCGTGCTAAACCCCGGCGGGTTCTTCGCCTACCGGGACGTGTACGCCATCGACGGGCCGTCGCTGCACGAACGGGTCATCCAGTCCTACAACTCGCGGGCGTGGCTGGCGTTCCTACGGCTGTTCACCCCACAGTACCTGGCCGAGGGAACACACCCGTATCACCGCGCCGACGACGAGTTGGTGGCCCGCCAGAACTCCCGGATCGTGCCGGTGGCCGAGCTGGACCCGGCGACCTGCGCGGTGATCACGGCGCCGGCCGGGCTGTTCCGGGAAATCCAGCGGCACTATATCACGTTCCGCGACCACGTGTGGCGCTCCGGCGCGCTGGGATTTACCCCGGTTCTGGACGGCAACCTCGCGGCGGACTGGATCGACTTCCGCGCCGGGCACAAGCGTGTGCACTACCGGCTCGGCGACGAGGTGCCCTGGCTGACTACCAGCCAGCGGATGATGCTGGCGGCGATGAGCGAGCCCTACACCGACCACCACACCATCGACAGCGACATCTTCGACTCGGTGACCGATGTAGCCCTGTTGGCGTTCCTGGACGCCGCCGAGTCCGTCGACGCTGCCTGCCGGCAGGTGTGGGAGTCGTGGCTGCTGCGGGAAGGCCGCGAGACCTACGCCTACATGACCCTGGACGGGTTGCTCACCGCGTTCGTGGTGCACTCGGCCGAGGCCGACACCGATACAGTGTTGATGCCCATCCAGGCTGGCGACATCGCCCGCGTGGATCGGCACTACTACAAGCGGTTCCTGACCAAACGGCTGGCCAACCCGCTGCCCGACGCCAAACAGCTCGTGTTGTTCCGCAACATGCCGCGCGGCGACGTGGCCGCGCTGCGGCAGGCGTTCGACGCGGTAGCCGATCGCTGCGGCAAGCCCAGCCTGGCCCGCATGTACACGGCGATCAACAAGGGAGACAACTGGACGTCATGAGCATGATCGAGGTGGAGCGCAAGCGGGAACTGGCCGACGCCACGGCGCTGAAGGCCCGACTGGTCGAGAACGGCTACCACGAGGCGGGCACCAGCATCGAGGTCGACGCCTACTACAGCCGCCCCGACATCGACTTCCTGGCCACCGTCGAGTGCCTGCGGGTCCGGCAACGCGACGGGTTCGCCGAGATCACCTACAAACCGGCGTCCACCGCGGACACGCACTCGGTCGCGGACATCATCGCCAAGCCCGAGACCAACGTCATCCTCTCCGGCCCCGACCAGGCCACGGCCGCTAACACCCTGTTGGACGTGCTGGGCATGGTGCGGCTGTGCCGGGTGGAGAAGACCCGCACCACCTTCCAGCGCCCAGACCGCGGCGAGGTCACCGTGGTCATCGACCTCATCACCGGCGTCGGCGCGTTCGTCGAAACTGAGGTGATGGCCGACGAACCGGACGCGGCCGCGACGCTGCTGGACCAGGTGGAGCGGGTGCTCGGCCTGGCCGAGCACCCGGTCGTGAAGCTGCCCTACCGCGATCTCGTCCTCCAGCACGAACAAACCAACGCCACGGGATGATCCCGACCCGCCGTCCGGGTCAGGATGGCTGGGCAGGATGCTGGACGACGAGTTCGCGTGCGACCGGCGCCTGGGTGAGTTCGTCGCACACGCGCGCCCAGTCTTCGTGCTTGTCGATAAGTATGTAGCCCTGTGGCGGTTGGAACCCGTCCAGCATTGTCCCCAGCTCATCAGCGGTGAAGCCGGGGTACTCGCTGATCGTGCGGATCGGCATCGCGTAGGCCAGTTCAACCTCTTGGAGGTAGGCGTAGACGGACTCGCCGTTACCTGGGTTGGCACGTTCGGCGATGTCAGCAAGCGATCGTGGGGGACCAACCACGGCCTCGTCCAGGTCGATCACTGCGATCAACTTCGAGACCGGTGCGGTCAGGTACACATGGTCGGCTGGCCCTTGAGGTACCGGCGGCGGAACTCGTGGGTCTTCAGACCCTGCCACATCAGCTCGTAGTACTCGGGCTTGAGCGACATCAGCACGCGCTCGCAGGGCAAGATGGCGCCGAAGTCGTTGGGCACCCCACGCTCCCGTCGACACGTGATCATCTGTGCCGCGATGGGCGGCTCGCTGCGGTGTCCGAAGTCTAGTCCGTGGTCAGGGCACCGTCTGTCGTCTTCTCGCTTGCGATGGGCAGCCGGGTGACGCCGCTGAGACCGGCCAGTTCCTCGTGGGCTTGCTGCAATTCCAGTGACAGTTCGGCGAGTGCCCTCCGCAGGATGGCCGTGGTCGCCTGATGGTCGGCCAGTGTCCGTTTCGTCGCGGCCAGGTCCTTGATGAGTGCGGCGTTCTGCTCGACCAGGTGCTGGAACGCCGCCGGTGTCGAATCCTGTGCCTTCAGTCGGGCCTTGAACTCCTCGACAAGATCGGGGTGGTCGTAGACCACGTCCCGGCGCAGGTCGGCCTCGGCGATCAGTTCGGTGGTGGTGAGCTTGCCGGAGGTCGCTCGCAGCGGCGTACCGGCCAGCAGCCGTTCGGTCGCCGCCCGGATCGCGGTGCGCTCGGCGTCGTGGTCGCGGGTTCGGCGGCCCATCACGCCTCCTCAGTTTCCTTGGTCCGCCGCGGGGGTGGGTCCGTTCGTGCTGATCGATCACCGCGCGCACCGCCGTGGCTTGGGCCGCGGCACGCTCTCGTAGCGGCCAGGGCGTGAGCGGGTCGACGGCGTGTACCTCCAGCACCGGCAGCCGGTCGGCGAGTTGCTGGACGTCGCGGTCGGTGTAGGCCAGGTTGACACAGGTCGACTGGCACTCGGTGTCGTCGGGTGCGTCGAGGTCGGGTAGCCCTATCGCCAGCTTCGCTTTCCGGCACGCCGCGGTCTCCTTGTTCCATACGCAGGTCATGCCCTGGCCGTGATGGACATTCGGGTCGGTGCGGGCGAGCAGGCGTTCGGCGTTGTGGACGCTGGTGACCACCATCCGCCAGATCTATCCACCCGAGCGTGAAGCCCTCGGCGTCCTGGCCATCGGCATCGAGCTGGTCGACCTACCACCTATATGACAGCACCGAAGGCGAACGGGAGCGCTACGCCACCAACCATCGCACACCCGGCCCATCCTGCAGTTATGCCTCTGAATATGGTTGGCCGCCTGAAGGTGGGAGTCTTCGCCGATTGGAGTCCAGATGAGTGCGCCCCAGGACAAGCGGCCGGAGTACCGGCTGGTGCATGAGCCGGACGGGCGGTCGTGGACGGCGCGGGAGAACCTCGTCGACATCCTCGAACGCGAGCTGCTCGGCCCGGCGAACGGCCCCGAGGAGGTCCTGGACGGGGTACCCGACACTGCCTACCTGATCGGCCGGATCGCGCCGGTGCGGCTGACCGCTGGCCACGATGACCTGAAGGAAGCGGACTCCGAGGAGGCCGCGACCGATGTCGGTGACGCGGTCGACGCCGAGGAGAGCCGGGGCGTGCCGGTCACCGCCGTGGACGAGAGCGGCGCGGGCGCGGACGAGGACACCGCCGAGGACGAGCCGCAGCGGCGTGGCCTGATGATCCCGGCGTCGATGGGGCTGCGCTGCCAGATCCCCGACGACCTCGACTCGTTCACCGTGACCGCGTCCTGGGGGCAGTACGAGCGGGTGAAGGAGAAGGCCGAGAAACAGACCTTCCGCCGCCGGTACCAGCGCACCCCCCTCGCGATCACCACGACGGTCACCGTCGCCGA
>JBOHGT010000238.1:0-5014 GCA_050700385.1 Pseudonocardiaceae bacterium | reverse complement strand
CCGCGCAGCCGCCCGGAACGCGCCGGGCGCTCGGCCGTGGCACTGACCGGGCTTGCCGCGGCGGTGCAGGGCGTCTCGCTGGTGCTGCGCGGCCTGGCCGCCGGGCGGGTGCCGTGGGGAAACATGTACGAGTTCACCTCGGCGGTCTGCTTCGTCGCGGTGGCCGCCTGGCTCGTGGTGCTGCACCGGCAGCGGGTGGCCGTTCCGGCACTGCGACGGCTGGGTGGCTTCGTGCTGCTGCCCGTCGTGGTCCTGCTGTTCCTGGCCGGCACGGTGCTCTACGCCGACGCCGCCCCGCTGATCCCGGCGCTGAACTCCTACTGGATCGCGATCCACGTCTCGGCGGCGAGCATCGCCTCGGGTGTGCTGCTGGTCTCCGGGGTGGCCAGCGCGCTGTACCTGGTCCAGGCGCGCGGGTCGGCGGGTTCGCGGATCGCCGGCCGGCTGCCGGGCGCGGCTACGTTGGACCGGCTGGCCTACCGCACCACCGTGGTGGCCTTCCCCATCTGGACCTTCGGGATCATCACCGGCGCGATCTGGGCCGAGGCGGCTTGGGGCCGCTACTGGGGCTGGGACCCCAAGGAGACCACCGCGCTGGTGGCGTGGGTGGTGTATGCCTGCTATCTGCACGCGCGGGCCACCACCGGCTGGCGCGGCGCCCGCTCAGCGTGGATCAATATCGCCGGACTCGCGGTCATGCTGTTCAACCTGTTCTTCATCAACATCGTGATCGCGGGGCTGCACTCCTACGCCGGCGTGTAGCTCTACGCCGGTGTGTAGCTCCATCGAGCGCGACATCCGGCAAGCGGTGCGGCGAGGGCGGCGGGGGTGGCGTTCACCGCCCGCTGGTGACCAGTGCGGCGGCGACCCGGCGGGTGGCGCCGATGACCGCTGTCCACGGCGGCAACGACTGGCATAGTTGAGGTGACTCGATCCATCGCCATGCGCTGTCGTTGCCACTGTCGAGCTGTGTGGGCAGGTTCGCGTACGCGCCACGGGGGAGGAGACGGACCTCCAATCGGTCCAGATCGGCAGGGGTGCCGGGGCACGGTGCCGTGGCGGGCTGGGTCAGAAAGGTCCACGGGTCTGCGTTCGGGCCCGCGGTCACCGGGCCTGCCTGCATCGTGACCGTGAGCTCGGTCAGCACCTGCTCGCCGAGGCTCGCGGGCATGGTGATGGCGTCGAGCACCGCCCCGACCGGCACCCTCACGTGCCGCGGTTGCACCTCCACGCAGACCGGCCAACCCAGCAGCTCCTCGTAACGGGTTCGCGCGTTGGTGAGCTCACGCAGCCAGTCGGGCGCCGGGTGGGTCGTCGTCGGAATGTTCATGGTCTACCTCAGGATCAGGGGGTTGGTGAGCCGGGCGGCGATCTCTGCGACCGACGGCCGGGCGGGAACGAGTAGCTCAACGCGCCGTGACGTGGCCACGGCGCAGAGCCCGTCCGGGCCGGCCAGCCGCTCGTGACTGCGGACCGCACCGCGCAGGGCCATCAGTTTACCGTCCACAGCTCGGGATCGCTCTGCCGGCCCAGCCCGAGTGGCTTCCGGACGCCCCCGGATCGCTGCGCCGCGCCACGCGGACTACCGTCGTAGGGGTCGGGGTCGTCCAGATACGCGTGGAATTGTGGAGGGGACCAACCGGTGACCGGACGCCAAGAGGAGCCCGAATCCCGGCAGGACGGGCGGGGGTACCCGCAGCTGACGTCGGGGCAGCCGCCCGCATGGGGGTGGCAGTCCGCCGTCGACCCTTCCACCTCCGGTCCGCGCCCCGGTGAGGTGTCAGGGCCGTACGGCGTGAGCGGCGGGCGCTCCGGCCCGCATCCGGTGGGCGGCGGACCGTCAGGGCCCCCACCCGGCTACTACCTCTCGCCTCCGCAGGGCGGACCGGGCCAGCCGCAGAGCGGCCAGCAGCACCCCCAGCAACCGTACGACCTGTCCTCGGCACAGTTGCTGCGGCAGATGAAGCGCCCGCCGCAGTCGGGCTGGCGCCGCGCGGTGTTCGTCGCCAGCGGCCGGACGATCAATCCGGGCGAGAGCGCGGCTGATGTCCGTCGCCGGGAACTGATCGCGCGGATCAACCAGCCGCTGCACGGTTGCTACAAGATCGCGATGCTGAGCCTGAAGGGCGGGGTCGGCAAGACGACGACCACCACCACCCTCGGCTCGACGTTCGCCTCGCTACGTGGCGACCGGGTGATCGCGGTGGATGCGAACCCGGACCGGGGGACGCTGTCCCAGAAGATCCCGCTCGAGACCACCGCGACCGTCCGCCACCTGCTGCGTGACGCGAGCCGGATCCGCAGGTACTCCGACATCCGGTCCTACACCTCGCAGGGCTCCAGCCGGCTCGAGATCCTCGCCAGCGAGCAGGATCCGGCCGTCTCGGAGGCCTACAGCGAAGAGGACCACCGCCGCACCGTCAACCTGCTCGAGCACTTCTACAACATCATGCTCACCGACTGTGGCACCGGCCTGATGCACTCCGCGATGAAGGGTGTGCTCGACACGGCGGACTCCCTCGTGATCGTCTCGTCGGGATCCATCGACGGGGCGCGCTCGGCATCGGCCACACTGGACTGGCTCGACGCGCACGGCTACCGCGAGCTCGTCGGCCGCTCCGTCGCGGTGATCAATTCGGTGCGGCCCAGGTCGGGCAAGGTGGACCTCGACAAGGTCGCGGCGCACTTCGCGACCCGGTGCCGCGCGGTGTGCCGGATGCCTTTCGATGAGCATCTCGAGGAGGGCGCGGAGATCGAGCTCGACCGGCTCGGTGCCTCCGCCCGGATGGCGGCCCTCGAACTGGCCGCCACCGTCGCCGACGAGTTCCCGCACGCCGTTACCCGGACCCGCTCCAGCTGATCGCCGGCCCGCGCCGGTATCACCCGGCCTGCGCCGGTGAGGATGCGAGCCGTCAGGCGTTCTGGTCGGGATCGGGTGGTGGCCGCCGGTTGAGTTTGCGCATGAAGTCGGGGTCGTCGTCGGGCGCGAGCACGGGCCTGCGTGACCCGATCGGCCGTTGCGGCCCGAACGCCTTCCATAGCAGCAGGGCCGTGGTCCCCGCTCCGATCGCCGCCAGCAGGTACAGCATTGCTCACCTCCTCAGGGGTCACCTCCCTGATTCCGCTCTCCAGCGTAGTCGCAGCGGGTCAAGTAGAGGCAACCGGGACGAGCAGGGCCCGGTTGTCGCTCAACCCGGCGTTGTCGCTCAACCCGGCCGGGAGGCGGGCGTGGTGAGCGCCGCCAGCAGGGCACGCACCTCGGACTCGCGGAACCGGCGGTGCCCGCCCGGGGTGCGGATCGAGCCGATGCGGCCGGCCGAGGCCCAGCGGGTCACCGTCTTGGGGTCGACGCGGAACAGCGCGGCAACCTCACCCGGGGTGAGCAGGCGCTCGGAACTGCTCGCTGCGGTCTCGGACATGGCGCTGCCTCCTGTCGCCGACCCGCCGCGCCCGGCCACCAGACCGGCGTCGGCGGGACCTTTCGGACGCATCGTGACAGTCCGACCCCGAGGTACTCGAACGGTTGTGATTCGGTAAAGCATCGGTAATCGGGTGAACTGCCACCAATCCGGCAACGGTGAACGCCCGCAACGGTGAACGCCCGGAGCGTAGGCTCGGGCTCCGTGACCGAGCAGCACCCGGGCGCGCCGACCGGCTCCACACTGGTGCGCGACGTGACGCTCTACACGCTGGTCCGGCTGGCGCTCATCGCCGCGCTCGCGCTGCTGCTCATGCTCGCGGGCGTGCCGCTGCTGGTGGCGTTGCTGCTGGCCCTGGTGGTGGCGCTGCCGCTGTCACTGGTCCTGTTCGGTGGCCTGCGGGCGCGGGTGAGCGCCGGGCTGCGGGCCGTCGCGCAGCGTCGCCGGGCGGAGCGGGACCGGCTGCGGGCCCAGCTGCGGGGTGACGAGCCGGCAGAGTGACCGGCCTGCTCAGCCGGCGGTTTCCGGACTGCCGGCTCAGCCGGCGGTGTCCGACTGCCGGCTCAGCCGGCGGTGAGCGCGACCGCGGTGGCCACCGCCCACACCAGCATGGCGAGGCCGGTGTCGCGCAGCACGGTGACCAGCTCCCGACCGGTGGCGCCACCGAGCACGCGGCGCGCCGGCGGCGCCACCAGCGGCAGCGCCAGGAATCCGGCCAGTGCCCAGGGGTGACCCGGCGCGAGCAGGACGGTGACCACGAACGGCACGGCCACCAGCGCGGTGTAGAGCATGCGGGTACCGGCATCGCCGAGCCGCACCGCGAGAGTGCGCTTGCCGGCTGCGGCGTCGGTCGGGATGTCACGTAGGTTGTTCGCCACGAGCACGGCCGCCGACAGCGCCCCCATCGCGACCGCGGCACCCGCTCCGGTCGTGGTGACCTGTCCACCGAGGACGTACTGCGTGCCGAGCACGGCGACCAGTCCGAAGAAGACGAACACGGCGAGCTCGCCGAGGCCCACGTAACCGTAGGGGCGGCGGCCCCCGGTGTAGAACCACGCCCCGGCGATACAGGCCACCCCGACCGCGAGTAGCCACCATTGCCCGGACAGCGCCACCAGGACCAGCCCGGCGAGGGCCGCGACGCCGAAGCTCGCGAGTGCCGCGGTGCGGACCGCGACCGGCGTGGCCACGCCGGACCCGACCAGCCGCATCGGGCCGACGCGATCGGTGTCGGTCCCGCGCACGCCGTCGGAGTAGTCGTTGGCGAAGTTGACCCCGACTATCAGAGCCAGCGCGACCAGCAACGCGAGCGCGGTGCGGTCCCACGCCACGCCGCCTATCGCGGCCGCGGCGCCGGTCCCGGCGAGCACGGGGGCCACGGCGTTGGGCAGCGTGCGTGGGCGGGCACCCTCGACCCACTGCGAGATGGTGGCCATGAGGCGCAAGTGTGGCAGCGCGCCGTACCCTAGCCGATCGTGGTGTCCCTCCAGCCGCTGTCCGGACGGCCGCGCGAGCTCGATGCGGCCCTGCGCGCCTGGGTCACCACCGGATCGATCGAGCCGATCGTGGTCCGCACGTCGGGGTCGTCGGGTGAT
>JBOHGT010000237.1:0-1096 GCA_050700385.1 Pseudonocardiaceae bacterium | reverse complement strand
GATGGACGCTGAGGAAGCCCGGACGATGGGCCGACTGGTGCGGCAGGTCCGCAACGCCCGGGGCAAGTCCCTCGCGGTGGTCGCGGAGCGGGCCAAGATCAGCAAGTCCTATCTGTGTCGCCTGGAGAAGGGGCAGCGCGCTCTGGGCAACCGGTCGCTGATCGTCGCCTTGGCCGACGCGCTGGAGATCGAGCCCTCGGAGCTGACCAGGCTACCGGTGCCCGCACCCGCCGACGGAGACACCGACACAGCCGTCAAGGGGGTCCGTCGCGCGCTGATCGCGGTCAGCCACGACGTGCCCGGCGGGCAGGTCCTCGCGGTGGAGACGTTGCGGACCCGGGTCGAGGCGCTGGTCACCGCGCAACGCCTCTGCAAGCACCATCAGGTGGGCCGTGACCTACCCGGCTTGGTCCGCGACCTGCACACCAGCTTGGCCGTCGGCCGCGACGTCGCCGAGTTGCTCGTCTTGGCGGTGCTGCTGCACGTGCAGGGCTCCCACGCGTTTCTGTACGACGTGGGCGCGCCCGCTGATCTGCGCTGGCATGCCGCCATGCTGGGGCGCCAGGCCGCCCGGGAGCACGGCGGGCCCGACATGCTCGGCCTGGCCGCGTTCGGCTCGGCGAACGGGCTGCTGGCCGCCATGGAGCTCGACCTGGCGCAAGCCGTGCTGGACTCGGTGACGGTGCCGACGACCACCGGGCAGGCCGAGCAGCTGGAGGGGATGCTGGCGCTGTCCCACTCGCTGGTCGCCGCGGCCGACAGCCGCCCCGGGGACGTGGAAGCTCCGCTGGACCACGCGGCTGAACTGGCCGCGCGCACCGGGGAGGGCAATGCCTACGGGCTGGGGTTCGGGCCGACCAACGTCGGGGTGTGGCGGATGGGTGTCGCGCTGGAATGCGGCGAGCACGCCCGGGCCGCCGCCGTCGCGGAGGGGTTGCGGCCCGAGTTGTTGCCCTCGGTGGCCCGCCAGGCCGCCTACTGGGGCGACTACAGCCGAGTGCTGGCCCGGCTGCGGGGCCGTCGTGAGGATGCTGTGCGGGCGCTGCGCCGCGCCGAGGACCTCTTCCCGGCCCGGGTGTACCGCCACCCGCTCACC
>JBOHGT010000236.1:0-3545 GCA_050700385.1 Pseudonocardiaceae bacterium | reverse complement strand
CGGCTGATCCCTGCTACAGTTCACGCGCACACGCCTGCGGGGGTGCAGCGAGCACGCTTACTGCGGTTGACCCCACGGGCCATCCCAGCCGATCCCCCGGAGCGACTGGCGCTGCTCAGCGTGACGGAGACCCTCGACGGACTCGGTACGGCCTTCCGCCACCACCAGGAACACGCTCCCTACCGGGGTCTGTGGACGAACACACCGCGCCGGGCGGATCTGGCGGTTCTGGACGGGCACACCAACTGGGTGAACAGCGTGTGTGCCGTGCGGGTGCACGGGCGTGAGCTGCTCGCTTCGGCTAGCTACGATGCCACGGTTCGGCTCTGGGACCCGGCCACTGGCGCCCCTGAGCGTGCCCTAGAGGGTCACACCGGTTGGGTGCTTGGGGTGTGTGCGGTGCGGGTGGGCGGCCGGGAGCTGTTGGCTTCCGCCAGCGCCGATGGCACGGTGCGGATTTGGGACCCGGCCACTGGCGCCCCCGAGTGTGCCCTAGAGGGTCACACCGGTTGGGTGCTTGGGGTGTGTGCGGTGCGGGTGGGTGGGCGGCCGGGAGCTGCTGGCCTCCGCCAACGAAGACCGCACGGTGCGGCTCTGGGACCCAGCCACCGGCGCCTCCGAGCGCACCCTGCACGGACACACCAGCTGGGTGAATAGCGTGTGTGCGGTGCGGGTGGACGACCGAGCACTGCTGGCCTCTGCCAGCGACGATCGCACGGTGCGGATTTGGGACCCGGCCACCGACCCTCCCGAGCGTGCCCTGGAGGGCCACGCCAGCTGGGTGAATAGCGTGTGTGCGGTGCGGGTGGGCGGTCGAGAGCTGCTGGCCTTCGGCAGCGACGATCGCACGGTGCGGCTCTGGGACCCGGCCACCGGGGCCCCCGAGCGCACCTTGCGCGGGCACACCGGCTGGGGGGTGTCCGGGGTGTGTACGGTGCGGGTGGGCGGTCGAGAGCTGCTGGCCTTCGGCAGCGACGATCGCACGGTGCGGCTCTGGGACCCGGCCACCGGGGCCCCTGAGCGCGCCCTGAAGGGCCACGCCAGCCGGGTGAATAGCGTGTGTGCCGTGCGGGTGGGCGGTCGAGAGCTGCTGGCTTCCGCCAGCGACGATGCCACGGTGCGGATTTGGGACCTGGCCACCGGCGCCTCCGAGCGCACCTTGCGCGGGCCCCTTACAGCGAGGTTCAGGGGGTGTGTGCGGTGCGGGTGGGCGGCCGGGAGCTGCTGGCTTCCGCCAGCGACGATCGCACGGTGCGGATTTGGGACCTGGCCACCGGCACCCGCGAGTGCACCCTGGAGGGTCACAGCGACGGGGTTCGCGGTGTGTGTGCGGTGCGGGTGGGCGGCCGGGAGCTGCTGGCTTCCGCCAGCGACGATCGCACGGTGCGGATCTGGGACCCGGCCATCAGCGATCCCCTCCATGTGGTCCCGGCTTACTACGAGGCACTGGGACTCGCGTCGTTCAACGACGGCTGCCTTGTCGTCGGAACTTCCGCAGGGCTGCTGGCTTTGAGCGTCACCTGGGGTGTACGGCGATGAGTCCAGCGACTCACCGACGTGTGGTGTGGTGTCACCGCCGACGCGCTGCACACCCAGTACTCACACTCAGCCTCGGAGGCGCTACGTCTCTTCCAGGAGGTGTTTTCTGTGTCGCCACGCGAGGCTGAGTCCAGCCTTCGCAGAGGGTGACACCAGCCGTTCCACGTGCAGGAGATCGTTTACAGTGGCCTCGTCGAATGCAATGCCATGTCTTTCTTTATCGTCCCCAAGGTGGACTACAACCTCACCCTCCGCGTTGAGGCGAGTCAACTCGCGAAACAGCGAATCAAAAACGATGCTGTCAATAACCGCCACCGTCACAATGGTGGCGTTGAGGTTCAAGGCGTTCAGTGCAACGCCGAGCACGTAAACCCGCAGCTCGCCTCGTTCGCGGGCTTTCTGCATCGCCCGAAAGAATGGCCAACACTCATAGTCGAGCGGCCGCCCACTACTTCCATCATGCTCTGGCTGCCCGAGTAGCTCCTCGCTGTACTCGCGCACAATATTCCGCCAAATGTCCAGATCTGGCAGCAAACTGTCAGGAGAAACGCTCGCCGGCTGAAATTCACCGGACGGGACAAGACTATATTCGCCGCCCCCTGTCACCACCTTGGCCGGGTCCCGACGGTGCAGAAGTAAACTCGCTTGACCGCTCGCGCGCTCACGCCGGATCGTGAGCGTCGTGATAGAAGTGTTCACTGTACGCAGAACAAGATCATACGGATCCGAGACGAGCGAACGGAAGGGCAGCTCCGACCAGGAAGGCGTTGCATTCATAACCGCTGCGGACAGCTCGTGCGCAAGCGCCTCACATATGTCGATCTTATCGAAAAAGCAGGACTGGCAGAACCGAAGGTGGGCCTCGGTCTGCCCACTCAATGATGCGCTGAGCAATCTGTAACAAGGGCGGTTGTCGAACAGATCAGGTCGACCGAGATAGCGGATTGCACTGCTGTAGCCAGGAAAGGCCTGCAGCCGGGTTCGCAGCGGAAGTAGCGAGCGAACCTCCGGTTCCTGGCCGACGACGATCGGTTTCGGTGGGCTCGGCTCCCATTCGAGCTTGATATTCTCGAGAGCAATTGGCTTATCGGGCAACCAAGAACCTTGGGATAGCATGGGTGCCTGCGGTAGTCGCCACGACGGCTCGTATAGCTGGACAGCTCGTGAGGCCAGTTCGGCCCGATGCCGGATAAGATGCGTTCGAACATTGCGCCATGCGTGCTGACTCACCTCTACCGGGTCGCAGTCCCTGTGGATCTCTACCTCATGCGTGACGTCTGCATCCGTGTCAGCAGCCAGCCCGAGATCAGCGGGCGTCACCCGCCGTCCGAGCTTGGCGCCGAGAGCGAGGGCGATGTAGTCAGGCGTGCGGCCCCGCGGCGCGGTGCCGTCGAGCCACCTGCGCACGGACACGTGGTCGGGCGAGATCGAGTGGCCGTCCCGCCGCGCGAGCGTCTTCACCCGCGCGGCAAGCCCCTTGTTGCTGACCCCAGCTTCCGCAATCCTGGCAGCCAGGAGACGGTTGGGCTCTCTCTCGGTACTCACTCGATCACCCCGAGCCACAGTAAAGCACCCCCTGCGTGCACGTTTGCACCCCCCGAGCGCACTGCCGCACCCCCGGGGTCGGGTTGCTGAACTGAGTACATGTCAGTCAGGACTTTGCCAACGCGCACGAGCTCCGATCCTCTTCGAGCGCGCTGGGACCTGCCCGCACCAGTGGACCAGAGATGAGCCTGAGCGTGCATGAGACCAGCCATGACCTGCTGCGTCGCCACGAGTGGCGGCGAGGTTGGCCGGGACCCCGAAACCCAGCCGGTCATCAACGGCGGGAGTTCACCCGTGATCGCTCTGCGTGGCCGAGGGACCTGTCGTGACCACGGGTGTTGGTTGCAGGGTGCTGCCGGTCACGTGCGGTCGGGATGGCCGCGAGCATCTGGTGGCCGGTGAGGCGATGGACGCCGGGTACGCCGGCCGGTATGTGGCGCTCTGCGGGTGCGACCTGGTGG
>JBOHGT010000235.1:0-15489 GCA_050700385.1 Pseudonocardiaceae bacterium | reverse complement strand
CGAACACAGCGTGCGCGGTGGCCAGGTGGATAACGTCCAGCGAGCACAGATCGGGCGATGAGTAATCGGCAGCCGTGCTGCGGACGAGTTGGTCTCCGGCTCATGTCGGACGAGCTTCACCAAGGCCGCAGTGTCGAGGTAGATCATCAGTAGCGTTCCTCGTCACGCAGCTCGCGCACCAGCTCGCCGGCCTCGTGGTCGGTTCTGACCGGCCCGGTGGGTCGAGGCAGCGGCCCCCGGATGGTAGGCGGACGCAGCGCGCCGGAAGCGATGAGATGGGAGAGTGAGTGCGGCTGGGCCGGAACCAGCCGAGCGACGACGGTACCTCGCTCGGTGATGTCCAACTCCTCGCCACTACGCGGCAGTGCGCAGCCGGTAGAAGCGGAAGAAGTCGTTGTCCAGCGGCAGTACCTCGATGCCGGTGAAACCCGCCTGCCGGGCATAACCCTCCAGGGTGGACGGGCGCATGACCGTGCCGGTGCCGACCGAGGGCTGGTGGGACAGCCCGTCGGGCAGGCAGCACAGGATGCTGAACCCGTACATCAGCCGCTCGACCTCGTCACCGGGTGCTGTGAACGTCTCGGCGACCCGCTCGTCCATCACCAGCACCGTGCCGTCCCCGGCGACCAGTGACCGCATGGCGACCAGCACCGAGACGGGGTCGGGCATGTCGTGGATGCACTCGAACGCGCACACCAGCGCGTAGCCACCCTGTGGGTCGACGGTGCCGGCATCGGCGTGGTGGAAGCGGACCCGGTCGTCGACCCCTGCTTCGGCGGCGTTGCGGCGGGCCAGCTCGATCGAGGGGCCGTCGATGTCGAAGCCGTCGACGGTGGCCTGCGGGTAGCCCGAGGCGATCCCGATGGCGGACCAGCCGACGCCGCAGCCCACGTCGGCCACCCGGCCGCCGGCACGCAGCGCGGCGTCGATGTCACCGAGAGCGGGCAGGTGCTCGCTGGTCAGCGGGCCGAGGAAGAGCGGCCGGTTGGCCGCGCCCTGCCCCTCTCGGGCGTCAGGGCCGAACTGCTCCCACCTCACCCCGCCGCCGGTGCGGAAGGCCTCGACCAGGGCATCGAGCTGCTTGCCGAGAGCGCAGATCGTCCGGGCCATCCCGGCCAGGTTGTTGAGGCTGAGCTCGCGGGTGAGCACCTCGGCGTGGGCTGCCGGCAGGGCGAAGCGCCGCTCGCCGGGCTCGGCCGTGACGTCGTCGACGGTGAGGTAGCCACAGACCGCCTGGTGCTCGAGCCACTCGCGGGTGTACCGCTCGGCGGTGCCGGTGCGGGCGGCCAGCTCGACGGAGGTGGCCGGGCCACTCGCGTCCAGGGCACGGTAGTAGCCGAGCCGGTCGCCGAGGTAGACGGCGTGTATCTCCTGGGTGCCGAGCAGCGCAGCGAACACGCGCTCGGTGAAGGCGTCGGTGGTCGGTTCCTGGGTGGTGGTGGTGCTGTCGGTGGTTGCCATGGGGTGATGGTGACACCGGCGCCGGGCACTGACGCCCGGCACGCCCGCACCAAGTGACACAAACCCCACGAATAGCGCCTAGCTGGCTAGCCGCTTGCATGCCTACACAGTTAGGCTTAGAATTGTGGTGAACAAGCGGATGAAGCCGGCGCGCGCGCTGCAGCTGGTGCGCAGGGTTGCGCGCAAGCGCGGTCTGTACGTCGTGGAGCTGCCCGGCCGCGGCAAGGGTTCGCACCACATGTACGCGCTGGTCGACCCTGCTGACCGCGAGGTCGATCGGTTCGGTCTCACCGACCACCCGGGCGACCTCTCATGGACCGTGCTGCGGCGCCTGGAGGAGCGGTTGGCGCCCGTGCTCGGTGACAAGTGGACGGAGGAACGGTGAAGACCTACGACGTGACGGTCACCCGCGAGGACAACCTGTGGGTGGCCGACATCGCCGGCATGACCGCAGCCACCGATATGCCGCGCTTCGCCGACCTCGACGTCGAGGTGCGTGACCTGATCGCGGGTCTTACCGACGCCGACCCCGATGACTTCACGATCCGCTGGCGCTACGTGATCAACGGCATCGACGTCACCGAGCAGCTCACTCGGTTCACCACCGTGGAGGTCGAACTCGCCGCGGTGCTCGCCGAACGGGACGAGACACGGCGCGCGGTGATCCGCCTCCTCACCGAGGCCGGATTGTCCCAGCGTGCCATCAGCGACACCGTGGGCCTCTCCCACCAGCGAGTGCACCAGCTGCAGCACGGCTGAAGATCGAACTCAACTCCGTGGTCTACGCTGTCTGCTTGATAGCATTACAGGCCATATCTATGATATACTCCCGGTGTGCGCCAGCTCTTGCTCCGGATCCCGGACGACCTGCACGCCCGGCTTGCGAGTCGGGCTCGGCGCTCCGGGCGGTCGGCCAACGCCATCGCCAGAGAGCTGTTGGAAGCCGGGATAGCCGACGAATCAGGAGACGCCCGGGCGACGATGCGGGCCAAGGCCCGACGGCTCGGTGTGCTCGCATCGTCCCCCATTGCAGCCTTCTCGACCGGTGACCGGGAAGCTGCGCTGGAAGCGGCCCGCGGGCTGGGCCCGGTGCTAGAGCAATTACTGGCCGACGGCCGCTGACATGCTCGTCTATCTCGACTCGTCCGTGCTCGCCAGAGCCTACTTGCCCGACGAGGACGGCCACGCCGCGGCGCGTGAGCTGCTCGACGGATCCGAGCATCTACTCGCCACCGCCTCCTGGACCATTGTCGAGGTCACCTCCGCGTTGGTGCGTGCGGTCCGCACGGGAAGGCGCGCGGAACCGGACGCGCTACTGGCCGCGCTCGCCGCGGACACCGGTGACGACGGGCTGGTGACCCTGCTGCGGGCGGACGCGGAGCAGGTCGAACGCCGCGCGATCGAGATCGTGCGCCGGCATGCGCTGCGCTCGCTGGACGCCCTGCATCTCGCCGTCGCAGACCTCGCCGCCATCCCGTTGCTCGATGCCGGCGACAAGCTCGGGCTGGCCAGCCGGGATGATGCGCAACGCGCTGCAGGCGAGGCCATGGGCCTCGTGCCCGTGTGATCGCGCACCGACGATGACGTCAGCGCAGCTCGGGGAAGTCGTCGTCGCGGTACTCGCCGTGCGGACGCGCATCGGAGCCGGCGTACAGCTCGCGCTCCCGGTCGCGCAGCTCCACCCGGCGGATCTTGCCGGAGATCGTCTTGGGTAGCTCGGCGAACTCCAGTCGCCGGATCCGCTGGTAAGGTGCCAGGTTCTCGCGGGCATGGCGCAGGATCGACAGCGCGGTCCCGCGGGACGGCCGGCGCCCGCCGGTGAGCACCACGTAGGCCTTGGGCACCGCTAGCCGCACGGGGTCCGGTGAGGGCACCACGGCCGCCTCGGCCACGGCCTCGTGCTCGATGAGCACGCTCTCCAGCTCGAACGGCGAGATCCGGTAGTCCGATGCCTTGAACACGTCGTCGGTACGGCCCACGTAGGTGATGTAACCGTTCGCGTCGCGGGATCCGACGTCACCGGTGTGGTAGTAGCCGCCGCGCATCGCCTCGGCGGTGCGCTCCTCGTCGTCGCGGTAGCCCACCATCAGGCCCAGCGGCCGGTGCGCGAGGTCCAGGCAGATCTCCCCCTCGTCACCGGCCAACCCAGTGGTGGGGTCGACCAGTACCACCGAGTAGCCGGGCATGGCGCGCCCCATCGAGCCGGGGACGACGTGCTGGGCCGGCGAGTTGGCGATCTGCACGGTGGTCTCGGTCTGCCCGAAGCCGTCGCGGATCGTGACGCCCCAGCCGTGGCGGACCTGCTCGATGACCTCCGGGTTGAGCGGCTCCCCGGCGCCGACCACTTTCTTCGGCGGGCGGCGCAGCTTCTCCAGGTCGGCCTGGATGAGCATCCGCCACACGGTGGGCGGCGCGCAGAAGCTGGTCACGCCGCAGCGGTCGAGTTGGGCGATCAGCGCGTCGGGGTCGAACCGGGAGTAGTTGTAGATCAACACGGTGGCGCCGGCGATCCACGGCGCAAAGACGTTGCTCCAGGCGTGCTTGGCCCACCCGGGTGAGGAGATGTTGAGGTGGATGTCGCCGGGCTCGAGCCCGATCCAGAACATCGTCGAGAGGTGACCGACCGGGTAGGAGGCGTGGGTGTGCTCGACCAGCTTGGGCTGCGCGGTGGTGCCCGAGGTGAAGTAGAGCAGCAGCGTGTCGGTCGAGGCGGTCGGCCCGTCGGGGGTGAACTCGGCCGGGGCGTGGTAGGTCCTCGCGTAGTTCGCCCAGCCCTCCACCGGCACGCCCACGCAGATCCGGCCGTAGGAGCCGGGCACGTCGTCGAACTTGCCGATGTCGGGTGAGCCGACGACGACATGCCGGGCATTGCCTCGCACGATGCGGTCGCGCAGGTCGGCCGGGGCCAGCAACGGGGTAGCCGGGATGAGCACCGCGCCCAGCTTCATCACCGCGAGGATCGTCTCCCACAACTCGACCTGGTTGCCCAGCATGAGCACGATCCGGTCACCGCGGGCGACACCCCGGTCACGCAGCCAGTTCGCAACCTGGTTGGAGCGCGCGGACATCTGGGCGAACGTCAGGCTCCGCTCCGAGCCGTCCTCCTCGACGATCCACAACGCCGGCCGGACGGCGCTGTCCGGTTCGCGGCCCAGGTGGTCGAACCACTCGAGCGCCCAGTTGAAGTCGGTCAACGCCGGCCACCGGAAGTGGTTCACCGCGTGGTCGTAGTCCTCCCGGTGGACGAGCAGGAACTCCCGTGCCTCGGTGAACGCGTCGAAGCTCGACGAGGTGCTGTCGGTCACGGGTCCCTCCCTTGCCGTCGGCGGTCAACGGACCCCCTGATCTTGCCGGTTCGCCGGGTCCGGGGGAAGGTTGGGCGCGCCCACGTGGCCGGGCGTGCCAGGCTGGCGGCGTGACCGAGGCCGCATTGCCCTCCCGCGCCCGGAGCTGGCTGCACGCGCTGCGCACCACCAACCCGCCGCCGGGTGCCACGGACGGGGTGACCCGGTGGATCGTGGTCACCCGCGCCGCGGTGCTGCCGATGACGCTCACCGCGGGGCTGGTGGCCGGGCTGCTCGCCGCCGGGGAGCCCGGGGTGAACTGGCGCTGGTGGGCGCTCGCAGCCGTCGGGATCACGCTGGCGCACCTGGCGAACAACCTCATGAACGACCTGTACGACACCTCGTCCGGGTCGGACTCGGCGAACTACCCGCGGGCGCTGTACGCTCCCCATCCGATCCTGTCCGGCCTGGTGACCCGCCGGGCGCTGCTCACCGCGATCGTGCTGGTGAACGCCGCCGACCTCGCGATCCTGGTGGTGCTCACCGCCGTCAGGGGCTGGCCGATCCTCGCGTTCGGGCTGGCCGGGTTCGTGCTGTCGGTCGCCTACACCGCGCCGCCGTTGCGGCTGAAGAAGCGCGGCCTCGGCGAGCTCGACGTGCTCGTCGTCTGGGGCCCGCTGATGGTCGGCGGCACCTACTACGCGGCTGTCGGCTCGGTCGGCTGGCAGGTCCTGCTCGCGTCGCTGCCCTACGGCCTGCTGTGCACCGCGGTACTGATGGGCAAGCACATCGACAAGATCGGCTTCGACGCACCGCTGGGCATCCGGACGCTGCCGGTGCTGCTGGGTGAGTACCGCGCGCGGGCGGCGACCCGCGGGTTGATGGCCGCGTTCTACGTCCTGGTGGCCCTGTCGGTGGCGGTGGGTGCGATGCCGTGGCCTGCGCTGCTGTGCCTGGCCGCCCTGCCCCGGCTGGTGAAGGTGTGGCGCTACTACCGGCGGCCGGCGCCCGACGAGCCGCCGGAGGGGTTCCCGGTGTGGCCGCTGTGGTTCGCCGCGCTGGCGTGGGTGCACACGCGGCAGGCCGGGGCACTGCTCGTCGCGGGCCTCGCGGTGGCCGCCGTGGCCGGCAGCTAGGCTGCGGCGATCCGGACGAGGGAGGCGAGCCGTGACCGGCGACGTGCGAGAACGGTCGACGGGCCGGTGTCGAGTGTCTGGTCGGTCGGGACGGCGGCACTCGCCGTGCCGGGCAGCGTGACCATCCCGCCGGCGCAGGCCGAGGTGGCTGCGGCCACACCGAATTGGCGCAAGCGCGGCGGAGCGGGCTTGCGGTGTCTTCCACCCATGAAGGGACCTCCGACACCTCCGGAGCCGAGTGCTCCGGTCCCGCCCGTCGTCATCGCGCTTCGCGCCCGTGGGGACCGGCGGGCAGGACTCGGCGTGACCGGTCGGGCGCATCGGGCGCCGTTACCTTAGTGAGATCTTCGGGACACGCAAGCCCCGGGGCGGAGTTCAGTCCGTTCTGCCCAGGCCCGCGTCTCGGGCGATGCAGCAGATGGCATCGCGGCGGCGACTGCCGCGTGAAATCGCGCTCGTCTAGCACGTCAGGGTGACCAGTACCGAGCGTTCTGGCATCCTGCGCCGGATGAGTCCGAAGAGCCGGGGGCGCAAGAAGCGTCCGGGTACCCGCAAGACCGCGAACCGCACGCAGCAGCGACACACCTCGCGCGAAGGCGAGCTGGCGCAGATTCTTCGATTGGTTGCTGCGCGACGCAGGCGCCGACTTCGCCGACGTCCGCGCCCTGGCAGCCGGGCCGATGGCGACACTGCGGGAGATCACACCGAGCGAGGCTCGCGGCATCGTCGAGCCCGCGTTGCCGTCACCGATATGACGCTCGACCCACCGGTATCCGACACCTTCACCGGCACTCGGGCATTGGCGCTCGCCCGGCTGCGCACGATGCCGGAGCCCGCGGAGCCACCGGAGCCCGCGGAGGTCGGGCCCCCGCGATACGCGCACTCATTGTGGTCGTGTCGGCACCAAAAACCACCATAAGTACGCGTATCGCGAAAGAAGCTGGCCATGCCAGCCGGGCTCAGGTCGGGGTGGGGCGGCGCAGGATCTCGGGCAGCGAGCCGAGCCGCCCGGCGTGCTCCGGGACCCGGCCGATGAGCTCGGCGATCTCGGCGGCCACCCGCTGCCGCTCGGCCACGTCGGCCTGCTCGGCGAGCTCCTCCAGCCGGGCCGTGTCGCTCAACGGCTCACCGGCCAGTGAACCGGCGACGGCGAGATGTGCCGCAGCCGCGAACGACTCACCGAAGACCCGCCCTTCGAGCAGGGCCAGCTGGGCGATGGTGTCCGACTCCGCCTCGGCGAGCGCTCGACGCATCCGGTCGGCCGCGAGCTGGCGGTCGGTCACACAGCCGTAGGCGGCCTCCAGGCCGTCCTGCCGGGCGAGGCCGAGCACCGCGAGGTGCACCACGGTGGCCGTCGCGTGCCCGAGCCTGATCAGCGCGATCTCTGCCTCGGGGGTGATCAGCTCGGTGGCGTGTTCCTCGGCGAAGGACCGCGAGTCCTGCCAGCTCTCCACGCTGATCCAGTCCGCCACCAGGTCCTCGAGCAGCAGCGGCCGGTACGCCGCGTCGATGCCGACCGCCATCACCTCGTCGAGAAGTTCCAGGTGCCGATCGGCCCGCGGTGCGACGAGCAGCAGCAGCTCCTCGAGCGCGACGAAGGTCGAATCCGCCAGCAGTTCCTCTTGATGCGCCGCGAGGTAGCTCTTCGACTGCCTCCAGGTCGGCGCCACGATCCACTCGACGGCGATGCCGATCTGCTCCGGAGTGAGGCTCAGCCAGTCCGGAGGTCCGGTCCGGTTGACCGTCCACCAGGCGTGGTCGACGTCGAGCGCGTTGCGGCTTCGATGCCCGCGCAGCGCGTTGCGGGCCGCGAGCACGATGGAGTCCGGGGTGTCGGTCTCGTCCGACGCGAGCAGCGTGGCGAGCTCGCGAAGCCCGGTCGGCGGGTCACCGTGCCTGACGTGGAACCCGGCGCGCTCGATGATCAGCGCATCCCTGACACCCGGCGACCCGGCAAAGGCATCGACGCAGGTGGTGTAGACATCGACGCCGTCGGAGATCCGGTCGAGTCCGGCGAGGTGGCCGGCGAGGTTGTTCAGCGAGGTGACGAGGTGGGGCAGGCAGGCGGCAGGGTCGGTCCCGGTCAACACGCGGAAGACGTCGACGGCCTCCGCGCCGGGGGCGAGGGCTGCCTGACGCCGACCGATCGCGGACAGGTAGACGGCGAGGTCGTTCAGCGCCATCGCGAGGAAGGGCAGGTAGGCCGGGGGGTTGGCCTCGGCCAGCACCCGGTAGGTGTCGACGGCCTGCTGGGCGGGGGCCAGGGCGATCTCGTGCTGCCCGATCTCGGCCAGCTTGGTGGTGAGCTGGTGCACCGACATCGCGAGCTCGGGCAGGTAAGCCTCGGGCGTGCCCTCGACCAGCCGGTACAGGGCATCGACACCGGACGTCCCGGCCAACGAGGCGTGCCGTGCGAGGTGACGCCGGAGGTACGGGCTGCGCCGGTCCGGTTCGCCGTCCGCCGGGGGTTTCGCTTCGGCGAGGGCCACCAGCGCGTCGGCCAGCGCCTGCGCCGCCGGGCTACCGGGAACCGGCAGCGGCGCCCCGAGGAGATGCTCGACGAGCTCCTGATGCTGGAGCCGGTAGATCGCCTCGCCGTCCTGCTCGTCCTCGACGACGTAACACCCGTAGTGCTCGAGCACCCAGTCCAGGTCGGCGGCCTGGTACTCGACACCGTCCGGGCTCAGCGCGGTGGCCGCAGCCGCCCACACGACCCGCGGCATGCCCCGACCCAGGCTCCAGGCAATCCCGCGCAACAGGTCCCGGGCGGCCCTGGGAATCTCGGCGCCGTCGCGAACCAGGGTCGCACCGCTCGAGAGGTCGTGGTCCAGCGCCCCGCCGACCGTCGTCACGAGCTGCCGCTGCCAGCCCTCCGCATTCACGTCGATGACCCGCCGCACGATCTGGGAGGTCATGATCCAGGCGTAAAGGAACCCGCCGAGCTCTATGGCCCTGCTGGCGAGGGTCGGCGCCACCCGCTCCGCGAGATCACCACGACCTCGGGCGCGCAGCCGCTTCGCCACGTACTGCTCGATGTCGTCCGGGGTGCCCGTCTCGGCGTCGAGATCGACGACCTGCACGTCACGTCCGAACATCTCCTGTAGCCCGACGACGCGCGACCCTCCCGTGGGAGGCCCGCACCGCATGAACTCCCGTTGCTCGGTCGCGAGCAGCACGCGCGCCACCGTGCCGAGCGCGACCAGCAGTTCCGTCGCGATCTTGTCGACGTGCTCGGGAACCGCGTCGTCCAACCCGTCGAGCACCAGGGTGGGCGGGGACGTCATCCTCGCGATGTCGGCGATCAGTTGCCAGCCTGCCTGCGGCACGGGCAAACGGAGCTGCCCGGCCAGCGCGACCGCGAAATCCTGCTCGCCCATGCCGCGCAGGTGCACCGCCGCATCGACGGCACCGGCACCCGGGTCCGGGTCCGCCGGCCCGAGCGGCGCATGAGCGAGCAGCTCCTCCCGTTCGGTGGGGTCGGACAGCGCGGTGATGTGCCCCACCACGGCGGACTTGCCGCATCCCGCCGATCCGGTCACCACGAGGGCGCCGGGAGTATCGTCACGCATCCAGGTCACGATGCGCTGCAAAACCGCGCGGCGGCCAGTGAACAGCCACTCCTCGTGCTGCGGCTCGACACCCTCGACACCGCGGGATGCCCTTCCTGCAGTCACGTCCACCTCCGGTGCTTTCGCCCGTCGTCATCTCCGGTCATCTCGGGGGACGGCCAGGGAGCCGTGGCACACCGTCGGCCCAGCCCCGGACCGATCCCGCCGGAGCGAGCACATTACCCCGAACGGCCGCACCGCGAGACGACGGCCACGCGCATCGAAGCTACCTCGGCGAGTCCGGCTGACGTCGCGTCCTTGCACGTGGCGACAAGCCGCCGATCACCTGCCGGTAACCGGGCGCCGCTGGAGAGGGAGCCGCCGGCCGAGTGATCGCCAGCTCACGGAAGCTGCGCCGCTACTCGAAGTGGAGGTCGAAGCCGTTCACGCGCTGAAACGCTCGAGCAGCTCCGCGTCGCTGAGTTCATCCATGGGCGTGTGCAGGCCGATGGGGCGCGGGCCCGTAGACCTCAGCGGCGATGTCCAGGTATGGACCTCCTGCAGCCGGGCGTCGCGCAAGGAATTCGACAGTTTATCGATCTCGGCTCCTGCCACTGCTTCGCTGTTACGGTGTGCACCGACGTGAGGTGTCACCGGCAACGAGGGAGGGCGAAATGTCCGAAAGGCAGATACTGGCTCGACGTGTCCGTGACGCAGCGGCTGAGGTGGCGTTCCTGCGGCCCACACCCCAGCATCGTGCCAACGGAGACGAGCAACGGCTGCACGACGGCCAGGGGCGGTTGACATACGTCGGCAACTTCACCAAATGCCTGCCCCACGACGAGTACGGCTTCCTGCGTGAACCCACCGACTACTCTGAGTGGGTACGGTCGATCGACTCAGGTGAGCCGCGCGACTTTCTTCGACTCCGTGTCGGACCAGGACCATTTCAGCCCGATGGGGACTTCGTATATGGTCCCGATGGGAAGCCGCAGCTGGACTGGGCCGCCACGTACCCTGCAGGCGAGGAGCCAACCCTCCGTGCCTGGGAGAGCCAGGGCGCCGGGAATACGTTCGATCTGGAGGGTGCGGACGCTCAGGCGCGGACCATGCCGCCCAACCCTGCGCTGGCCAGCCAGGAACTGATCTCCGAGATGGGCGAAGCATACTGGATGGCCCTGTCCCGCGATGTTCCCTTCACCGACTGGGGCGGCGACACCACCATTCAAGACGCCCGCGAGTCGCTCGCCCGCTTGTGGTGGTTCCGGCGGGACCGCACCGACCGACTGACCAGTTCCACCGATGTCCTGCCGACCTCGCTGAACCGCCGCCGCGTGTTGAGCCAGACCGGCGCGGACCCCGTCTTGCTCGAGCAACTCTTCCGTGGCGTGCTTCCCGGTGAGAACCAAGGCCCTTACGTCTCGCAGTTCCTGTTGATCGGCAACCGGGGCATCAATGCGAACGACACCGCTCACGAGCTGAGCGACGGGATGATCGCCTACGGAGCCCTGCGCATCGACCAACGGGTGCGGTTCGCTCCCCCGGGCGTGGACTACCTTACCGACTGGGAGACCTTCCTCGACGTGCAGAACGGCGCGGACACCCGAGGCCGCGAAAGCTACGCCGACGGCTATCGCCTCATCGCGACCCCGCGCGACCTCGCGACTTACGTTCACTACGACGCACTGTACGAGGCATACCTCAACGCGTGTCTGGTGCTCCTCGGCTTGCGGGCTCCTTTCGATCCCGGGTTGCCGTTCGAACGCCCGGACTTCGTCGACAAGCAGCAGGGTTTCGCCCAGTTCGGCGCGCCGCACCTGCTCACGCTCGTCACGGAAGTGGCGACCCGGGCACTGAAGGCGGTTCGCTTCCAGAAGTTCAACGTGCACCGGCGGTTACGGCCCGAGGCCGTCGGCGGATGGATGTACCAGCGGCGAGTCAACAGTGCGGTCGTGCAGGAGCGGCTGCGGGATCTCGAGAACATGGAAGCCGCTTTCGCCGGTTCCTCGGGCATCGGCGCAGCCGTGGGCGCAGCCAACGGCGACCCGGACAACTGGCTGCTGCCCATGACCTTTCCCGAAGGCTCGCCCACCCACCCTTCATACGGAGCCGGGCACGCCACGGTGGCCGGTGCATGCACGACGGTCGTCAAGGCATGGTTCGACCACGGATGGCCACTCACATCTGCCGGCAACCCGATCGCGTACGAAGCGAACTCGGACGGAAGTGCTCTCGTCGACGTCTCCGCCGCGCTGGACCGGCCGCTGACCGTGGAGGGCGAGCTCAACAAGGTCGGCGCGAACATCGGTATCGGACGGAACTTTGCCGGCGTGCACTACTACAGTGATTTCATCGAATCCTTCCGCTTGGGCGAGCAGATCGCTCTGACGATGTTGGAGGAGCAGAAGCTCTGCTACCGGGAGAATTTCTCGCTCACCGTTCCGCTCTCGGACGGCACCACCGTTCGGATCTGAATCCACCCCTCGCCATCCCCGCCGCGCGGGGCTGGGCCTACGGCCCGGCCCCGCGGCGCGAGATTGAGGTACACGTGTAATCCGGTGTGGTGAGAGGGCAGCACGGGTTCGCGAGGTATGTTCTGCTCGGCCCACTGTCCGGACATCGCCGCCAGCTGACGCCCTGCTGGCGTGCACCTGTCCGAACCGACCTCTGGAGCAGCCATGACCGTCGCCACCGACCCCACCTTCTACCGCAGCGCCGCGGAGGCCGCCGCCGCGCCGCCCGAGGAACTCGCCTACGTGGTCGCCTTCGATCGTGCGGGCGAGAAGCCGGACGCGCTGACCGTCATCGACGTGAACCCCGACTCCGGCGACTACGGCCGCGTCGTGGGCTGGGCCGACCTGCCAACCCGCGGCGACGAGCTGCACCACTTCGGCTGGAACGCCTGCAGCAGCGCGCTCGCGCACGAGGGCCACGACATGGACGGCCTGCAGCGGCGCTACCTGCTGCTGCCGGGCCTGCGCAGCTCGAACGTGCACGTCTACGACACCCAGCCCGACCCCCGCTCGCCGCAGCTGGTGAAGACGATCGACGCGAAGGAGCTGGCCGGCAAGGCCGGCTACTCCCGGCCGCACACCCTGCACTGCGGGCCGGACGGCATCTTCCTGTCCTGCCTGGGCGGGAGGGACGGGGCCGACGGGCCGGGCGGGATCGCGCTGCTCGACCACTCCACCTTCGAAGTGCTGCGCGCGTGGGAGACCGATCGGGGCCCGCAGTACCTCGCCTACGACGCCTGGTGGCACCTCAACCAGAACACGCTCATCACGAGCGAGTGGGGCACCCCGTCGATGATCGAGGACGGGGTGAACCCGGAGCTGCTGCTGGGGCACAAGTACGGCCACTCGCTGCACTTCTGGGACCTCGCGGCCGGCAAGCACGTCCAGGCCATCGACTTCGGCGCGCAGCACCAGATGGTGCTAGAGCTGCGCCCCTCGCACGACCCCGAAGCGACCTGGGGGTTCGTCGGTGTCGTCGTCTCGACGGAGGACCTGTCGGCGTCGGTGTGGCGCTGGCACCGCGACGGTGACGCATGGGCGGCGGAGAAGGTGATCTCGATCCCAGCCGAGCCGGCCGACGCCGATCTGCTGCCCCCGGCGCTGCAGCCCTTCGGCGCGGTACCGCCGCTGGTCACCGACATCGACCTCTCCGTCGACGACCGGATGCTCTACGTCTCCTGCTGGGGCACCGGCGAGCTCAAGCAGTACGACGTGAGCGACCCGGCGAACCCGCGCGAGGCCGGCTCGGTGCGCCTGGGCGGCATCGTCGGGCGCGCTCCGCACCCGGCCGCCCCCGGCGAGCGGCTGGCCGGCGGCCCGCAGATGGTCGAGGTCAGCCGCGACGGGCGGCGGGTGTACCTGACCAACTCGCTGTACGGGGCGTGGGACGACCAGTTCTACCCGCACGGCGTGGGCGCGTGGATGGCGAAGATCGACGCCGACCCCGCGGGCGGGCTGACGATCGACGACCGGTTCTTCCCACACGAGGACGACTTCCGCGGGCTGCGGGTGCACCAGGTGCGGCTGCAGGGCGGGGACGCCTCGTCGGACTCCTACTGCTACCGCTGAACCGGCCGAGGGGGAGGTGCGGCGGAAGCTGCGTCACTCGGCCAGCGGTGTGTCACGTTCGGGCGTCCCAGCGGGGCAGAGTGCGGCGGAAGTCGTCGCCGGCCAGGTCGTGAACCGCGGCGATCGCGTCGGTGAGCATCCCGCGCCCGAGCGGGCTGTACGGCACCAGCCCGATTCCGAGTTCGCGGCAGGCCGGGACGACGTCGTCCTCGATGTCGCGGCTGAACAGCGACCACTCGGTCTGCACCGCGGCGATCGGGGCCACGGCGGCGGCGCGGCGGATCGTGTCTGCAGAGGCCTCCGACAGGCCCAGCCGTCGCACCTTTCCGGCCGTCACGAGCTCGGCCATCGCGCCGACGGTGTCCTCGATCGGCACGGTCGGGTCGGGCCGGTGCAGGTAGTACAGGTCGATGTGCTCGACTCCCAGCCGGGTCAGGGACCGGTCGGTAGCCGCCCCCACGTACTCGGGCGAGCCGTCGACCCCGATCGGCATGAGCGTCTCCGGATCGCTGATGATGCCGAACTTGGTGGCCAGCACCACCTCGTCGCGGCGTCCGGTGATCGCTTCGCCCACCAGCGTCTCGTTCTCCCCGCCGCCGTAGACGTCGGCGGTGTCGACAAGGGTGACACCTCCGTCCAGCGCGTCGTGGATGGTGGCGAAGGACTCGGTACGGTCGGTCGGCCCGTAGGCGTAGCTCATCCCCATGCAGCCCAGGCCCAGCGGGAACATCGCAGGCCCGTCCCGGCCGAGGACCCGAGTGAGTTCGTTTCTGTCGATCACGGTCTCGTTCTCCTGTTCGTTGGAAGGACTGGGCACGCCACCGTCACGGCTATGGCGATGAGCAGCGGCAGCGACGCCAGGTCAGGGCCCGCAGTGACCGCCGTAGGTGGTGATCTTGTAGTCGATGACCGCGAGCGCGGCCTGCAGCTCCTGCAGCCGGCGAACGATCGTGGCTCGGTGCTCCTGCATCAGGGCCAGCCGCTCCGGCGCCGTGGCCTCGCCCTGGTTCACCAGCTCGACGTAGCGTCGGATCGCCTGGATCGGCATGTCCGACAGCCGCAGCCGGGTCACGAACACCACCCGCCCCAGCGCCTCGCGGTCGTAGACCCGATGCCCGGCAGCGTCCCGGCCGACCTCGACCAACCCGATCCGCTCGTAGTACCGCAAGGTGTGCGCACTCACTCCGGTCGCCGTGGCGACCTGGGCGATGGTCAGCTCGGGGGGCAGGTCCGCCGGCAGGTACAGGGTGCGGCACAGCTCCTCGGGCAGCGGCGGCAGGTCCGGTGGGTCGTAGCGGTCCACCAACTCCCGCAGCCGCTCGGCCAACCCGGTCACTGGCGCTGCTCCCGCTCGTGCTTCTTGTTCACGAACGTGACGCTAGAACTTCGAGCGCGCTCGAAGGCAAGCCTCCGGTCACCGTGACGCAGGACACACCCGCAGGCGGCATGCGGCCCCAACGTGGACGCTCGGCACGGGTACGCCGTAGAGCTCCCCGTGCGACGACGGCGTCGGCCTCCTCGCAGCACCGGCACAACATGGCGAGATGTCGTGGACCGGTGGCCAGCATCGCGTGGTGCGATTGCGCGCAGGTGGCGTCGACGAATGCGAACGCATCGGCCAGCGGAGTGGGGTACGGCGAGCTCGCGGCGCAGCGCGTCCTCGACGAACTCGCCCAGCGTCTGACCCCGTCTCCGGGCTCGCTCGCGCGCCATCGCCAGCAGTTCGTCCGCGATCGACACTGTGGTGCGCACGATGCCCACGGTTCGCATCACCTGCATCAAGACCTCTGACCGGGCCTCTCAGCTACCCGGCACTGCTCATACTGATCCACCACTCGGCCGTCGTCGGTGTCCAAGAGGAGGCCATCGTGCTCGAGCGCCCTACCATCGTGGCCGCCGCAGCAACGAACGACCCGAAGTCAAAGGAACCTTCGGCTCGGACCGTGATCGACTGTGGTGCTTCCGGGTGCCGCTTCGG
>JBOHGT010000234.1:0-21096 GCA_050700385.1 Pseudonocardiaceae bacterium | reverse complement strand
CAGGGTGGGCATGCTCACCCGAGGGGAGGCGGATCTCGGGCTGTTCGAGATCACCCCACAGCGGCGCACCGAAGTAGACCTCGTCGGCCCTTACCTGGTCAGTGACCTGCGATTGGCGGTACCTGCGGGCAGTCCGGTGACGGGGCTGGACTCACTCGGGGATGACAAGGTGTGTGCTCCCAAGGACTCCCCCGCCGCGCAAGCGCTCAGGGGCCGACTCGGTGAACGACTCGTCACCCGAGCCCGCTTCAGCGATTGCGCCGGCCTGCTCGGCAGCCGGGTCAGCGCGATCGCCGCCGACGAGATCGCGCTGCGGACGCTGCCGGAGATGACGACCGGCAAGTTGCAGATGGTCGGCGCACCATTGGGGACCACCGAGTACGGGATCGGTCTACGGCCCGGCGACACGGTGCTTCGGGAACGGGTCGCGACCGTGCTGCGCAAGGCGGTCGACGACGGTACCTGGCAACGACTTTACGAGCTGCATATCGGCGCCCCGTCGCCCACTCCACCAACGATCCGCTGACCCCCACCGGCGGACCCACTTCCGGCCGGGCCCGTTCCTGGCTAGCCCCGCTTCCGGCGGAACAACCTGGTCAGCGGGTCGAAACGCAGATCGGCCACCCGCTCCTTCATCGGGATCAGCGCATTGTCAGTGATCTTGATGTGCTCCGGGCAGACGTCGGTGCAGCACTTGGTGATGTTGCAGAAGCCCAGGCCGTGCGCGTCCTGTGCCTCTTTGCGCCGGTCGACGCCCTCCTCCTCGGCGGCGTCCAGCGGATGCATCTCCAGCTCGGTGACCCGCATGAGGAAACGCGGCCCGGAGAACCGCTCCTTGTTCTCCTCGTGATCGCGAATGACGTGGCAGGTGTCCTGGCACAGGAAGCACTCGATACATTTGCGGAACTCCTGGGACCGTTCCACATCGACCTGCTGCATACGGTACTCACCAGGCTGCAGGCCTTTAGGTGGAACGAACGCCCGCACCTCGCGTGCCTTCTGGTAATTATACGACACGTCGGTGACCAGATCACGAATGATCGGAAAGGTCCGCATCGGGGTGATCGTGACGGCGTGTTCAGGCGGCAGGGTGGACATTCGCGTCATGCACAACAGGCGAGGCATACCGTTGATCTCCGCACTGCACGACCCACACTTGCCGGCCTTGCAGTTCCAACGCACCGCGAGGTCGGGCGCCTGGGTTGCCTGCAGACGGTGAATGACGTCTAGCACGACCTCACCCTCATAGACCTCGGCGTCGAAGTCGGCGAGTTCCCCGCCGTCCGCATCTCCCCGCCATACCCGAAATCGCTGCTGGTAGCTCATATCAGTCTGTCCCTCCCGGCAGTTCCTCGGCGGTGAAGTACTTCTTCAGCTCGTCGAGGTCGAAAAGCTCAAGCAGGTCCGGGCGCATCGGCAACTGTTCCTTGCGTTCGATATCGATGCCGCCGCTGCTGTCCTGCGTGCAGACCAGCACGATGCGACGCCACTCGGGATCCATCTCGGGATAGTCCTCGCGGGTGTGTCCACCCCGGCTTTCGGTTCGTTCCAACGCGGCTCGCGTGATGCATTCACTCACCACGAGCATGTTGCGCAGATCCAGTGCCAGGTGCCAGCCCGGGTTGAACTGCCGGTGACCCTCCACCACGATGTGCTGCGCTCGCCTGCGCAGCTCGTCGAGCTTCTTGAGCGCTTGTTCCATCTCTTCTGCTCGCCGGATGATGCCGACGAGATCATTCATGATCTGCTGCAGCTCCTGCTGCAGCGTGTACGGATTCTCCGGGTTGGCGCCGGCCTCGTCCTCCGAGCCGGATCCTGCACCGAAAGGAGCCACCGCCCGCCTTGCCGCGGCGTCGACGTCAGCCTCCCGTACCGCAGGCCGTGCTTCGCCCAGCCCTTCCACGTACGACGCGGCGCCGAGGCCGGCCCGGCGGCCGAACACGAGCAGGTCGGACAGCGAGTTGCCACCCAGCCGGTTCGAACCGTGCATGCCGCCCGCGACCTCTCCGGCCGCGAACAGACCCGGCACCGACGCCGCTGCGGTGTCGGGATCAACCGCCACACCCCCCATCACGTAATGGCAGGTGGGGCCGACTTCCATCGCCTCGGCGGTGATGTCGACATCGGCGAGTTCCTTGAACTGGTGATGCATCGACGGCAGCCGCTTCTTGATGACCTCGGCAGGCATCCGGGTGGACACGTCGAGGAACACCCCGCCGTGCGGCGACCCCCGGCCGGCCTTCACCTCCGAATTGATCGCCCGGGCGACCTCGTCTCGGGGCAGCAGCTCGGGGGGGCGGCGATTGTTGTCGGGGTCGTCGTACCAGCGGTCGGCCTCGTCCTCGTGGTCGGCGTACTGCGTCTTGAACACCTCGGGCACGTAGCCGAACATGAACCGCCTGCCCTCGGCGTTGCGCAGCACACCGCCGTCACCGCGCACCGACTCGGTGACCAGGATGCCCTTGACGCTCGGCGGCCAGACCATCCCGGTGGGGTGGAACTGGACGAACTCCATGTTGATCAGCGACGCGCCCGCACGCAACGCGAGCGCGTGCCCGTCGCCGGTGTATTCCCAGGAGTTGCTGGTGATCTTGAAGGACTTGCCGATACCGCCGGTCGCGAGCACCACCGCGGGGGCATCGAACAGCACGAACCGGCCGGTGTCCCGCCAGTAGCCGAAGGCTCCCGCGACCCTGCCGGTCCCCGAGCTGTCCTCGAGAATCTCGGTCACGGTGCATTCGGCGAAAACCTTGATGCCGGCCTCGTAGTCGCCGTATTTGGCGTGGTCCTCTTGCTGCAGCGACACGATCTTCTGCTGCAGCGTCCGGATCAGTTCCAGCCCGGTGCGGTCCCCGACGTGCGCCAGCCTCGGGTACTCGTGCCCGCCGAAGTTGCGCTGGCTGATCTTGCCTTCCTTGGTGCGGTCGAACAGCGCCCCGTAGGTCTCCAGCTCCCACACCCGCTGTGGAGACTCCTTGGCGTGCAGCTCGGCCATCCGCCAGCTGTTGAGGAACTTGCCCCCACGCATCGTGTCGCGGAAGTGAACCTGCCAGCTGTCGCGTGGATTGACATTGCCCATCGACGCGGCGATGCCGCCCTCGGCCATCACCGTGTGTGCCTTGCCGAACAGGGATTTGCTGATGATCGCGGTGCGCTTGCCCAGCTCGTGGGCCTCGATCGCCGCTCGGAGCCCGGCGCCCCCGGCACCGATCACCACGACGTCGTAGGCGTGCCGCTCGATCTCGGTCATGAGTCAGGAATCCTCGTCAGTTGAAGATGCGCAGGTCGGAGATCACGCCTGCCGACAGCAGCGCGATGTAGGCATCGGTCAGCATCAGCGTGCCGAGCGTGATCCACGCGAACTCCATGTGCCGGGTGTTCAGTTTCGAGACCCAGGTCCACATGCGGTACCGCACCGGATGCTTGGAGAAGTGCTTGAGGCGACCGCCGACGACGTGCCGGCAGGAGTGGCACGACAGCGTGTAGCACCAGAGCAAGGCTACGTTGACGACCAGGATGAGGTTGCCGATTCCGATGCCGAAGCCGGCCTCACCGCTGAAGGCCAGGATCGCGTCGTAGGTATTGATCGCCGTGACGACCAGCACCGCGTAGAAGAAGTACCGGTGCACGTTCTGCATGATCAGTGGGAAGCGGGTCTCCCCGGTGTAGGTCCCGTGCGGCTCGCTGACGGCGCACGCCGGCGGGGACAGCCAGAACGATCGGTAGTACGCCTTCCGGTAGTAGTAGCAGGTCAGTCGGAACAGCAGCAGGAACGGCAGGCTGACGATCGCCAGCGGGATCAAGGGCGGGAACTCGGGCAGCGGTCGGCCGAAATGCGCTGCCTCCGGGATGCACGACATGCTGACGCAGGGTGAGTAGAACGGTGTCAGGTAGTGGTAATCAGCCACCCAGTAGAAGTCCTGCATCGCCGCGCGGACGAGCCCGTAGACCACGAAGATCGTCAGGCCCAGGAAGGTCAGCAGCGGCGGGAGCCACCAGCGGTCGGTGCGAAGGGTCCGTGCGGGGATGGCTGCTCGTCGGGAGCCGGCGGTCTCGGCCGGTGGAGCCGGTGATGTGGTGGTCATTCTCGTCGCTTCAGGTCGGTGACGCGTGCTCGGTCACGCCGGCGGCCCGCACGGGCGCCGGCATCACGACGGTACGTTCCGACCGTTCCACAGGTCCAAGACATTGAAGTACTTGTCATGATAGATATAAGCTATCGTCATGCAGCTCCAGCAGCTGGCCTACTTCCTCGCCGTCGCGCGAACCCGCCACTTCACCCGAGCTGCCGAGCTCATGCACGTCGCGCAGCCATCACTGAGCAAGCAGATCCACAACCTGGAGAAGGAGTTGGGCAGCGAGCTGTTCCACCGCGCCAGGGGCAATGTCAGCCTCACGCCGGCCGGTGAGGTGCTCGTGCCGTTTGCCAGGCGGATCCTCGCGGACGTGGACATGGCACGGCTACAGCTGCACGAACTGGCAGAGCTGCGTCAGGGACGGCTGCGGCTCGGCGCCACGCCGAGCCTGTGCACCGGGCTGCTCGCCGATGCGCTGGCCCGCTTCCGGCAGTCGTACCCCGGGATCGAGTTGGTCGTCGACGAGAGCGGCTCCCGGGATCTCGTCAGACAGCTCGCCGAAGGCGCGATCGACCTGGCCGTGATCACATCACCACAGCACCACGGCGATCCCCCGCTGGACACGGTCCCGATCCTGCGGGAGCGGCTCACCCTCGCGGTTGCCCGCGACACCGAGCCCGATCTCGTGTCGGTCCGCGTCGCCGACCTCGAACACCGGCCGCTCGTCATGTTCCGCGACGGCTACGACCTGCGGTCGATGACCCTGAACGCCTGCCAGAAGGCCGGCTTCCAGCCTCGTTTCGCCGTCGAGGGTGGCGAGATGGATGCCGTGTTGAGCTTCGTCGAAGCCGGTCTCGGGGTCGCGGTAGTCCCGAGCATGGTCCTGCCCGGTCGCCCGAAGCTGCGAGGCGTGCCCTTCGTCTCACCGGTGCCTACCCGCACCATCGCGCTCGCGCACCGCACCGACGTCCACCCGCCGCGGGCCGCCGAGGCATTCCGCACCACCCTGCTGGGGCTGCTCGGCGACGCGCACGAACTCGGCACCCTGCCCGCCGGCGTCGAGATGGTCGGCACCGGCGACCGTGCAGGCGCCACCGGCACACCGGAAGACCCCCGCCCAGCTCAGCAGGAGCCGGACTCCGCCTCCGACATCCCGATATCCGAGCCAGTCGCCGTCAAGACCTCCGCGCGCACGACGCAGAACGCCAACTCCTCCGGATAGCCCTTGCGAGCCAGCATCACCACCAGCCTGCGGGCCAGGGTGGCCTCGTCCCGGGTGGTGGCGGAGCGGAGGCTGCGGCGGACGAGCTCGCGGGCCCGCTGCTCCTCGTCCTCCGGCCGCACTGTCGCGACGGCGTCTCGTGCGAGGTCGTCGGGCACTCCCTTGCGGCGCAGCTCGTCGCTGAGCCCGAGCCTGCCCAACCCCCGGTAGGTGTGTCCCGAATGCACTGCGGTCTCGGCGAGCGCCACATCGTCGACCAGACCTACCGTGGTGAGCCGGTCGAGCACCGGCTCGGCGACGTCCTGGCCGATCCCCCGCCGGCGCAGCGCGTCGGCGAGTTCGGCGCGGCTGCGCGGCCGAACAGTGAGAAGCCGCAAACAGACCTCCCGAGCCGTCACCGTCGGATCGACGGCGGCCCGGGTGTCCCGGCTGTCCTCGGAAGAACCCGACCAGCGATACCCGGCCCGACATCCTGCCATCAGAAGTCGACCGGCGCCGGGACGGTCTCGTCCTCATCGAGCTTGGCCCCGATGCCGAGCTTGTCCTTGATCCGCTTCTCGACCTCGGCGGCGATGTCGGGATTGTCGGCGAGGAACCTCCGGGCGTTCTCCTTGCCCTGGCCGAGCTGGTCACCCTCGTAGGTGTACCATGCACCGGACTTGCGGACGATGCCCTGCTCGACACCCATGTCGAGCAGCGAGCCTTCCGCGCTGATTCCCTTGCCGTACAGAATATCGAACTCTGCTTGCTTGAAAGGTGGCGCCAGCTTGTTCTTGACGACTTTGACGCGGGTACGGTTTCCGACAGCGTCGGCACCGTCTTTCAGCGTCTCGATTCTGCGGATGTCGAGGCGGACCGAGGCGTAGAACTTCAGTGCCTTACCGCCGGTCGTGGTCTCCGGGGAGCCGAAGAAGACACCCACCTTCTCCCGTAGCTGGTTGATGAAAATCGCGCTCGTCCCGGAGCTGCTCAGCGCCCCTGTGATCTTCCGCAGCGCCTGGCTCATCAGCCGTGCCTGCAGGCCGACGTGCGAGTCACCCATCTCGCCTTCGATCTCGGCGCGGGGCACCAGCGCCGCCACCGAGTCGATGACCAGGATGTCCAGCGCGCCAGAGCGGATCAGCATGTCCGCGATCTCCAGCGCCTGCTCACCGGTGTCGGGCTGGGAGACCAGCAGGGCGTCGGTGTCGACCCCGAGCGCCTTGGCGTAATCCGGATCAAGGGCGTGCTCGGCGTCGATGAACGCCGCGATCCCGCCGGTCCGCTGCGCATTGGCCACTGCGTGCAGCGCGATCGACGTCTTGCCGCTGCTCTCAGGTCCGTACACCTCGATGACCCGGCCACGGGGCAGGCCGCCGATGCCCAGCGCCACGTCCAGCGCAATGGAGCCAGTGGGGATGACCTCGATCGGAGCTCGACCCTCGTCGCCGAGCCGCATCACGGAGCCCTTGCCGTACTGCTTGTCGATCTGGGCCAAGGCGAGCTCGAGCGCCTTCTCCCGATCCGGTGCTGGTGCCATCTGACGGTCCACCCTCGCTGGTCTGGGTCTGTGTGCGGGTCGGTGCCGACGCTAGGCGGTGCCACCGACGTTCTGCGGTAGCGCTCGCCGGGCTGTGGACAACGACCCCGATGTGGATGAATGGTAGCCGAACACCTGTTCGAGGTCATGGAGCGACACGCCCGTGTGGTAGAGCGCCGGGACTCTTTACCGGTACGCTGGCTCGCAGGACGCTCGTGGTCAGGCCCGTGCATCCTCGTGCGGATACTCACAGGATTCATCAGCACACGTTCAGTCACCACCACCGCTGGGAGGTCCAGCGATGAAGATGAGTTTCCACCTGCCCGCCGATCACCCGCTGAACCGGGTCCACCGGGTCGGAGCGGCCCTCTTCGGTGCCGGACTGGTCATCTTCGGCATCCTCGGCTTCGCCAACCGGTTGGCGTTCCTGTCCGTCGTCGGCGAGCCGGTCCTGGGCATGCGCAGCAACGGCCTGCTGTCCATGATCTCCGTGGTCGTCGGCCTGATCCTCGTCGGGGCGTCGATCCGAGGCGGCAGGGTCGCGTCCACCACGACCAGCGTGATCGGTGGGCTGTTCCTGCTCTCCGGCCTGGCGAACCTCGCGGTCCTGGACACCGAGCTGAACCTGTTCGCGTTCGAGATCTCCAACGTGATGTTCAGCATGATCGCCGGGATGTTGCTGCTGTTCCTCGGGGTCTACGGTCGGGTGAGCGGCGGGCTGCCCGACGACAACCCCTACGTGCAGGCCCGGCACGGCGGGCACCCACTCACTGCCGAGGAGGTGGCCGCCGAGCGGCGCAGGCTCGCCGACATCGACGAGCTGTCCCGTGCCGAGCTGGCCTTCGCGGAGGGCCACGCCAGTCCCGAGCAGGAGCTCATAGTACGAGCCGACGCGGCGGCTCGTGCCGCGGAGGCCTACCGCAGCGCCTACCGGCGGTCCGTTGACGAACACCCGCAGACGTAGCACCCGGGGCAGACGTAGCACCCGGGAGGGTCAGCGGCGCTCCGGGGGGACACCGAACGCGGCACACACCACCGACCAGACGTGTTTGGTGGCCAGCCCGGACTCCAGCGCATCGTTGATCGTGCGCCCGCCGAGTTCGGAGAAGACGTGGTCCTGGCGCAGCGCGGCCGCCCGGACCGGGCCGAACTCCTCGTCCATACGCTGCCTGAAGTGGGTCAACCGCACCCCACCATGCTAGGCACGCCGCGTTAGGGTGACCCGATGGTGGTGCTGGCGCAGGGCGATCCGACCGGCTTGTCCTCCACGACAGGGCAGCTGGTAATCCTGCTCGGGCTGCTCGCCGCGCTCGCGGTGCTCATCCGCTGGTGGTGGCAGCAGCGGGGACGTTGAGCAAGGCCACGCCGGCCTGGAACGCGGCGAGGTCAGCCCGGAGTGGGCCGCTGCAGCGGCGTTGCACGGATCTCGTGGCCCGCAGAGGTCAGGCAGCGGCCTTTGGTCAGATCGAAGCGCCAGCCGTGCAACGCGCACGTGAGCACGCCGTCCTCGACGCTGCCGAAGCGGGTGAGGTCGGCGCGCAGGTGCGGGCAGCGCCGCTGCACGCGCCAGCCGTCGAGCTCGATGTCGGCTCCGTCGTCGTTGCGCTCGTCGTACCAGTTCTCGACGTAGTCGATGCGCTCCTCGGACAGGCATTTGAAGAAGATGTAGACGAACTCGTTGTACTGGCCGATCCGGCTGGCGCGGAACCGCAGCGAGAGGAACAGGCTGTTCGACCAGTCGACCTCGCGGCGCGCCAGGCAGGTCGCGATCAGGTCGGCTGAAGTGGACAGCCGGTAGCGGCACGTCTCGCCAGCGTGGTCGCGCACCTCACGTGTCGCGAAGTCGACCACGATCGCGCGCTCGCCGACGTCGAGGCGTACCGGGCCGCCCACCCCGGCACAGATGTTGTCCGCGCGCTCGAGCAGCGGCTCCCACCAGGCCTTGAGCTGTTCGAGCAGGTCGGGCGGCACGACCGCCCGGCTGCGCCGCTCGCTCGTCAGGGCGGGCTGCGCGCGGGCCTGGTAGTCGCGCAGGTAGTCGGTCTTGTCGTGGAAGATCCGTCGGATCTCGGAGTCGGAGTGCCGGTGGGTCAGCTCGCAGTGCGGCCCGTCCAGCTCGGCCACCGAGCCCGGCAGCATCAGGTGGGCCGATACGGCAGGACGCTGCGAGCGCAGCTCGTCGAGGAATTCCGCCTGATCGGTGAAGATGCTCTCCCCGCCCCGCCCGAGGCCGTTGAACTCGAAGAGTTCCTCGTCCAGGAAGCACGGTGGGCCCGCGGTGGGGAAGACGTGCGCGGCGCCGACGGCGTCGATGTATCGCAGCGCGCGGTCACTCTGCCCGGCCCGCTTGCGGCGGGCGAACTCCTTGCGCGCGCCCTCGGGCAGGTCGTAGACCATCGGCCACCAGATCGCACCGGAGAACTGGGTGAAATAGGCGTGCACGTCGCCGAACTCGCGGAGCTGCTCGATGTCCAGCGGATGCGCGTCGTTCTGGTTGAGCAGCACGGTGCGCCCGTCATCGAGCGACAGCGCCGAGTCGCCGATCGGGCCGTCGCTCGGGCCGGTCAGCGAGGTGATCATGATACGCAACCCGTCGCGCTCGCTCGGCACACTGCTCTCGGTGCGCAGGAAGTTCGTGAATCCCAGCGCGGCCAGCTCGACCTCGAGCTCGTCGGTGGGAAACTCGGGCAGCAACACCGTGGCGTCCTTGCGGACGTGCCGGGCCAGCAACTCGGCGTCGAAGTGGTCCCGGTGCAGGTGCGAGACGTAGAGGTAGTCGACCCGCCCGAGGGCGTCCCAGTCCAGGTCGCTGTTGTCCGGGAAGGGGAACCACGAGCCGAAGAAGGCCGGGTTCACCCACGGGTCGCACAGCACGCTGCCCGCGTGGGTCTCGATGAACAACCCCGCGTGTCCCACTCCGGTGATGCGCATGCCCTCTCCCCACTCCCCCGCTCCTGGCGACCCCGCTCCTGGCGATGCTGCCCGGTGATGGTGCCACCCCGCCCCCAGACCGGCTGCGGTGTGGGTCCGGGCGCAGCCTGCGTCCTACTCTGCACACACACCAACCGCGCACTCACACACCAACCGCGCACACCAGCCGCGCCACCCGCACGCGGCTCGAGCCAGAGGAGTCACCACCGTGACCGACGTCTTCGGCATGCGCCCACCACACCGGACCACCGACGACCGCGATGGCCGGCCCACCGGGCACGAGCAGGTCGTGTTCTGCCGGGACGAACCGTCCGGGCTGCGTGCGATCATCGCGATCCACTCGACCGCGCTGGGGCCTGCGCTCGGGGGAACCCGCTTCCATCCCTACGCCAGCGAGGACGACGCGCTCGCCGACGTGCTCAACCTGTCCCGCGCGATGTCCTACAAGAACGCCGTCGCGGGACTCGACCACGGCGGCGGCAAGGCCGTCATCCTCGGCGACCCGGCACGTGACAAGACCGAGGCCCTGCTGCGCGCCTATGGCCGGTTCGTGCAGTCTCTCGGCGGGCGTTACGTCACAGCCTGCGACGTCGGCACCTACGTCGAGGACATGGACGTCGTCGCGCGCGAGTGCGAGTTCGTGACCGGCCGTTCGTCGGCCAACGGCGGGGCAGGCGACTCCTCGGTACTCACCGCCTACGGCGTCTTCCAGGGCATGCGAGCAGCGGCGACGCACGTCTGGGGCACATCCACGCTGGCCGGCAGGCGGGTGGGCATCGCAGGGGTCGGCAAGGTCGGCAGGCACCTCGTCGGGCACCTGCGCTCCGACGGCGCCGAGGCGATCGTCGCCGACGTCAGCGACCGGGCGATCGAGCGGGTGCGCGTCGCACACCCCGAGGTCTCGGTGGCCCCCGGCACCGACGCGCTGATCCGCGAGCCGATCGACGTCTACGCGCCGTGCGCGCTGGGCGGGGCGCTGGACGACGCCACCGTCGCCGCGCTGGCGGCCAGGGTCGTGTGCGGCGGGGCCAACAATCAGCTCGACCATCCCGGCATCGAGAAGCTGCTCGACGAGCGGGGAATCCTCTACGCACCCGACTACGTGGTGAACTCCGGCGGGGTCGTTCAGGTCGCCGACGAGATCGGCGGCTTCGACTTCGAACGGGCCAAAGCGAAGGCCGACGGCATCTTCGAGACCACGCTGGCGATATTCGAGCTGGCGGAACGGGAGGGCGTGCCGCCGGCCGTGGCGGCAGACCGGATGGCCGAGCGGCGGATGGCCGAGGTCGGTCGGCTACGGGGGATCCTGGTGGACGGCCGCGCCGCGCTGCGACGAACCGGTCGGTGATAGGGCCGCGATGCCGATCGTCAGCCGTGCCTGGGATGGAGCACGGCGCGCACCGCGGCGGAGATGTCGATCTCACGGCACATCCGCAGGGCATGGTCGTCGGGGAGGCAGTGCCAGGCGACCGGCCCGCGCGGAGTGGTGCTGGGCGGTAGCGGCAGGGTGCCGGTGGCGACCTGCACGGTCGGTGGCCAGGGCAGCGGTACCCCGAAGGGCTCCCCTGCCACGAACACCCGGTGCTCCGGGACATAGGGGTGGATGAGCACCGCACCTGGGCGCTGCCGCTCGCTGAGTACCGCCTCGACCCGGTCGGCGAGACCGACCGGCATCACCAGCGCGGTGGCCTCGCTACCGAGGGTCAGCAGCACCTGATCGCGGCGGATGGTCACCGGCCAGCCGAGCGACCGGTAGCCGGCCGAGCGCTCGTCCCCCGCCCGGTTCGGCGAGCCGCCCCGGCTGCGGCCTGCCGCTGCGATGGGAGCAGGCACATGGTGCATGGCATGCCCTGGCCGGGCTCGACCGTCTCGATCTGGTCCAGGGCCAGCAGCGCGCCGCACAGAGCGCTGATCGCGCCCGCACCGGCGCGCACGGGCAGCGCCACCAGGTGCACCGCGCGCGCGGACTCGCCGAGCACCCCGGGCCGGTAGCGGACGCACATCACCGGGGCACCGTTCGCGCCGGTCATGCCTGCGCCGGCGCACGCCGGGAACGGCCGCGGGCGCGGAACCTGCCGAACAAGCCACGTCCGGGGCGTCGATGACCCGCTGACCCGCCAGGCCGCGCCACCGCGGCCGCACAGCGGGCGCAGGAACGCCCCGGCGGGCACACCATCGCCGCCGGATGGACCCGGTGGCCGCACAACGCCTCGTAACGGCCGGTCCGGCCCGCCACCATCTGCTCGTCGCCGACCAGGTGGTCGTAGCCATCCTCGACACAGGTCACCGGGATCGCCCACCACCGACTTGTGCCCGTTCCTCGGTCGGCCACCGACCCGCCGCCTCGCGACACGATTGCACTCCCCTTTCTGCCTGACGCCGGCCGGGCTCGTGCCCGTACCAGCGCAGAAAGTAGAAGCAGCCACGAGACAAGGAAATGATATTGCGTCAGATTGCGAACAAAGCTGTGAGCGACGCGACGCGGAGCACCCTCGCGCACATCAATCAGGAAGGCAGAAAGCTCGGTAGCGTCACCTGCGTGATGAGGAACGAGCCTCCGCGCCGTGTTGCCGGGAGCGTCCAGCCACACCCACTGCGCTCCGACGTGGCGGTAATGCCGAAGTGGTCCGATCCGGGGCGTCCGAGCTGGTCGTAGTGGTCGTGAGCCTTCTCGACGATGGCCCAGAGGTCGCGCCCCGAGGTACGCACTTGGTAGCTGCCATCGCTGTCCAGGCCGTGGGAGACCTCGCACCAGTCGCCATCTGCTGTGGTTATTCGTCCGACGCGGCAAGCTCGGACAACACCCGAGTGATGAGGGCACGAGCGTCCGTGCCGTACACCGCCGACTTCGCGTACCGCGCGAAAAGTTCCATGTACACGCCGACCTCCGAGGGTTCGGCGAGCGTGAGAGTCGCGGTAAGCGTCTCCACGCCGACCTCGCGGTCATCGTAGACGAAGAATCCGTGCAGTGGAGGCTTCACGTTGTACTCAGCCTCGAAGGGGACGACGCCGAAACGGATCGTGCGCATGGTGGCGGCGTTGAGCAGCCGGTCGAGCTGGCCTTCCAGCACCTCAGGTGGACAGAGCCGGTACCGCAACACCGCTTCGGTCAGCACGATATGGACTTTCGTATCCGTCCGGTAGAGGATCTGCTGGCGTGCCATCCGGGCGGCGACGGCGTCCTCGAGATCGCTGGACGGACCGCCGTTTCTGGCTCCGGGCAGGAATCGGTAGCGGGCATACTCGGGGGTCTGCAGCAGGCCGGAGACGACCACGCTCTCGAAATTCCGGATAAACGAGCACTCGGCTTCGCGCTCACCAATGGCGCGCTGCGGTCGGGCCATGCCGGCCCGGAACCTGCGCCGGTGCTCGAGGTAGTGCCCCTCCAGCGTGCGCAGCGCGGCAATGAGATCGCCCACAACGTCCGGCACCCCGCACACCGTGGCCCACGCCTCGACGTCGGCGTATGAGGGGGTCTGCTTGCCGGACTCGATTCGCGAGACCTTGCTGGGCTGCCAGCGCTGCGCCTCGGCAAGCTGCCGACCCGTCAGCCGGGCGTCCAGGCGCAGCTCACGCAGCCGCTGCCCCAACACCTCGCGCTCCCGCTGGAAACTCGTCACTCACTCGACGCCGTGCTTCGCGGCGAACTCCTCTCGCGATACCGAATGATGCCACGCGGCGTCGAACCAGTGGAGCCGCCGGACGATCTCCAGCGGATCGTTGATCAGCTCTTGGCCGACCCTGCGGTTGTCCGCATCGAAGTGGAGGATCGCGGCGATGGTCGCGTCGAAGATCCAGTAGTCCTCATCCGGCAGCCTCAGCTCCAGCTCTTGGGCACGCTGTCTCGGCAGGTAGCGGATCTCGTCGCCAGCCGTCACGTTCAGTCGGGCGACATGAAGCGAGAAGCGCGCGGCGTCGGTCAGCGGCTCGGTGACCACCCGCACCCGGGCCATCTGCTTGCCCTGATCTCTCCAGCCGCTGACCCTGCCGGTCCAGACGTCCATGAACGAGTAGTCGACGGGCTCACCGGCGAGGTACCGACGCCGCGGTTCGGCCGAGTAGTCCGTGTTGTAGCGGTCCCGTGGCTCCAGGCGGCGCGCGGTGTACCGGTAGGTCTCGAACAGCTCGCCCCACTGCTCGTCGGTCAGCTTCTGACTCATCAGAGGCGGTCCACCAGCCACAATACGTCCGCCGGCACCTCCACGACGGTCTCGTCCTCGGCGAGGTCGCGCACCTCGGCGAGCGCCTCCGGGTCGGTCACGCGCTTGCCCTGCACCCCGAAGGTGCCCCGGTCGGTGGCATACAGCGCCTCGCAGCCACCATAATCTGAACCGGCCGTCTTGCCGAGGTAGCGCATCCTCATGATCAACCCCCTTCGGGATCCCAAAGTCTCCGATCCGATGCCGGAGCGTCACGGCGACGATACAGTGCGCCACTACCGCCGGGGAACGACATTGCGCCAGATTGCGCCTGAACCCTCGTTGGCCGACCGCACCCGCACGCCCGAGCAAGGCTCGAGATCAAGACGCGGAGCACTACGGACGGGCCACTGTCGGTGCTGCGGGTCATGATGGGGCCGTGAGCGCGCTCGACCTGTTCTCACCCGCCACCCGGGACTGGTTCACCGGGGCGTTCGCCGCGCCCACACCGGCCCAGGACGGCGCGTGGAACGCGGTCGCCGCAGGGGAGCACGCTCTGGTGGTGGCGCCCACCGGGTCGGGTAAGACCCTCGCCGCGTTCCTGTGGGCGCTGGACCGGCTCGCGGTCTCGGGCCCACCGCAGGATCCGTCGCGGCGCTGCCGGGTGCTCTACGTCTCCCCGCTCAAGGCACTCGCGGTCGACGTCGAGCGCAACCTGCGCTCGCCGCTGGCCGGGATCCGGCAGGCGGCGCACCGGCGCGGGCTGCCCGAGCCGGACATCGCGGTCGGGATGCGCACCGGGGACACCCCGGCCGAGCAGCGCCGCGCGTTCGCCCGCACCCCGCCCGACGTGCTGGTCACCACCCCGGAGTCGTTGTTCCTGCTGCTGACCTCGGCGGCCCGGGAGTCGCTGCGGGGGGTGCGGACGGTGATCGTCGACGAGGTGCACGCCGTCGCCGCCACCAAGCGCGGCGCGCACCTCGCGCTGTCCCTGGAGCGGCTCGACGGGCTGCTGGAGAGCCCAGCGCAGCGGATCGGGTTGTCCGCCACCGTGCGCCCGGTCGAGGAGGTCAGCACGTTCCTCACGGGGGGCCGGCCGGTGCACGTGGTTCAGCCGGCCTCGCCCAAGACGATCGAGGTCGCCGTGCAGGTCCCGGTGGCGGACATGTCGGCACTCGGCGAGTTCACCGGGGAGGTCGACGGGTCGGCGGCGGGAGCGCAGCAGCGCGCCTCGATCTGGCCCGCGGTGGAGCAGCGGGTGCTCGGCCTGGTGCGCGCGCACCGCTCGACGATCGTGTTCGCCAACTCCCGGCGGATGGCCGAGCGGCTGACCTCCCGGCTCAACGAGCTGGCCGTCGACGAGCCCGCCTCGCCCAGAGACCGCATGCCTGCCGAGCTGATGGGTCAGGCGGGTCTGGCTGGAGGGGCACCTGAGGTCATCGCCAAGGCGCACCACGGCTCGATGTCCCGCGAGCAGCGCACCCTCGTCGAGGAGGAGCTGAAATCCGGCCGGCTGCGGTGCGTGGTCGCCACCTCGTCGCTCGAGCTCGGTATCGATATGGGCGCGGTGGACCTGGTGGTGCAGGTCGAGGCGCCGCCCACGGTCGCCTCGGGGCTGCAGCGGATCGGCCGGGCCGGGCACCAGGTCGGCGCGGTCTCGCGGGGTGTGGTGTTCCCCAAGTTCCGCGGCGACCTGGTGTCCTGCGCCGTGGTGTCCGAGCGGATGGCCACTGGGGCCATCGAGTCGCTGCGCTACCCGCGCAACCCGCTCGACGTGCTGGCGCAGCATGTGGTGGCCATGACCGCGCTGGAACCGTGGACGGTCGACGAACTGGCCGCACTGGTGCGCCGGGCAGCCCCCTTCACCGCGCTGCCCGACTCCGCGCTGCACGCCGTGCTCGACATGCTCGCCGGGCGCTACCCGTCCGAGGAGTTCGGCGAGCTGCGGCCCCGCATCGTGTGGGACCGGGTGACCGGTGAGCTGCGCGGCCGGCCGGGAGCGCAGCGGCTCGCCGTCACATCCGGCGGCACCATCCCCGACCGTGGGCTGTTCACCGTCATGACACCCGGCAGGGAGGGCAGCCCCGGCTCTCGGGTCGGCGAGCTCGACGAGGAGATGGTCTACGAGTCCCGGGTCGGCGACACCGTGCTGCTCGGGTCGACGTCGTGGAAGATCGTCGACATCACCCACGACCGGGTCATTGTGGTGCCCGCACCCGGCGAGCCCGCCCGGATGCCGTTCTGGAAGGGTGACGCACCCGGCCGCCCCCTCGAGCTCGGCCGGGCGATCGGCGCGTTCGTCCGCGAGCTGGGCGGCGCAGGCACCGACGCGGCGCGCCGCCGTGCCGAGACCGCGGGGCTCGACGCCTGGGCGGCCGACAATCTGCTCGGCTACCTGGCCGAGCAGGCCGAGGCCGCCGGGCACGTGCCCGACGACCGCACCGTGCTCGTCGAGCGGTTCCGCGACGAGCTCGGCGACTGGCGGATGGTGGTGCACTCCCCATTCGGGGCGCAGGTCAACGGCCCATGGGCACTCGCGATAGCCGCCCGGCTGCGCGACGGCCGCGGCGTCGACGCGCACGTGGCGTCGGCCGACGACGGCATCGTGGTGCGGCTGCCCGACGCCTTGGACGACGAGGGCGCCGAGGTGCTGCCCGCCGCGGAGGACGTGCTGCTGGACCCCGATGAGGTGGAACAGCTGGTGATCACCGAGGTGGGCGGCTCGGCGCTGTTCGCGTCCCGGTTCCGGGAGTGCGCGGCCCGCGCGCTGCTGCTGCCCCGGCGGGATCCGCGGCGCCGCACCCCGCTGTGGCAGCAGCGGCAGCGGGCCGCCCAGCTGCTGTCGGTCGCCTCGCACTACGAGCAGTTCCCGATCGTGCTCGAGGCGATGCGGGAGTGCTTGCAGGACGTCTACGACCTGCCCGGGCTGCGTGCGCTGATGTCCGACGTGCGCTCCCGGCGGGTGCGGGTGGTCGAGGTGACCACGTCGTCGCCGTCCCCGTTCGCCCGGTCGCTGCTGTTCGGCTACGTCGGGATGTTCCTCTACGAGCTCGACGCTCCCCTCGCCGAGCGCAAGGCCGCCGCGCTGAGCCTGGACTCGACGCTGCTGGCCGAGCTGCTCGGCTCCGAGGCCATCCGCGAGCTGCTCGACAGCGAGGTGCTCGCCGAGCTCGAGGCGCAGCTGCAACGCCTCGCCCCCGAGCGGCACGCCCGCGACGCCGAGGCCACCGCCGACCTGCTGCGCGCGGTGGGGGACCTCACCACCGAGGAGGCCGCCGCACGGGGGGTCCGGCCGGAGTGGCTGGACGAGCTGGCCGCGGCGCGCCGCGCGATCCGGGTGCGTATCGCGGGCGAGCAGCGCTGGCTCGCGATCGAGGACGCCGGGCGGGTGCGCGACGCGCTCGGCGCGCCGCTGCCCGTCGGGGTGCCCGAGGCGTTCACCGATCCGGTGCCCGACCCGCTCGGCGACCTGCTGCTGCGTCATGCCCGTACCCGTGGTCCCTGCACCGCGGCGGCTGCAGCGGCCCGGTTCGGGCTCGGGGTGTCGGTGGTGGCCGCCGTGCTGGACCGGATGACCGGCTCCGGGACGCTGCTGCGCGGCGAGCTGCGACCCGCGGACAGCGTCGCGACCGGAGGCGGTCTCGAATACTGCCACGCCGAGGTGCTACGCCGGCTGCGGCGGGCCTCGCTGGCCAGGCTGCGCGCCGAGGTCGAGCCGGTCGAGCAGGCGGCGCTCGGGCGGTTCCTGCCGGCCTGGCACGGTATCGGCGGCCGCAGGCCGGCCCGTGCACCGACCCCGGACGACGTGCTCGGTGCCGTCGAGCAACTCGCCGGCGCGCCGATCCAGGCCAGCGCGCTGGAGTCGCTGGTGCTGCCCGCCCGGCTGCCGGGCTACTCCCCCGCGCTGCTCGACGAGCTGACCACCTCGGGTGAGGTGACCTGGACCGGCTGCGGGTCGCTGGCGGGCGGCGACGGCTGGGTCGCGCTGGCCCCGACGGACGTCGCCGACCTGCTGCTGCCCGATCGCGACAGCACGGCCCTGGACCCGGCACCGCTGCAACGCGCGGTGCTGGGCGCGCTCGGCTGGGATCCTGACGGCGGCTCAGCCGCCGGTGGCGCGCTGTTCTTCCGCCAGCTCGCCGACCGGGCAGGCGAGCAGCTCGTGTCCGAGGGCGAGCCCGCGCCGCTCGACACCGACGTGGTGACCACCCTGTGGGACCTGGTCTGGGCCGGGCTGGTCACCAACGACTCGCTGGCCCCCCTGCGCGCGCTGGTCTCCGGACGGGGCGCGGCGCACCGGCCGCGCCGGTCCGCGCCGCGCGGCCGCTACGCCCGGATGCGCGCGCGAGATCCGCTTACCGGGTCGAGCCGCGAGTACCACCGTCCCCCGACACCGTCGCGCAGCGGACCGCCGACCGCAGCCGGGCGGTGGTCGCTTGCCCCGGCACCCGAGACCGACCCGACGCGGCGCGCGCACGCACACGCCGAGGCCTTCCTCGAGCGGCACGGCGTGCTCACGCGAGGGGCGCTGGACACCGAGCGGGGCTCCGGGGGATTCGCCGCCGTCTACAAGGTGCTGCGCGCGATGGAGGAGTCCGGGCGCTGCCGCCGCGGTTACGTCATCGAGGGCCTCGGCGGGGCGCAGTTCGCCGTTCCAGGTGCCATCGACCGGCTCCGCGCACTCGGCTCACCGGGCGACCGCACCTCCGGACAGGCGGTGGTGCTGGCCGCCGCCGATCCCGCACAGCCCTACGGCGCCGCGCTGCCGTGGCCGCGCACCACGGACGAGGTGCGGCACCGCCCTGGCCGAAAGGCCGGGGCGCTGGTGGTGCTCGTTGACGGCATCGCGGTGCTCTACGTCGAACGCGGCGGCCGCTCGCTGCTGTCGTTCACCGCGTACCGCGACGTGCTACGCGCCGCTGTGGCCGCGCTCGCCGCGGCCGTGCATCAGGGCTGGCTGGGATCGCTGTCCGTGCAGCGAGCCGACGGCGAGGCGGTACTCGGCTCGGCATTGGCCGAGCTGCTCAGCGAAGCCGGCTTCCGAACCACTCCCCGCGGTCTACGCCTTCGCGCGTGAGAGGCTCGCGCCTGCGACGCTACTGCGTCGCAGGCCGCAGCAGTGCCCAGAGCTGGGCAACGGCATCCTGGCTGCCCGAGATCGTGACGGACTGATCCGGCAGCCGGCCCCAGGACCACAGGTACAGCGGCATCGGGTCACCAGAAACCCTGCCATTGGCGGCGCGGGCGTCCGCCTCGTCCACGCGGCGCGCCGTCGAGCGGCCCGGTTCGAAGACCGCCAGCCAGTGCTGTTGCGCTGCGGAGAGCCCCACCGTACCCGGCTGCGGGGACACCATGCCCAGCTGGCCGAGCCGGTATCCGAACCACAGGAACAACACCTCGTCGATCCCGTCGAGTGCCACCGCGTCGTCGATCGGGTCGACCGACAGCCCAGCGGATGCCTGCACGTCGACCCGGTGCACCGTGGTCTCGTGCGTCATCCGGCGGCGCCAGAACCCGTACGTGCGGTCTGCGGGCCACCAGGTGTCGCAGGGCTCGTGCGGCTCGTGTCGGGACAGCTCGGTGACCAGGTCGGCCAGGCCGCTCCGCGCGAACGACACCACGTCACCGTCGATCGGAGCACGCTGCCATTGCTCGGGCTGGTGGCCTTCGCGCATCCACATCGTGGCCACTCGGTGCACGCTGCCGACGTGCCGCACCGTCTCGCCCAGCGTCAGGCCGGGGCAGCCGGGCACCGGGTTGCGGGCGGCATGCGGCAGCGCCCTGGCCGCCGCGTCGAGCAGCAACTCGCCCTCGATGCCCACGACGTCGAGCATCCGGCCGTGGTCGATCAGCGGTGCGCTCATCACGACGTCCCGTGCACCGCGCGGTCGGCCAGCCCGAGGAACTGCCCGGTCCGGCAGACCAGCTCGTCGGCGTCGCCTGCGCTGACCAGCCTCGTGACACCCGCCTCCGCGGCGACCCGGGTGGCGGAGCCGGCGGCGAAGAACGCGGCCCACTCACCCAGCTCGGGCGCGACCGTGGCGAGCAGCGTCCAGGCGCTGGTCGGCTTGGACCGGCGACGCGCGCGGGTCCGGACGGCGAGGACGGCCGCTGCAGCCCGCAACGCGGCGAGGTGCGCACCCGCGTAGCGGTCGACCGGCCGGGACGCGTACTCGGCCTCGAGCAGTCCGTGCCGGGCCTGCTCGAGCAGCCTTTCGGCCGCCGCCGGTTGCGGTCGAGCGGCGTTGCCGTGGATGGTCGGAGCGGGAGCGGACATCTCGGCCTCCTGATCAGCGGTCTCGCGCTGCCGCGACGATCGCGGCAGGGCTTACCTCCGCCGTGGGAAGCCGGCGGTACCCGGTGGCGGGGCGCTTCCCCCGCCCCGCCACCGGGCCGGCGTTCGAACGTGTGTTCGACGCAATCCAGGATAGCCCGCTCCGGCCGGGTCGCGTCAAGCCCCGCCGTGAGATCTGCGAGCGACCACTGTGACGGCGTGATCTGATGGTGCCTGTGCAGCTTCGTTACCACGCTGGAGTCGCGGCGATCCTGCTCGCCCTCACGGCTGGAGCCGCTGCCGACGTCGGGGGCCGGCGGTGACCGCCATGGCCGCACGCAGCCCGACGCGGGTGGTCGAGCTCACCGCGGCCCAACTGCGGCCGCTACTCAGCGACGCCCTCGTCATCTACGTCACCGCAATGCGCTACCCGCCGGGCACAGCACGCCAACGCGGTCCGATGTGGCTGGAGCACATGCTCCGCGCCGGGTGGCGCTGCGTGGGCGCCTTCGGTGGCGAGACGCTGCTCGGCATCGGCTACGGCTACCGCGGCGCACCCGGCCAGTGGTGGCACGACGAGGTGCACCGAGGCCTGGTCGCGGCCGACCCGGCCGCCGCAAGTTGGTGGATGTCGAACTACTTCGAGCTCACCGAGCTGCATGTGCACCCCGATGCGCAGGGCAGGGGCATCGGCGGCACAGTTCTCCGCACGCTGCTGTCTACCGTGGACGCTCCACGGGTGCTGCTGTCCACGCCGGAGGGTCCGACGAGGGCGTGGCGGCTCTACCGCGGCACCGGGTTCACCGATCTGTTACGCAGCTACCGCTTCACCGGTGACCCCCGCCCGTTCGCAGTGCTCGGCAGGCCGCTGCCCCTGCAGCCCGGGCCGCACCGAGCGGAGGTGTCGTGAAGGGCACTTTCACTGCATCCGATGC
>JBOHGT010000233.1:0-5615 GCA_050700385.1 Pseudonocardiaceae bacterium | reverse complement strand
TGTCGGCGATCACGATATTCCCCCAGTGTGAGGGGTTGGCGATCACGTAATTCCCCCACCGGCGGTCACGGTTTTCCCCCGGGGGATGACGTGCGTGTCGCTGCCGGGTCTGGTTCTCGACAGACCGAACGCTTCGTCTCGTTGCCGAGCAGCGAGGCGAGGAGCCGAGAGTGCCGAGGAGGACCTTCGACGTGATTGACATCGTGGAGATCTTGATCCACTGGTATGCGGGGCGGTCGCAGTATGAGCTGGCGACCAGCCTGGGAGTGGACCGCAAGACGCTACGCAAGTACGTGGCTCCCGCGCAGGCGGCGGGCCTGGCCCCGGGTGGGCCGCCGATGGCCGAGGCGGACTGGCGCAAGCTGGTCGTGGAGTGGTTCCCGCAGCTGGCCGACACCCGGCTGCGGCAGGTGTCGTGGCCGGCGATCGAGGTGCACCGCGACTACATCAACGCCGGGCTCAAGGCCGGGGTGACGGCGGCGACGATCCACCAGCGCCTCGTCGACGAGCACGGCCTGGACGCGAGTGTGGCCAGCCTGCGCCGGTGGGTGCGTGCGAACCTGCCCGAGCAGACCCGCCGCGGGCAGGTCACGGTGCTGCGCGACGCATCGCCGCCGGGCGAGCAGGCCCAGATCGACTACGGCCGGCTGGGGATGTGGCTCGATCCGGCCACCGGGCGACGGCGGGCGGTGTGGGCGTTCGTGATGGTGCTGGCCTGCTCGCGGCACATGTTCGTGCGGCCCACGCTGAGCATGGACCAGACCGAGTGGACCGCCGCGCATGTGGAGGCGTTCGCGTTCTTCGGAGGTGTGCCGGCCCGGCTGGTGCCCGACAACCTCAAGACCGGGGTGGACAAGCCGGACCTGTACGACCCGAAGATCAACCGGTCGTATGCGGAGCTGGCCGCGCACTACGGCACCCTGATCGATCCGGCGCGGGCGTTCAAGCCGAAGGACAAACCGCAGGTCGAGCGGCCGATGCCCTACGTGCGGGACTCGTTCTGGGCCGGCCGCGAGTTCATCTCGCTCGAGGCGATGCGCACCGAGGCCGTGCGCTGGTGCACCGAGGTCGCCGGGGCGCGGGCCTGCCGGCCGCTCGACGGGGCGGCGCCCGAGGCGGTGTTCGCCGCCCTCGAGGCGCCCGCGCTGCGCCCCCTGCCCGTGGGATCGTTCGTGCTCGCGTCCTGGTCACGCCCGATGGTGGGCCCGGACATCCACGCCAAGGTCGACGGGGCGCTGTACTCCATCCCGTGGCGCTACCTGGGCGGGCGGGTCGACGCGCGGGCCACCGCGTCGATGGTGCAGTTCTTCGTCGACGGGCAGCTGATCAAGACCCATCCCCGCAAGGAGCGGGGCAAGGTGACCGACCTCGGTGACTACCCGCCGGAAAAAATCGCGTTCCACATGCGCACCCCGACCTGGTGCCGCAACAAGGCGACCGAGATCGGCCCGGCCTGCCAGGCGGTGATCGACGAGCTGCTCGCCGAGAACGCCCTGTTCCGGCTGCGCGCCGCCCAAGGCGTGCTCGGGCTGGCCGACAAGCACGACCCCGGGCGGCTCGAGGCCGCCTGCGCGACCGCCACCGCGGCCGGGGACCCGTCGTATCGCACCATCAAGGGCATCCTCGCCGCCGGCACCGAGACCACCCCCGCCCCGCGCCCGACCGGAGACGGCGGCGCGTCGGCGCACCTGCACGGGCCCGAGCAGCTCTTCGCCGACGTCATCGCCCTGTCCACCGCGGCCGAGGCGAACCTCCCACCCAGGGCCACCACCGCCGCCCCGGGCGACGGCCACACCTCAGTGACCAGCCAGAACGACGCGTCATGACCACGGTCACCACCACAGCCACCCTCGCCGACCGGTCCACCAGCGCCACCGCGAACCCCGCCACCGCGAACCCCGCCACCGGCGCATCGCAGACAGGACCCTCCATGAGCAGCCCGACCGCCACGATCATCGACACCAACGCGCTGACCGCCGCGCTACGCACCCTGAAACTGTCCGGGATGCTCGGCACCCTCGACGCCCGCCTGGCCCAGGCCCGCGCCGGTGAACTCGGACACCTGGAGTTCCTCCAGGTGCTGTGCCACGACGAGATCGCCCGCCGCGACGCCGCCGCCATCGGCCGGCGCACCCGCCGGGCCCGCTTCGAGCAGACCCTCACCCTGGAGGGCTTCGACTTCACCGCGAACCCGAAGCTGCCCGCCGCGGCGATCCGCGACCTGGCCGCGCTGCGCTGGGTTCAAGCCGGCCAGTCAGTGATCCTCTACGGCCCCGTCGGGGTCGGCAAGACCCACATCGCCCACTCCCTCGGACACCTCGCCGTGCGCGCCGGCGCCGACGTGCGCTTCACCAAGACCAGCCGCGCCCTAGCCGACCTCGCCGGCGGGCACGCCGACGGCACCTGGACCCGCCGGCTACGCGAACTCGCCCGCCCCGACCTGCTCATCCTCGACGACTTCGCCATGCGCGAACTCACCGCCACCCAAGCCGACGACCTCTACGAGCTCATCAATGAACGCGCCGCCCGGTCAATGATCATGACCAGCAACCGCTCCCCGGTCGACTGGTACCCCCTGTTCCCCAACCCCGTCGTCGCCGAGTCCCTACTCGACCGACTGATCAACAACAGCCACCAGTTACTCATGGACGGAACCAGCTACCGACCCCACCAACGACCCGGGCGCGCCCTCACCCAGGAGACCACGACCACCCCCTAGACTGCCCACCACGGGCCAGACCCGGGGGAATTACTTGATCCCAGCCCGGGGGAATTACCTGATCGTCCACACGTGGGGTTGGAAGGCCCACGGAACACCACCAATCGCGTCCGAGGCGACTATGACCAGGTGATGCGCGGCGTCTTGGCCTTCAAGAGGGCTGGCTTGCCGCTGTCGATCTCGGCCGTAGTGCTGCGAAGCCTGCTGAGCTCGCTGCCGTTCACCTACCAGATAGCGGACGTGCTCGAAGCTGGCAAGATCAAACTGATTCACCCGATCAGGAAAGGAAACGGCCTTCATCTGGCTGACTCGGAGTTCCTGAGCTTGGATGAGTCTGCCCAGCTCTTCGAGAGCATGAAGGCGCTTGCCAACGAGCACGGCTGGACACCGGGCGTCCGCATGACCACCTGGACGCCAGAGACGGAAGGCTACTCAATCTTGGTCTACCCTGACGGCTCGACATGGTCTTGGCCGGTGTATGGCGGTGTAGCCGAGCTGGGTGAACAAGGAGGGCCGGAAGATAAGGTGGCGTACTTGGGCGACTTGAAGGAGGAGCCAATTACTGATATCTGGCAGCGCTACACCTTCAAGCTCAACCATCTGCGCAAGTACCTTGGCAAGAGCATCTCAGTAAGCGAAAATGGGAGCGGAGTAATTGTCGATGCGCGTCACAAGTAATCTTCAATGGCCTGAAGCCCCGTTCGCTCGTCCGGATCGGTTCTTCGGTGCACCGGAGCGGTTTATGGTGGCACTTGATGTCGAGTGGACGAAGAACTACAACATCCATAACGGCTCGCGACCCTTTTGTTACTCGATGGTATTGTTGCACTGGCCGCAAGATGGCGACGACCTAGCCAGTTACCCGACGACCTTCGGCTTCAAGTCGGTGTACGTAACGCAAGCTGATGACGAGGCAGCCCTGATCGCGTCCTTTGATAGAGATCTGCAAGCCTGGCTCGCCAGTGACTCAGTGCTGACCGGACACCAACTCTCGTCTGACTTATCCGTCGTGAAAAACGCGGTCACAGGTGCAAGGCTATCGGGTGTTGAGAATGCCTATGGGCTCTGGCGTACCAGGCGAGGGGAAGACAGCCGTGTCTTCGACACCCGCTACGACGTTGACCACTTGCCGCTGGGTGCGAGCCGACGGCTGGTTGATGTCTGTGGTGACCTTAAGCTGAATGTCACACAACCCGAGCTAGCGCGAGGCTCGATGACCAAGTTGCAGCGTGACTTCCTTGAACACGGTGACGAGCTGATTCGTGAGCAGCTCCTGACCTTGAACGTGCGGCACAGTTTGTCAACGGCGCTGGTGGCATGTCTTGGTCTTGGGTTGGTCGGCATGGGCGCACAAAATGTCAACCAACTGATGCATCAGGAGATGTGGGATCTAGTGGAATACGTCAGGAGCAACCAGTTCGAGACCCTGTTGTAGCTACGTGCCGCCACGGTGGCGAGCTTCAATCTTCTCGATCTTGGATGCCAGCGCTTTGCCGAGGTCAATACCGTGCGAGCTGGCCAGGATCGTCGTGCAGATCATCACGTCGGCCAACTCGCCGGCCATGGTGTCGGCCGTAAAGCCGGCCTTGCTCTTCCTCTGGTAACCAGCGTGCCCGAGCACCTCGGCCTGTAGCTCTCCAACTTCCTCGGCGAGCTTGGCGGCCTGCGACAGAATGAACGCCGGGTAGCTCGCGGCGACCTCGTCCAACCCTCGACGCAGCCGCTCTGCCTGCGTCCTGGCCCAGTCGTTCAGCTCACGTACCGTCAAGTCTGGCGACACAGGTTCGTCCATGGTTAACCGTTGGCTTCTTTCTGTCAGGTCCTGCGAGGGCGCCAAGCTACCACTGGTCAAGGGTGTCCATTCACACGGTGCCGTTGACGTGCGTGGATGAGGTGGGTGCTACATGCCGGCGGCAGCTTGATCGGGACTGCTCAGATGTTTCCCCTGCGTGTCGGCTTGATCGTCCCGGGTGTGATCGTGACCATCGTGGCGTGTTCGATGATTCCTGCACTGTGGAGCTGCTTGCTGAGCTGTCCGGGCTGCGGGACGCGGTGGCGCAGAGGGACGCGCTGATCGTCGCGCTACGGGCGGAGATCGCTGAGCTGCAGGAGGACAAGGTGGTGCTCTGCGACCACCACTACGTACCATCGTCGTTGGTCCTGCAACGGCTCGACAGTATCCCCCCCGACATCGTGTGGCAGCTTAACAGGGCACCTATGTACCCCGACATGGCGGTGCTGCGCACCAGCCGGCTCAGCGACCATTCCGCGCTCACGGTGTGTCTTACCGTCGAACCGTCCGAGGCGCTGCTAACGTCCGATCCCGCCAGCGCCACCAGCCTCCTGACGCTGTTCTAGCGAGTACGACGTGGGCAGGTGCGGCGCTGGCCTGATGACCAGCAGCCAGCGACGCACCGAGGGACACTAACCCAGTTGCCCGCGCCCACCGCCGCGCCGCGCCGCGGATCGGAGCCCGTGTGCTCCTTCTCGACCAGGCCGACCGCGCCTGCTCATCCACGCCCACCAGGCCCACTGAAACGAACGAGCTGGTCTGCTCGGCTGGCGGTGGTGGAGTCACGGCGACTTGATCGACTGCCACGACAAGCTGCTGCCAACGGCTCTGCCCTCACTGCTGGGCGAGATCCTGGCCGGCAGGCTCACTGAACCCGCCACGCTCTACCAGTAATGCCCTTAAGGGGCCACGGCGTCGCGCACCGCGCTGCGTAGTCGCTGGATTCCAATCGCATCAGGTGCCACGGGCCGGAGTGAGTCTTCACGATCTGGGTGGGTGTGCTCGGATTCCCAGCCTGGTCGTGTACGATCTTCTGGGCTCATCACAAGTGAGCATACGTAGAATCCTACAGAAGTCTATGCACTGATCGGTGGACGTGCCCTG
>JBOHGT010000232.1:0-1839 GCA_050700385.1 Pseudonocardiaceae bacterium | reverse complement strand
CGCGCTGGACGACGGTCGCATCGCGGTACGTAACAGCAACCACCCGGATGCGGGTGTCGTGTTCTTCACCCGCGCCGAGATGGCGGCCTGGATCAAGGGCGTCAAGAACGACGAGTTCGACAGCCTGACCTGAGCCCGGCTCGGTGAGCGGCGATCACCTCCCCCAGCGCCTCCAGGTTCGGCTGGTGGGTGGTCACGCTGTTGAAGCCGTACACCTCGTGGCGCCGCCGCAGCTCGTTCACGGCCTGGCCGACATCCTGGGCCAGGAGGACGAACGGACTGTCCAGGAGCTGGTCGACGGTGAGGCCGGGATGACGGGCGGCAATCGCCGCAGCAGCGTCCTCGGGGTTCCGGTCGATCATTACCGCCTGCAGGAGCACGTCGGACCGGTAAGCACGACCGCCGGCTTGCCGGCGCACCTCGTTGACTCGCTCTGCCGTCTCAGCTGCGGAGTACAACGTGAACGTGCCCGCTGGGGCGCCCGAGAGCTGGCGGAGCCCGGCGAAGCCGACGACCTCGGCGTGTCGGGCCGCGACCGACAGCCCCGGCGCGGACATCGCACCGACCATCACCGGCACATGCTGCTGCACTGGCTGTGGCTGATGTGCTTCGTCCGCAAGTCGGCGGCGCACCTCACTCACCATGTCCTCGAGGGCCTGCACCCGCCGGGTCAGCGGCAGCCAGGGCAGCCGTGCGTCCTCGTGCTCGCGTTTCATGTGCCCAGCCCCGAGCCCGAGTTCGGCCCGGCCCTGCGACAGCAAGTCGAGCGTGGCTACCTCGCGGGCAAGCAGCGCCGGGTTCCAAAATCCCGTGTTCAGCACATACGTGCGCAGGCGGAGTCGTTCGCTGATCATCCCGGCGGCGGTCAGCGCGGCAAATGGGGCGAGGCCACCGAGATGGTCGGGAACAGCGAACACGTCGTAACCGAGCTCGTCGGCGCGACGCACCAACTGCTGGAAGTCCTGCCCGGACGACGTGTCGCCGACGTTGATACCGAACTGGATGATCTCCGACACGGCCTCATGATGCTACGCGCCCACGGGTAACACGAGGCCGTCCGCTGCCGGCGAATCCGAAGAGCCACTGCCGATAGCGCGGCCAACGGCAACCCGGGCCGTCACCAGCTCCCCTCCCGCTCGGGCGAGCGGCTGGGCGTAGGCGCCGCGGGCGCCGGCACATGCAGGCCCGAGGAGCGTCGTGGTCGGTGTCCGCATTGATGCGGATCCACGGCTCCCGACTACGCGCGAGCGGACATCCGTAAGGCATCCCTGATCGAACCCGCTCGTGCTAGCATTGCTAGCATGACGAGGAGGTGATCATCATGGCCGCAGTCAGCATCCGGAACCTGGACGAGGAAGTGAAACAGCGCCTACGCCTCAGGGCGGCTCGGCACGGCCGATCGATGGAATCCGAAATCCGCGCCATCCTCGTGGAAGCGGTCAGCGAGCCGAAGGGGTCGGAAGGCTTGTTCACGACGATCCTGGACCGCTTTGGTGCCATCGGTGGAGTGGAGCTGGAAGTCCCGCCGCGATCGACCCCGGTGCGCGCGGCCGATCTCGCTTCATGATCATCGTTGATACCAACGTGGTCTCAGAACTCATGAGGCCGTCGCCGTCTCCGGCAGTGACCGACTGGGTGCGCACCCGCGGCGCGAGCGAGCTGTACACGACGTCGATCACGTTCGCCGAGATCCGCTACGGCATCGAGCGGCTGCCCGATGGCCACCGCAAGGAACTGCTGAGAACCACAGCAGACGACGTGTTCGCCGCGTTCGAGGAGCACGTTCTGCCCTTCGACGCGAAGGCGGCCGTGCAGTACGCCACGATCGTGACCCACCGC
>JBOHGT010000231.1:0-10614 GCA_050700385.1 Pseudonocardiaceae bacterium | reverse complement strand
CGGTAGCCACAGCTACCGAAATCATTCACGACGCGCGGAGCGCGCCGAGCATCCCGTCGACGGCCGCGGGCCAGGTGTACTGCTCGGCACGGGCGCGGGCGGCGGCACGGCGGGCGGGTTCCGGCGCGTCGAGCAGCCGGCCGACCGCGCAGGCGAACGCGGGCGCGTGGTCGGCGACCGCGGCCCCGCAAGCTGGCCGGATGATCTCGCGCAGCGCGGACGAGTGCGACACCACCACCGGGGTGCCCGATGCGAGCGCTTCCAGTGCAGCGAGCCCGAACGTCTCGTGCGGGCCGGGGGCCAGCGAGACGTCGGAGGTGGCGAGCAGCCGCGCGACGTCGCGCCGGCCGTCGACAAAACCGAGGAAGGTCACCGGCAGGCCCGCGGCCCGCCGCTGCAGGGCCTCCCGACGCGGACCGTCGCCCGCCACGATCAGCCGTGCCCGTGTGCCCGTGTCGGCGAGTGCAGCCATCGTGTCTATCGATCGCTCCACGTGCTTCTCCACCGACAGCCGACCGCAGTGCACCAGCAGCGCGTCGGCGCCGCGGGCGAGGTCGGCACGCAGCCCATCGTCCCGGCGCGCAGGGGCGAAGGTCGCCAGGTCGACGCCCAGCGGCACCTGCAGCACGTTGGGCGAGGAGATCCGGTCGAACTCCTCCCGCGCGAACTCCGTGGTGCAGACCACGGTGTCGTAGGAAGCGGCCATCCTCGCGTTGGCCCAGTCGGCCACCCGCCGGGCCGCCACCGCGGGTAGCAGGAACTGCTCGAGCAGCCGGTCGAGCCGCTCGTGGGAGATCACGACGCTGGGCACCCCGTGCTCGGACGCCCACCGTCCCAGCCCGCGCAGCGTCAGCCGGTCGGAGACCTCGATGCGATCCGGGCGCAGCCCCTCCAGCAGCACCGTCACCCGCCACGGGTCCACCAGGCGGTAGCCCCCGGTGCCGGGGATCTTCGCCGCGGGCAGCGTGATGCGCCGCACCCCGGTCGGCAGCATCTCATCGATGCGCCGCCGCCCGGGGACCACGAGAACCACCTCGTGACCCCGGGCGACGTAGCCGGCGCCGAGGTGGTGCAGCGCGGTGCGCAGCCCGCCGGAGCGCGGGCCGTAGAAGTTGGCCAGCTGGGCGATCCGCAACCGGGTCACGCCACCCACCGCATGCCGGTCGGGCGCCCGGTGACCTCGGCGTAGTGACCCAGCAGCTCGTCGCACACCGCGGGCCAGGTGCGGCCCAGCACCGAGCGGCGAGCCGACGCGCCGAGGCGCTCCCGCAACCTGGCGTCGGCTGCCAGCGTCCGCACGCGGCCACGCAGCGCCTCGCCGAAGGCCGCGTCGTCGTGGGCGGGCAGTAGGAACCCGGTCCGGCCCGGCGCGACGAGGTCACGTGGTCCGCCTGCGTCGGGGGCGAGCACCGGAACCCCGGAGGCGAGTGCCTCCTGCACGGCTTGGCAGAACGTCTCGTACGGGCCGGTGTGCACGAACACGTCGAGGCTCGCATAGGCCGCGGCGAGCTCGTCACCGCCGAGGAATCCGAGGAACGCCGCGCCGGGCAGCCGCCGGGCCAGTTCGGTGCGGTCCGGACCGTCACCGACCACGACCAGCCGCACGCCCGGCTCGTCGCACAGCGCGGCGAGCCGCAGCACCTTCTTCTCCGGCGCCAGCCGGCCCACGTAGCCGACCAGCAGCTCGCCGTTGGGGGCCAGCCGGGAACGCAGCGACTCGTCGCGGCGCGACGGCCGGAACCGCCCGGTGTCCACGCCTCGGGCCCAGCGGTACACCCGGGGAACACCGTGCTCGACCAGCGCCTGCGCGGCAGCGCTGGACGGTGCCAGTGTGCGGTCGGCACCGCTGTGCAGCCGCCGGGTCCAGCGCCACGTCGTGCGCGCCGCGAAGCCCAGACCGTAGGAGCTGGCGAAGCCGGCGACATCGGTCTGGAAGACCGCCACGGTGGGGATCGCGAGCCGGCGGGCGGCCCACAGCCCGCGGGCCCCGACGATGATCGGCGAGGCCAGGTGGACGACGTCGGGCCGGAAGCCCTGCAGCGCGGTGAGCACCTTGCGGGTGGGCAGACCGACCGGCAACGAGTCCACCACCGGCAGGTCGAGCGCGGGCACCCGCACCACCGGAATGCCCTGGTAGGTGTCGGGGCCGGTGCCGGGGGCGATCACCATCGCCTCGTGGCCGGCCTGCTGCAGGTGCTCCAGCACCCGGCACACCGAGTTCGACACCCCGTTGACGACGGGTAGGAAGGTCTCGCTGACGATCGCCACTCGCATACTGCCGACGGTGTCGGGCGTGATCTCCCGTGAGACGGCGCGGCTGTGACGCCTAGCCGAACTCCGGTGGAACACCTCGTTCCACCCGATCGCGCCCGCCACCTCCCGCATCCGCGACACCCTACGCAGTCAGCTCCGGCAGCCATGACCACCCGCACGGTGTGTTCGCCGATCCCGCACGGCGTGTTCGCCGATCCCGCACGGCGTGTTCGCCGACCCGCACGGTGTGTTCGCCGACCCGCACGGCGTGTTCGCCGATCCCGCACGGTGTGTTGGTGGAACCGCTCCGGTGGTGGTGTCCGACGTGCTGGGTTCGAGCCGGTCGAACTCCTCCCCACAAGGTGCCACCCGATCCGGACCGGACACTGCGCGGCCTTTCGATCCGTGCGCGGTCGTGACCGGCAGCGGCCTCGCCCCGTCGGCAGGAGGTGTCCGCCGGGTCGGCGCGTCCCGACAATCCACGAGTACCACGCCCACCACACCCGGAACCGCCGTGTCGGCGGCCATCTAGCGCAGGGCCTCTTCACCGACCCGACGGCAGCCGCGGCGGCTGCCCTGGCAGATACCGAAGCTCACGAGATCTGTCACGTCGAAGCTCCAGCCACGCCGGACCCTTGCGACCTGCTAACTCGTCCACGCGCGACCAGTGTCGAGCGAGGATCATCATGAAGTCCCACTGGGTAGCGTTCTTGACCATCGGAGGGTCGTCCTTCGGCACGACCTCGATCGCCGGAGCACGGCGCCCAACAATGACATCACGACGCAGCCGGGTGAGCGCGATCCCGAGCTCGCTGAGATCCTCATCGACGAAGAACCGCGCCTCATCGAGGCTCGGTACGCGCTCCATTACGCGATGCGGAGATGGCTGCGGAAGTAACCCACTGCCTGATCGATCTGCTCCGCTGTGAGGTCGTACCACTCAGCGACGTCCTCGCGGGACTCGCCCGCCGCTACGAGTTCCGCGATCGTCGAAGCCCGGACGTTTCGGCCCTGGATCACCGGCTGCCCGCCGCGACGACGGACATCGAGCTTGATCAGGGGGAAGTCCTCATCGGCGGTGAGTTCGGAGATCATCCGCCGACCGTCTGGTGTCGTGTCCGGGCCGAAGTCGGCTGCCTCCACAAGCCGCTCGACCACGGGTGTACAGACGATCTGACCGGTACCCACCTCCACCGCAAGGTCCTCGGGGAGGTCGGCGAACTGCTGTGCCTGCCACACCATGGTCCTGCCTTCGGGGCGCATCAGTGTCGAGTAGGTCGCCAGCGGGAATTTCTCGCCAGTCTCACGGCGGAGATACTCAGCCAGCCGGCGGAGCTTCGGGATCGGTAGCTTGTCGAGGTCACGCCAGTTGGCGAGCAGCCGGGCTTCGACGTACTCGCCCCAGGTGACCCACGGCGTGTTCCGCGATTCTGGGCGGATGATCGGCTCGTAGGTCCGGCGACCGCGCCGATAGCCGTTGATCCAGCGACGGGCCGTGCCCGAGGTCAGACCGAGGAGCCGGTCCACCTGTGGATACGTGTAGACCGGCCGGTGCAGCAGCGAGATCACTTGAGCCACGTTCACACCATCGCACACAACCCCGACAGCGCAACGTCGACTCTCCGGCGAACAGACATGAAGATCGGACTCCGCTCGGCGCGGACGAGCTGGTCTGTAAGCCGGAGACAGCGAGAACCGAAGGTCAAAAGACAGGTGGGAGGTGTCACAGGTTGCCGATCAGGTCGCGGATGACCCGGGTGACGTGGTCGTGGCGGGCCGGGTGCAGGTGGCCGATGAGATCGACGAGGTGGCGCCGGGCCACCCAAGTGAGCCGGTCAAGGTAGGCCGTTCCGGCGTCGGTGATCGGCTCGCGGTAGACGCCCTCGAAGACCGCGCGGGAGTCGATCTCGACGGCGATGGCCCGCCGGTCCCCGAAGGCGACGTTGTAGGCGTCGGAGGAGACGATGAGGTAACGCATCGTGCCGATGGCCTCGTCCGGGGACTCCCACACCTGACCGAAGCGAAGCGGTGAGATCATTCCCGGCTCTCGAACGAAGCGGCGGCGCGGGCCCGCCGAGCCACCATCAGCACATCCTCCTGCTCGGGTGTGTACAACGCCTGCCGGGCGTCCTCCTCAGCCCGTGCCCGCAATGCCATCGCGGCAGCAGCCTCCCGGCGGATGGCCCGCCGGATCCACTCCGAGAGGTTGGTACCGGTCGCAGCCGCGGCGGTGCGCGCCGACTCGGCCAGCCCATCGTCCAACCGGAGAGCTATCTGGACTGTCATGCAGGCACGATAGCGATCTCGCCGGACCGTGAGATGGGCCACATGGCCGCTCCGGCCGCACTGCACACCGCTCACCGGATGAGATCGACCTTTTGTCCAGAACATCTGATCGGCTGGGCTGGTCATAGACTGCCCCGTCTGCGCCAAGCGGTCGATTTTCGGCGACAGAAGGACGCGGCGGCGGCCGTGCCGCAACCGAACGCCCCTATCTGGGAAGATCGCCCGTGATCAGGTCGACCGATGAGTCGATCGGCCGCCGAGCGCCCAGAAGTCACCTCTCGGCGACGAACGGGTCCGAACGGTCCCGAGGCGACCCGCTTCGGGGTCTGCGCAGCCACCGGACGAACCCCAGCGCGAGCAGCCACGTCACCACCACCGTGGCGCCGCCAGGCAGCAGCCCGGTCACCCAGCTGCGACCGGCGACCCGCACCAGGTCCGGGTCCGCGACCGAGTACTCGACCCGCACCAGCTGTCCCGGCGCCAGCCCGGCCGGGTAGGCAATGCCCTGCTCGGGGGTCCACACCTCCCCGTCGGTGGTGGTGAACCGCACCAGGGTGTGAGAGATCGACACCGAGAGCACCTCGGCGGTGGCCCGGCCGGTGCGCGCCTCGATCGCGGCGTCGTCGCGCGCCGCCCCGAGCAGGCTCACCAGCACCAGGCCGGTGACCAGCACGGCCAGCGCATGGACGACCCGCGGGGCGTACCACCGCACCCGGGCCATGGCGGGCGAGGTCGGCGGCATCCGGGGAGCGTATCGAGCGCGGCGGGCGGCATCGGCACCGTCACGGCACGTACCCCGAAACCGCCCAATACGCTGACGGGGTGACCACCGCCCCGCTCACCGACCGGCTGCGGGTGCGCAGCAGGCCGCTGCGCGAGACCGGGGAGCTCGTGGACCTGCTGCCGTCGCCACACGGCGTGCTGTCGTGGGTGCGCGACGGTGAGGGTCTGGTCGGCTGGGGCGAGGTCGCCCGGATCTGCACCGCAGGGCCGGACCGGTTCATCCGCGCGCAGCGCTGGTGGGACTCCTTCGCCGACCGGCTGGTGGTGCGCGACGAGGTGGAGCTGCCCGGGAGCGGGCCGGTCGCCTTCGCCAGCCTCGCCTTCGGCGACTCGCCCGGCTACTCGGTGCTCACCGTCCCCAGGGTGGTGGTCGGGCGGCGCGACGGGGTCTGCTGGGTCACCGAAGTGGACGCTGGCGGCGGGTGGCCCGAACCCGTGACGGCGGTCCGCCGCCCGCGCGGGCTGCGCTACTCCGAGGGCAGGCTGCCCATCACCTCGTGGCACGACGCCGTGCGCCGGGCCGTCGGGCGGATGCGGAACGGCGAGCTGGACAAGGTCGTCCTCGCCCACGACCTGCTCGCGGTGGCCGACGAGCCGCTCGATCCGCGGTTCCTGCTGCACGGGCTGGCCGCTCGCTACCCGTCGTGCTGGACCTTCGCGGTCGACGGCCTGGTGGGCGCGACGCCCGAGCTGCTGCTGCGCCGCCGCGGCGACGAGGTCAGCTCGCAGGTGCTCGCTGGCACGACCTGGCCGCACGCCGGTGCCGACTCGGGGGCGCTGGCCGTCGAGCTGCTCGCCTCCGCGAAGGACCGCGCCGAGCACCGCTACGCTGTGGAATCGCTGGCGCACACGCTGCGACCGTTCTGCTCGGAGCTCACGGTGGCCGACGAGCCCGCCGTGCTGGCGCTGCGCAACGTACTGCACCTGGCCAGCGAGGTCCGCGGCAGGCTCGACGCGCGGGCCACCCCGTTGCTCGACCTAGCCGGCGCGGTGCACCCCACGGCAGCTGTCGGCGGCACACCCACGACCGCGGCGGTCCGGGTGATCGGCGAGCTCGAGGCGATGGACCGCGGCCGTTACGCGGGTCCGGTCGGCTGGGTGGGCGCCGACGGGGACGGCGAGCTGGGGATCGCGCTGCGCTGCGCGCAGGTGGAGGGCCGCGCTGCGCGGCTGTTCGCAGGCTGCGGACTCGTCGCGGGCTCCGACCCGGACGACGAGGTCACCGAGGCCGCCGCGAAGCTCGTACCGATCCGCGACGCCCTGGAGGGCGTCGACGCGGACTGACCGCCCTGATCGGGCCACGTGGGCGAAGGGAGATGGCATGGTCGACCAGCCGCGGGGGTCCACCGAGGGCGACGGCGCCGATCCGACATGGGACCGGCTCGAGGACCAGCTCGGCTGGTACGACCGCAAGAGCGTCGCCGCCCAGCAGGCGTACAAGCGGACCAAGCTCGCCCAGCTCGTCGTCGGCGCCACGGTCCCCGTCGTCGCTGCGCTCCAGGCCCCGGCCGCTGTCACCGCCACGCTCGCCGCCGTCGTCGTCGTTGCCGAAGGCGCCCAGCAGCTCTACCAGTGGCAGACGAACTGGATCCTCTACCGGAGCACCGCCGAGGCACTCAAACACGAGAAGTTCCTCTATCTCGCGGCCGCCGGTCCCTACAGCGCCGACGACCGCCGCCGGGTCCTCGCCGAACGCCTCGAAGGTCTGGTCTCCCAGGAACACGCCAAATGGACCGAGGTGCGCCAACGAGACACCCAGGAACCGGCCACCGACGTCCGCGCCAACCACCCCACGTGAGTGGTGGCCCGGCGGAGTCGCCCGGCCACCAGGCGGCGGGTAGCCCTTGCCGATCAGGGCTCAGGTCAGGTCGTCGAACTCGTCGTTCTTGACGCCCTTGATCCATGCGGCCATCTCGGCCCGGGTGAAGAACACCACGGCCTCGTCGGGGCGCTTGCTGTTGCGCACCGCGATCCGGCCGTCATCCAGCGCCGCGACCTCGACGCACTGCCCACCGCCGTTGTTTCCGCCGGTATAGCTGCTCGTCCGCCATGCTGCGCGGGACAGGTCCGTCCGGGTCATCCCGCGCCTCCTCTCCTGGGTCACTGGTACTCCGCAAGGATAGTGGAGATCAGCTCGACGGAGTCCGTCGGTGACAGGGCCAGCGAGCTCAGCACGGCAAACCGCATGGTGCAGCGCCGCACGTCGTCCTGGCTCTCCAGGTAGATCGAGCCCGTCTGCCCCTCCACGTAGCCCACGTCGGAGGCCAGCTCCGGCAGCGTCAGGATGGTGAACGCGCCTTCCATCCCGGGATGCGGCCCGGCCGCGAACGGCAGCACCTGGACGGTCAAGTTGGGCTCGCCGGTGGTCTCCACCAGCCGCTCCATCTGGCCGCGCCACACCCGCCGGCCGCCGACCGGCCAACGCAGCAGCGCCTCGCTGAGGATCACCTGGAACTCCAGCGGATCGGGCCGGGTGAGGACCTGCTGGCGGATCATCCGCGCCGCGACCAGGTTCTCCAGCACCTCGGGCGGTGTGGCGGGCTCGATGGCGGCCATCAGCGCCCGGGCGTAGTCCGAGGTCTGCAGCAGTCCGGGCACCAAGGCCAGCTCAAACTGGCGCACCGTGGTCGCCGCCTGCTCCAGCCCGACCAGGGTCTGGTGGGGCTTCGGGATCGGGCTGGTCTGCCACCAGCCCTTCTGTCTGGCCTCGCGGGCCATCCGTACCAGGGCAGCGGCCTCGTCCGCCGGCACGTCGTAGACCGCGGCCAGGTGCTCGACCTCGGCCGGCTGCGGAGCGTAGGACCGGGTCTCGATGCGCTGCACCTTCGAGCGCGACCACCGCGGCGACCGGGGCTTGAGCCGCCCGGCCGCCTCCTCGATCGTCAGCTCGGCCCGCTCGCGGTAACCCCGCAACGACTCCGCCAGCTGCCAGACGCGCAGTGTCGGGCTGACACCGGGTTCCAAGACAGACCTCCCGCCTGTTCGTGCCTGCGCCGGCGGTGTCCCGGCCAGGCCAGCAGATCGGCATCGCCAGTCCACCGTTCGAGGGAACAACTGGACCACCCATTGCGAACATGAGTGACCCAGTAGATGCTGAGCGCGGTCCAATCATAGGGCACCGTCAGGACGCAGCGACGCAGCCACGCCGATTAGCTGCATCGACGCCTGGCACCGCCACCAGTCGGGAGGGATCCACCATGACCATGCAGGATGACACCCAGCACGTCGCCGAGCTGGCACCGCTGTGCAGCGAGGAGGAGTTCGCGCAAGAGGTGGCCGCGCTGGTCGCCGATGGTGCGCCACGGCTGTTCGCACTGGTCGAGGAGTACGGCGACCGGGCCGACGGGTGGGTCCGCGCCTGGGGGATGGCCTTCGACGACCACGCCGAGGTCGTCAGTGTCGACCGAGGCCTGCTCGGCACCTTTCCGTCTGCCGAGCGTGCCCACCGGGCGTTCTCACGCCGCGCAAAGGTCCGCCTGGTGTGGCACCCCGACGCTCCCCGTACCGACGGCGACCATGCCGCGTAGTGTCACACCAACGCCGTCCACCGGCCGCCGCCACCCCTCATCGACGGACGGGCAAAGATCCGCGCTAGCCGCATGAAACTTTTGACTCGATCATACCGGCTTCGCCGGGCCGATCCAGCTAGCTCCCCTTGGGCGCTAGGGGGTTGACGTAGAAGCGAGGTATGGAGTTGCAGGGCTTAGTGGACTGGCTCGACGAGTTCGGCCGACCAGCACACCTCTTTGATCTCACCGACCAAGTTGCGTTGGTCACCGGCGCGGCCGGTGGCATCGGTCGATGGCTCGCTGCCGGTCTTGCATCCGCCGGTGCGACCATAATGCTGTCCGACGCCGACCCCGACGGGCTGGAACTGGTCGCAAAGGCGCTCGCTGGTGCCGGGGGCAAATGCGGCACATATGTCGCGGACCTTGCGGACGAGGCCACGACCGAGGCGTTGGTCACCCGAACCGTTAAAGCTTACGACCACCTCGACGTGCTTGTCAACTGCGCGGCGACCAACTGCCGCACACCGGCGCTAGACGTTGCTCCCAAGGAATACGACGAGATCATGGCGGTCAACCTGCGTGCACCCTATTTCCTGTCGCGCGCGGCAGCCCGGCACATGATCGGGCACGGTGGCTCAATAGTCCATGTTGGATCGATCAACAGCGCGCAGGGGCTAGCTGGGGTATCAGTGTACGGAGCAGCCAAGGCGGGGTTGGCCCAGTTGACCCGAGTGCAGGCTATTGAGTGGGCGCCACACGGCATACGCGTCAACTGCCTAGCGCCAGGGTTCATACGAACCTCACTGAGCGAGCCACTCTGGCGGGACCCAGCCCGCTCAGAGTGGATCCTCTCCCGCGTACCGCTGCGGCGCCCGGGCGAGCCCCACGAACTTGTCGGCCTTCTGCTACTGCTCACCTCGCATGCAGGATCGTTCATCACGGGCCAGACGCTCTACGCCGACGGAGGGTTTCTCGCTGGCAGTCACTGGCCTGAGAATTCATGGTGATCTTGCCGAGTGGTGTATCTTGAATGGGAAGGTACTCCTGAACTGAAGAATGTGGCGAAGAGTCCGGATGGGAGCACTTTTCAGGATGTTACTGTAAGCCAGATAAAGTTCCGCTTGGTCGAAGGCACTGGCGGTCGAGGCGACCATCATGGGGTGGATCAACCAGACTTGATGCGTAACGGGCCATGATCGTATGTGACCAGCTGTGCTGGACACGGCTGCTCTGCTTACACAAGCCGCTGATGGTCGCCGAGCTCAGATGCTACACTACCGCATCCTGCACACCGCCGTCCGACTGGTCCGTAGCACGCGCAAACGAAAGATCAAGATCCCCGGAGATGTGGCCCTGAGCGCACGAAACCCAAGTACGGCAGCCGCACTTCGTGACCTGATCTTGGTGTGGTGATCGACGGGCCGGTCGGCGTGGAGTCGCGGTAGGGACCGGTGTGGTGGGTCACGTTCCCGGCGTGTCGGGCCGGGATGTGGGGGGTGAGGGCGGCCGCCTCGTGATCATTCGTGATTGTGGATCAAGAAAAATACGAGACGGCGTGTCGGTGATGGTAGAGGCCGCCGAGGTGGCGCGGGCACACCGGGATGAGTTGTTGGGCCGGCCGGCCAGGGTGTTCTCTCGTCGGGAGCCGCGGTTACAGGCGGGCAAGTACGTCGAGGGCTTGCTGAGCGAGATCCCCCGCAAGAACGGCTGGTCCCTGGCCCAGCGGTCGGGAGATCGCAGTCCGGACAGGATGCAGCGGCTGCTCAACCACGCCGTGTGGGAC
>JBOHGT010000230.1:0-3930 GCA_050700385.1 Pseudonocardiaceae bacterium | reverse complement strand
CACTGCGTCCGACGCAGTGAAAGTGCCCTTCACCGCATCGCGGCCCGCGCGTGCCGGGCTCAGAGCTCGAGCAGCATGCGGGTATTGCCCAATGTGTTGGGCTTGACGTAGGACAGGTCGAGGAACTCCGCGACCCCCTCGTCGTGCGAGCGGCGCATCTCGGCGTAGACGTCCGGGGTCACCGGCGTGCCGTTGATCGCGACGAACCCGTGCCGGCCGAAGAACCGCTCCTCGAAGGTGAGCACGAACACCCTGCTCAGTCCGAGCTCACGTGCCAGCGCCACGAGCCGGCCGACCAGCAGGTGCCCCACCCCTTGCCCCCGCGCCGGCGGGGCGACCGCGAGGGTGCGGATCTCGGCGAGGTCCTCCCACAGCACGTGCAGCGCGCCGCAACCCACCACGACGCCCTCGGGATCGGTGGCCACCCAGAACTCCTGGACGTCCTCGTAGAGCGTGACGAGCTGCTTGGCCAGCAGCACCTCCCCGGTGTAGTGGTCGACAAGGGTCTTGATCGCGCGAACATCGGAGATCCTCGCCCGGCGCACGCAGAACGGGGGAGTGGGGGAACCGGACGGCACGGGCGCAGGGTATCGAGCGGTCCGCCGGATACCCTGACAGCCGTGCCCACCCCGCCCGCCTCGCCCCGTGTCGTGCTGCTCACCCTCGGCTGCGCGCGCAACGAGGTCGATTCCGAGGAGCTCGCCGGGCGGCTGACCACCGACGGATTCGAGCTCGTGGACGCTGACGAGAGTGCCGATGTCGTGCTGGTGAACACGTGCGGGTTCGTCGCTTCGGCGAAGAAGGACTCGATCGACACGTTGCTGGCGGCCTCGGACACCGGGGCCAAGGTGGTGGCGGTGGGCTGCCTCGCCGAGCGGTACGGGGTCGAGCTCGCCGAGAGCCTTCCCGAGGCCGATGCCGTGCTGGGTTTCGCCGCCTACCCCGAGCTGGGCGGGCGGCTGCGCGAGGTGCTCGACGGGCAGGCGGTGCCCGCACACCGGCCGGTCGACCGGCGGACCCTGCTGCCGATCGCCCCGGTGGCGCGGCCGGCCAGGCTCGCCGCGGGTCCCGCCCTGCCCGGCCACGGCTGGGGGCCACCCTTCGCCAAGGACTCGAGCCCGCGGCGCCGGCTGGACGACTCCCCGGTGGCACCGCTGAAGATCGCCTCCGGGTGCGACCGGCGGTGCGCGTTCTGCGCGATCCCGTCGTTCCGGGGTGCCTTCGTCTCCCGCCCGGCCGACGAGGTGATCGCCGAGGCGGCATGGCTGGCCGAGGCAGGGGTGCGGGAGTTGGTGCTGGTCAGCGAGAACACCACCTCCTACGGCAAGGACCTTGGCCGTCCCGGTGCGCTGGAGGAGCTGCTCGCCCGGCTCGCCGCGGTACCGGGGATCGTGCGTACCCGGGTGTCCTACCTGCAGCCCGCGGAGACCCGCCCGTCGCTGCTGCGGACGATCGCGACCACCCCCGGGATCGCAGGCTATTTCGACCTGTCCTTTCAACACGCCAGCGAGCCGGTGCTGAGACGGATGCGCCGGTTCGGATCCCGCGAGTCCTTCCTCGCGCTCCTGGCGACGATCCGATCGTATGCGCCCCGCGCCGGGGCCCGCAGCAACGTCATCGTCGGGTTCCCCGGCGAGACCGGGGCCGACCTGGCCGAGTTGGAGCGGTTCCTCACCGAGGCACGGCTCGATGCGGTCGGGGTGTTCGGCTTCTCCGAGGAGGAGGGCACCGAGGCCGCCCGCCTGCCTGATGGGCACGACGAGGACACGGTCGCCGAGCGGGTAGCCCGCGTCACGGCGCTGGTCGAGCAGCTCACCGCGCAGCGCGCCGAGGAGCGGGTCGGTGAGGTGGTGGACGTGCTGGTCGAGGCCGGCGTCGCTGCCGGGGCGGAGGCCGTGGGCAGGGCCGATCACCAGGCACCCGAGGTGGACGGCGAGTGCGTGTTGCGGGGGCCGGGCGCCGACGCCGTCGTGGTCGGCGACCTGGTGCGCTGCCGGGTCGTCGCGGCCGAGGGCGTGGACCTGGTCGCCGAGCCGATGGAGGTACTCGCCCCGCCCGGCGGCGCGACGTGACGCCCCCGGCGGGCGGGGAGCCGACCGGGACGGTTCGGCGGTGGAACCCCGCCAACCTGCTGACCATGTCCAGACTGATGATGGTGCCGGTGTTCCTGACCGCGCTGCTCGCCGGGGGCGGCACCGACCGGGGGTGGCGGCTCGTCGCGGCCGCGGTGTTCACGGTCGCCTCGCTCACCGACCGGTTCGACGGCGACCTCGCCCGCCGCCGTGGCCAGGTCACCGACTTCGGCAAGATCGCCGATCCGATCGCGGACAAGGCGCTCATCGGCGCCGCGCTGGTCGGACTCAGCGTGCTGGGCGAGCTGCCGTGGTGGGTCACCGTGCTGATCGCGGTCCGCGAGCTGGGCGTCACCGGCCTGCGGTTCTGGGTGCTGCGTCACGGTGTGATTCCGGCCAGCCGGGGCGGGAAGGCCAAGACCTTCGCCCAGGCCGTCGCGATCACGCTCTACGTGCTGCCGCTGCCCGCCGCCGCGGATCCGGTGCTCTGGGCCGCGATGGGCGTCGCGGTGGTGCTCACCGTCGTGACCGGGGTGGACTACGTGGTGCGGGCGTTGCGGCTGCGAGCCACCGCGCGCCGTGCGATCGTCTCGCCCTGAGACCTGCTTGCAGGGTCGAAGCATCGGTCCTGAGACGTGTGGAAGCTTGGCGCTACCGTGCGTGTTCACCCAGGGCGGACGTGTGCCGTCCGACCTCCGTCGGGCCGGCTCGGTACGGTGGTAGCACAGCGTCCGGCACCGAGGGCGGGCGGAGGAACGGGAGGCCGCGATGACCGTGTTGCTGCGGGAGGCGATCGGCGACCGCTTGCGCAGGACCCGCACCTCCCAGCAGCGCACCCTGCGGGAGGTGTCCCGCGCCGCCCGGGTCAGCCTCGGGTACCTGTCCGAGGTCGAGCGTGGCCGCAAGGAGGCGTCCAGCGAGCTGCTCGCGTCGATCTGCCAGGCGCTCGAGCTGCCGCTGGACGAGCTGCTCCGCCGGGTCGCAGGGGACGTCGGCCCGGGCCTCCTGCCGACGGTGCCCGACACGGTCCCCGACGAGCTCGTCGCCGACCACTCGCAGGCCGCCGCCGATGGCCTCAGGGCAGCCGCTGTGCCCGACGGTGGCCGACTCGTGGTAGCGAACGGTGACACGCTGTCCGACCTCCGGATGTCCACGGCGTGCGGCGCCGGGGTCGGCGGTGGTGCCTCGGGCCGGACCATGGTCGGCGCGGCGGCCTGAGCCAGACCCGCTCGCAGTATCGGGCATCGCTACCGGACCGGCCCCCGGCGGACCCTTGGGTAGATCACCCGGAGATCTCCCGGGTGATGTGGAACCGCAGTCCCGTACCTGACACGATGGGTAGGGAGCACACGGCTCCCACGGGGGTGCCTGCGCTGCAGCAGGGGTCGGGTCGTACGAAGAGACAGGCGGAGGAGATGGCCAACCCGTTCGTGAAGTTCTGGAAGTACCTCATGGCGGCGTTCTCGGCGAAGATCGACGAGAACGCCGACCCGAAGGTACAGATCCAGCAGGCCATCGAGGACGCGCAGCGGCAGCATCAGGCGCTCTCGCAGCAGGCGGCTGCGGTCATCGGCAACCAACGCCAGCTGGAGATGAAGCTGAACCGCCAGCTCGGGGAGATCGAGCGGCTGCAGTCCTCGGCACGGCAGGCGCTGGTGCTGGCCGACGATGCGCGGAGCAAGGGTGACGCGGCCAAGGCCCAGCAGTACGAGCACACCGCGGAGTCCTTCGCCACCCAGCTGGTGACCGCCGAGCAGTCCGTCGAGGACCTCAAGACCCTGCACGATCAGTCCCTGCACGCCGCCGCGCAGGCCAAGCAGGCGGTCGAGCGCAACGCGATGGTGCTGCAGCAGAAGAT
>JBOHGT010000229.1:0-4028 GCA_050700385.1 Pseudonocardiaceae bacterium | reverse complement strand
GGTAGGTGGTGAGGTTGCGGGCGATGTCCTCGTCGGTCAGCGCCGGACGATCGTCAGAGCGGCCGGACGGGTCGCCGATCTTCGCGGTCATGTCCCCGACGATGAACACGACCTGGTGACCCATCCGTTGGAAACGGCTGAGGATGAGCATGGGCACCGTGTGCCCCAGGTTGAGCTGGTAGGTGGCCGACTCCTCGGGGATGGGCGGCGCGGCGGCGAGCAGGCGGTGGGCGTGTCTTCTGAACAGCCGGTTGGCATCGGCGGCCGTGTCGCCGAGCGGCGCAAGCTCAACGGTCTCACCCAGGCCCAGCTTGCCCAGCGGGCGCACGTGTCGCTGTCGCTGCTGCGCAAGGTGGAACAGGGCAGCGTGCCGGCATCCCCGGCGGGTTGACGAGATTGCCAGGTTGCAGCGGCGCAGCCGCTACCACGAGTCCTCGGCACTGATGCCGTCCTTGTTGGCCGAGGTGCACACCGCCGCCGTCCTGGCGCCGGCGGGCGCAGCCAGCGAGCGGACCCATCATCTGCTGGCCACCCTGTATGGCTGCGTGGTGATCTGCCTGCCTGCACCGGCTGGCCTCGCCGCTGGTCAGCCAGGCCGCCGAGGCTGCCCGGTGCTGCGGTGACCCGATGCTCGCGGCGCTGTGTGACCAGGAGCGGGCGCTGCCCCTGCTGTACCGGGGCGCCTATGACACCGCAGGGCGCATCGTGGCCGCTGCGTAGGAGTTGGGGGCCAAACCAGGCCATCACTCCGGCCCAACCGGGGCCAGTTCAGGCTGTCATTCCCAGGAACACCTGACGCCGCAGCTTGGCCCAGGACCCCACCCGCTGCCCGGTTCATCGGGTGAGCGTCACCCCGAGGACCACGAACGCGAGGACGGTGTCCAGCACCGCGCAGAACTCGGCCATCGAGCGCGCGACGCCCCGCTCGACGCGGTGGTGGTAGACGTCCCAGGCTGCGTGCACGAGCAGGCCAGCACATACCAGCAGCCCCGCCCACACCGCGTCGAAGTTGACGGCGGTGATCGCGGCAGCGGCGAGCACGACCATCACCCCGGCCTGCAGCGGTACACCCCACGGCGGGCGCCGCGCGCCTCGGGCCAGGCCATACGCCACCAGGACTGCGGCAATGCCGAGCATCCACCACGACGACCACGACGGGGCGAAGCCGGGAATGCTGAAGCCGATCGTGATCACTACGAAGCTGACGAAGAACATCGGCCATGCCGCCGTACGCCGCTGGAGTGCCGCAGCTCCGAGGTAGACGAAACCGGATGCGGTGACGACCGGCGCGACGTCGGTGTGGTCGGCGGACCGAAGGCGACGAATGCAGCGAAGATGATGCCGGCCGCAGTGGGCCAGCGGTGGGCGAGCCACGTAGGGGTCCGCGGGCGCTGGCTGTCGGTCGGGCCAGTGGTGGAATTGTCGGTGACGTTCATGGCGCCTCCCGTACTTCTCGAATGGTTGGATGCCCCCGGCGGTTCGCGAACGAGCGTGAGACGACGGCGTCAGCGCGCAGGTGGGCGATGTCACAAACCCTGTGGGCGTACCAGCCCGCCGCGACGAGGGAGCGGCTCAGGTCGGGGGTGACGGTCATGCCTATCAGCGCGAGGTGCCGAAAGAGATCATTTCCGCGATTTGGACCAGGAAGGGGCCTACCGGTGCCGCCCGTGGGCGCGGTCGCGGACGGTGATGCGGCGTCGGACAGCTCGTGCGGCATGGGGATCTCCGTGGGCGTGGCTCGTCAACGGTGCGGAGGTGGATCTCAGTGCGTGGCGAGGTGCTCCTCGCAGCATCGCGATCACCATGGCCGGGAGCATGAGGACGTGGCCGACGAGGATCAGCCCGTCCGCCGAGAGCTGCCCGAGCCAGTGCAGGGGGAACAGCACCACGAAGGCGAGGTACATCGCCAGGCCCATCTCGACGATCCCCGGCCAGGGATGGCGCCGCCACGTCATCCAGGCCGCCATCCCGGCGGTCATCCAGGTGGCCATCAGCAGCGCCTGCACCTCGGTCCTGGTGCCGTCGCCGAGCAGCATCGACAGCGGCCCGAGCACGACCATTCCGGCGATCATCGCGGCGAGCATCTGTAGGTAGTGGACGACGAACGCCCGGTTCGTCACGACACTGCGCCAGGTCGGTCGGTGGTCGCGGACGGTGGTCACGGTGTCCTCCTGGGGATTCGGGTCGAGTCGGCGTGTCAGGCGTCGGTGGCGAAGTGGCGCCGGTAGTGGTCGGGCGGCACGCCGAGGCGGCGCAGGAACGCGCGGCGCATCGTCTCGGCCGAGCCGAAGCCGCAGCGGGTGGCGGCCACGGTGACCAGGACGGGTTCGGTCTCCAGCAGGCGGCGGGCCGCGTCGACCCGCACCTGCTCGACGTACTCCGCGGGCGACTGGCCCAGTGCGCGGGTGAACTCGCGCGTGAAGTGACGGACGCTCATCCCGACTCGGTGGGCGAGCTCGGGGACGCGGAGATCGGCGCTCGGGTCGGCATGGATGAGGTCTTGGGCGGCCCGAACCGACGGACGCCGTGCCGGGGGCGCCCACGCCGGCGCGGCGAACTGGCTTTGCCCGCCGGGCCGGCGGACGAACACGAGCAGCTCACGCGCGACCTGCTGGGCGAGTTCGGGGTCGTGGTCGGCCTCGACGAGGGCGAGCGCGACATCGATCCCGGCCGTCACCCCGCCGGAGGTCCACACCCGGCCCTGCCGCAGGTAGATCGCGTCGGCGTGCACCTCCACCATCGGGTGCTCGCGGGCCAAGGATCCGGCCCACCGCCAGTGCGTGGTCGCGGCGAGCCCGTCGAGCAGCCCAGCGGCCGCCAGCGGGAACGCCCCGGTGCATACCGACACGACCCGCTCGGCGCGCGGGGCGGCGCGGCGCAGCCAGTCGACGAACTCAGGCGCGTTGCGGCCTGCGCGGCGCACGCCCATCCCGCCGGGAACGAGCAGGGTCCCGATCGGGCCGCGTTCCGGCAACGCCTCGGTGGCCACCAGGCCCAGTCCGCTGTCTGCGGCGACAGTGCCCGGATCGGCGGCGGCGATCCGGACGGCGTAGCCGCCGGATCCGCCGTCGCGAGCGAGCAGCGCGGTCGCGACGGCGAGCACCTCGTGCGGGCCGGCGACGTCGAGCGGCTGGTAGCCGGCGAGGAGCGGGACGAGAACGTCGTGCACACCTGATACCGTCCCGACGCCGGACGATGGCGTCAATGACAAGTATCCCACGGATTCGGCCATACGCGCGTCCACGTTGCGCAGAGCACCGCAAGCACAGGTTGGCCCTTCCAGTGAGCGTGCCCATCATCTGCTGGCCACGCTGTATGGCTGCGTGGTGATCTGCCTGCACCGGCTGGCCTCGCCGCTGGTCAGCCAGGCCGCCGAGCGGGCGGCCGAGGCGGCTCGGTGCTGCGGTGACCCGCTGCTGGCGGCGCTGTGTGACCAGGAGCGGGCGCTGCCCCTGCTGTACCGGGGGCGCCTATGACACCGCAGGGCGCATCGTGGCCCGCGCGCAGGAGTCCATCACAGACCAACCGACCAGTCCCGAGGCGCTGTCGGCGCGGGGAGCGATGCACCTGCGTAGCGCGATCATCGCCGCCCGCAAGCACGACGCCGCAACCTCGGATGCCCATCTCGCCGAGGCGCGTGACGCGCCATGCTCACCGTCTACGACGCCGTCGTCCGCCACCTCGCCGAGTTCTACGACACTCACCCCGACTACCCACCCGAGTTGCCTACACGATGAGGCTGCATGACTTTCAAGGAAGTGCCATGACTCAGCTCCGCAGTCAGAAGCAGGAGCGCAACCAACTCCGGTGCGCGCTGCGAGCAGCGGGCAAGTCATGGGTGGAAGTAGCCGAAGTTCTCCGGCAACGCTACCGCGTCAATGCGCGGGTGGCCTTCCGGTACGCCCACGGCTGGAGCCAGCGGCAGGCTGCCGAGGAATGGAACAAGCGCTGGCCCGACGAGCTGAAGACGTTCAAGAACTTTTCGTATTGGGAACTGTGGCCGAGCAGCACCGGGCACGCCCCCTCGT
>JBOHGT010000228.1:0-2551 GCA_050700385.1 Pseudonocardiaceae bacterium | reverse complement strand
GCGATCAGGGCAGGTTGTCGGCGGCCCAGCGGCGCAGCTCGGCCTCGGCCTCCTCGCGGGACAGCGGGCCGCGGTCGAGCCGCAGCTCCTTGAGATGCCGCCAGGCGCGGCCGACGTCCGGGCCGGGCGGGATCTGCAGCAACTCCATGATGGCGTTGCCGTCCAGATCGGGACGGACCCGTGCGAGGTCCTCATCCTCGGCGATGCGGGCGATCCGGGCCTCGAGGTCATCATAGCTGCGCTGCAGCGCAGCGGCCTTGCGGCGGTTGCGGGTGGTGCAGTCGGCGCGGACCAGCTTGTGCAGCCGGGGCAGCAGGGCGCCGGCGTCGGTGACGTAGCGGCGCACCGCCGAGTCGGTCCACTCACCGCTGCCGTAGCCGTGGAAGCGCAGGTGCAGGAACACCAGCTGCGCGACGTCCTCGACGACGTCGCGCGGGTAGCGCAGCGCGCGCAGCCGCTTGCGGGTCATCTTCGCCCCGACCACCTCGTGGTGGTGGAAGCTCACGCCGCCGGGCTCGTTCCGCCGGGTGTCCGGCTTGCCGATGTCGTGCAGCAGCGCCGCGAGCCGCAACACGACGTCGGGCTCACCGTCCTCCAGCTCGACGGCCTGGTCGAGCACGGTGAGCGAGTGCGCGTAGACGTCCTTGTGCTGGTGGTGCTCGTCGATCTCCAGCCGCATCGCGGGCACCTCGGGCAGGACGTGATCCGCGAGACCGGTGTCGACCAGCAGCTCCACCCCCCGCCGGGGGTGCGCGCCGGTGACGAGCTTGGACAGCTCGGCCTGCACCCGCTCGGCGGTGATCCGGTCGATCTCGGCCGCCATGTCCGTCATCGCCCGCTGCACGCGGGGAGCCAGGGACAAGCCCAGCTGGGAGACGAAGCGGGCGGCGCGCAGCATCCGCAGCGGATCGTCGGCGAAGGACTCCTCGGGGGTGGCGGGGGTGTCCAGCTCGCGACGGGCCAGTGCCTCCATCCCGCCGTGCGGGTCGACGAACCTCCGCGACGGGAGCTCCACGGCCATCGCATTGATCGTGAAATCCCGGCGCACCAGGTCACCCTCGAGGGTGTCGCCGTAGACGACCTCGGGGTGGCGCGACACGCGGTCGTAGGCGTCGGCGCGGAAGGTGGTGATCTCGCAGTGCGTGCCGGCCTTGGTGGCCCCGACGGTGCCGTAGGCGATGCCGGTGTCCCACACCGCCTCGGCCCATCCAGCGAGGATCGCCTGGGTCTGCTCCGGCCGGGCGTCGGTGGCGAAGTCCAGGTCGGTGCCCAGCCGGCCGAGCAGGGCATCGCGCACGCTGCCGCCGACCAGGTACAGCTCGCGGCCGGCCGCGACGAAACGGGCGGCAAGCTCGTCGGCCACCGGGGCGATGCGCAGCAGCTCCACGACGGCATTCTGCTGCGCCGCGGTCAGCGATGGCGCGCTGTTTCGCAGCGACAGGGGCGAGGCAGGCACGGGAGACCAGCTTAATCGCCGACCACCCCCACCGGATCACCGGTGCGACACCAGTGGTCTCACCGGCGCTGCTCGTAGGCCATCCGGACCAGCTCGTCGACCCGCTCGATGATCAGCTCACGCTGGCCGCGGGCGAGCAGCACGTGACCACTCCGGGCTTGGGTGAGATAGCGGCCGGCGTCGGTATCGAGCAGGTCGACGTTCAGCGGGACCGGTCGGGGCTGGCGGCTGCCGGGGCGGTAGGAGCTGGCGCCGGCCACCGCGGCACGCAGCCGCTGCCGGCTGAACACGTCGGCGAACATCCGGGCATCGACCGCGGCGACGCCGCCGCGGCTCAACGCCGCAGCGAGGGCCGAGGATGTGGCATGGTTCGCGGCTCCCGCCCGGGCCAGGACGGTAGCGGGAACGGATGCCGACCGCGGGCCGGGTCCCGGCGGGGTGTCGGGCAGTGTGGAATGCAGTGCCCGCGCGGCGTCGCCCCGTCCGATCTGCCCGACCCATATACCCTCGTCGGTGAGGTAGGCGAGCACCGAGTTCGTCCGGCTGAGCGCGGCGATGCTGGTGCGGTCCGTGCCGGTGGTCAGGTCGCCGACCACGATCTCGGCGACGACCTCGGGGGCGTCGAGCAGCCGGAAGGAGTCCTCGACCAGATCGGCGATGCGGCCGCGTGGTCCGACGACACCGATCGCACGGGCATGCTCCCAGCCTTGGGCGAGCAGCATCCGCCGCTCTTCCTCGTCACGGCCGTGGAACGTGATGGGTAGTCCCGGGGGGAGGGTGACCTGCAGCCGGTCACGGACCGCGTCGGCCACCAGCATCGGCAGGTGCACCTGCTCGGCCATCTCCCCCTCCCGCCTCGGGCCTACTCGCCGCGCTGGTAGACGTCCGGCTCCTCGCCGATCACCGGTGGCGCGGTCGCCGGGATCTCCCCGATGATCGCGTTCTCGTCTCGCTCGACGAGGTACCCGGCCCGTTGGTGCTCGGTGTCCTCGCCGCCCCGACCACGGCCCGCGCCCCCGGCCATCGGAGCCGTCGGGGCCATGCCGCCGCGACCCGCCGCGCCGCCCGACCCACCGGCAGCACCGGCCGCCGCCC
>JBOHGT010000227.1:0-9181 GCA_050700385.1 Pseudonocardiaceae bacterium | reverse complement strand
CGGTAGCCCTGGCTACCGAAATCGTTCACGACCCGAAGGCACGCTCCACGACGGCCCTGGCGCGGCGGGCGGTGCGGCGGTAGTCGTCCACCGCCTCCCCGGGGTCACCGTCGGCGGGCATACCGAGCACCCTGGCGACCGCAGCGAGCTCGCGGCCCGAGCTGGGGATCTGGTCTGTGAGTTTGCCGCGGACCAGGGTGAGCGCGTTGCGCATCCGGGTCGCAAGCCGCCACGCGGCGTCCAGCGCGTTGGCGTCGGCCCGCTCGAGCAAGCCTGCGTCGGCGGCGGCACGCAGCGCCGCAGCGGTGGCGGTGGTGCGCAGCCCGGGGACCTCGTGGGCGTGGCGCAGCTGCAGCAGCTGCACGGTCCACTCCACGTCGGCCAGGCCCCCCCGGCCGAGCTTGGTATGGGTGGCGGGGTCGGCACCGCGGGGCAGCCGCTCGGCGTCCACCCTGGCCTTGATCCGCCGGATCTCGGTGACCTTGTCAGCGTCCAGCCCACCCTCGGGGTAGCGCACCGGGTCGACCGCCTCGATGAACCGCTCCCCCAGCCCGGCGTCCCCGGCCACCGGGCGGGCCCGCAGCAGCGCCTGGGCCTCCCATGCCTGGCCCCACTGCGCGTAGTAGGCCTGGTAGGAAGCCAGGGTGCGGACCAGCGGGCCGGACCGGCCCTCCGGACGCAGCCCGGTGTCGACCGTGAGCGGCGGGTCCTGGCTCGGCGAGCCGAGCAGCTTGCGCACGGACTCGGCGACTGCGGTGGCGAATCCCACGGCGTCGGTCTCATCCGCACCGGCCGCCGGCTCGCAGACGAACATCACGTCGGCGTCGGAGCCGTAGCCCAGCTCGGCCCCACCGAGCCTGCCCATCCCGATCACGGCGATCGCCGCCGGCTCGTCACCCCGGCAGGTGGCCTCGGCACGGCGCGCGGCGTCCAGCGTGGCCTGCAGCACGGCGGTCCACACCGACGACAGCGCCATGCAGACGGCATCGACGTCGAGCAGCCCCAGCAGATCGGCGCAGGCGACCCGGAGCAGCTCGTGGCGGCGCAGTGTGCGGGCCGCGGTGGCGGCGCCGGCGGGGTCGCCGTGCCTGGCTACCGCCGAGCGTAGCGACGCGGCGACGTCGTTCGGCTCCCTGCCCGCGAGGTCGGCCGGGTCGGCCAGCAACCGGAGCACCTCCGGCGCATGCACCAGCAGGGCGGGCACCATCCTCGAGGTGCCGAGCAGCGTCATCAGCCGCTGCGCGACCGCGCCCTCGTCGCGGAGCAGCCGCAGGTACCAAGGGGTCTCCGCGAGCGTCTCGGACACCCGGCGGTACGCGGCCAGGCCGCCGTCCGGGTCCGGGGTCTCGCCGAGGAAGTCGAGCAGGACGGGCAGCAGCGCGGTCTGGATGGCGGCACGGCGGGACACCCCGTCGGTCAGGGCCCGCAGGTGCTCCAACGCGCCCTTCGGGGACGCGTAGCCCAGCGCGGCGAGCCGCGCCTGCGCCGACGCCGGGCTCAGCCGGTAGACCTCGGTGGGTACCCGCACCACCGATTCGAGCAGCGGCCGGTAGAACAGCTTCTGGTGCAGCCTGCGCACCCGGTGCGACTGGCGGGTGTACTCGGTGCGCAGCACGCCCACCGCGTCCTTGCGCCCGTCCGGCCGCACCCCGGCGGCCCGGGCCAGCCATCGCAGTCCCGCCGTGTCGTCGTCGGCGGGGAACAGGTGCGTGCGACGCAGCTTCTGCAGCTGCAGCCGGTGCTCGAGCAACCGCAGGAAGCGGTAGGACGCGGCGAGGTTGGCCGCGTCGTCACGCCCGACGTACCCGCCGGCGCCCAGTGCAGCCAGCGCGTCCACCGTGGACCTGTCCCGGATCCCCTCGTCGGCGCGGCCGTGCACCAGCTGCAGCAGCTGAACCGCGAACTCCACGTCGCGCAGGCTGCCGTGACCGAGCTTGAGCTCGCGGTCCACGAGATCGGCTGGCACGTGCTCGGCCACCCGGCGGCGCATCCGCTGCACCTCGGGTACGAAGTCCTCCCGGTCGGCGGCGGTCCACACCAGCGGGGCGACCGCCTCGGCGTAGCGGGCACCGAGTTCGGGGTCACCGGCCACCGGACGCGCCTTGAGCAGCGCCTGGAACTCCCACGTCCTGGCCCAGCGGCGGTAATAGGACAGGTGGCCGTCCAGCGTGCGCACCAGTGCGCCGGACTTGCCCTCGGGACGCAGCGCGGCGTCCACCTCGAAGCACGCCGCACCGGCCGTCCGCATCATCGCCGACGCGAGCTTGGTGGCCGTCGCCAGGTCGTCCTCCGGATCGGCCACGAAGATGACGTCGACGTCGGAGACGTAGTTGAGTTCCGAGCCGCCGCACTTGCCCATGCCGATCACGGCGAGCCGCGTCTCGGCGCCGACCTCGGTGACGGCCACCGCGAGGGCGGCGTCCAGCGCCGCCGCAGCGAGTTCGGTCAGCGCGGCGCCGACCTGCTCGAAGGCGAGCACGGGCAGCTCAGGTTCCACGATCGCCGCAAGATCGACCGCGGCGAGGTAGAGCAGCAGGTCGCGGTAGGCGGCGCGCAACGCCCGCTGCGCCTTGATGCCGGTCGACGACGAGCGGGCGCCGTGGCGACACCCTGGCGCAGGCGCGTCGGGGTCGGCCCCCACGGCGGTGCGCAGCGCCTGGCGCACCCGCACGGCCCAGCTCGTGGCCCCGGTCTCCGGACCGGGTCCGGCCAGCAGGCGCCACCGCAGCGGGTCGGCGATGAGATGGTCGCCCAGTGCGGTCGAGGAGCCGAGCACGCCGAGCAGCCGCCCGCGCAGCCCGACCTCGGTGCACAGCGCGCGGTCCAGCTCCGGCCACCCCTTGCCGAGCGCATCGGCGAGCCTGGCCAGGGTCCGCAACGCGAGGTCCGGGTCGGGGCTGCGGGACAGTGCCCAGAGCGCGTCGGCGGCGTCCTCCCGCGACGCGCCGTCGTGCTGCCATCCGAGCCGCGCCAGCACGCCGGCGGCGGCCGGGTCGGTGAGGCCGAGTCGTGCCGGCGATGCGCTCACCCGTCGACCGTTGCCCACCACGGTCTGCAGACGTTAATGCCCGAGCAGCGGGAGCGACGTGCGCTCCCCCGGGGCCAGCTCGCCCGCGGCCATCCCGACGAACCGGTGCGCGAGCGGGCGCCAGACCTCGGCCATCTCGGCGTGCACCCACTCGAGGTGCTCGGGCTCCAGCTGGCCGGGGGGCGCGGTAGCCGCTGCCTCCGGGTCGCGCTGCGTCCACGCCAGCACCGTGGCCGGGCTGGTCTCGATGTGGAACTGGACGCCGTAGGCGCTGGGACCGATGCGGAACGCCTGATTGACATAGCGCGGCGACGCCGCCAGCAGCAGTGCCCCCGGCGGCAGCTCGTGGATCTCGTCGTGATGGAACTGGATCACGTCCGGGGTGAGCGGCAGCTCGCCGAACAGCGGGTCGGAGCCCGAGGCATCGCGCCGCGCGACCAGCAGCGTGCCGACCTCCGGACCCTGCGCGCCGCGACGAGCGTTCCCTCCGGTCGCGACGGCGAGCAGCTGCGCGCCGAGGCAGACCGCGAGCACCGGCACCCGTCGGGTGACGGCGTCGGCGAGCAGCCGCCGCAGCCGCGCCAGCCACGGGTGTTCGGCGTCGTCGTGCGCGCCCATCTCGCCGCCGAGGCAGACCACGCCGTCGAATCCCTCCGGCGAGTCCGGGAGGACGTCGACGCCGGCCCGCCGCACGTCGAGATCGGTGCCGGTATCGACCAGCCAGTCACCGAGCCGCTCGGGTGGGTCGAGCTCGGACGGTTGTAGTACGAGCAGACGGGTAGGCACCCCCGCCAGGCTACGCGTCGGGTCGTACCGGGGGGTTCACAAGTACTGGCCCGTGTTCGTCGCCGTGTCGATGGCCCGCCCCGAGTCCTGGTTCTTGCCGGTAACCAGGGTGCGGATGTAGACGATCCGCTCACCCTTCTTGCCCGAGATACGCGCCCAGTCGTCGGGGTTGGTGGTGTTGGGCAGGTCCTCGTTCTCGGCGAACTCGTCGACGATGGCGTCGAGCAGGTGGCTCATCCGCAGGCCGGGCTGCCCCGTCTCGAGCACCGACTTGATCGCCGACTTCTTGGCACGGTCCACGATGTTCTGCACCATCGCCCCGGAGTTGAAGTCGCGGAAGTAAAGGACCTCCTTGTCACCGTTGGCGTAGGTGACTTCGAGGAACCGGTTGTCCTCGCTCTCCGCGTACATCCGCTCGACGGTGGCCTGGATCATCGCGTCGATGCAGGCCCGCGGTTCGCCACCGAACTCCGCGAGATCGTCGGCGTGCAGCGGCAACGTAGTCGTCAAGTACTTCGAGAACACGTCCCTGGCCGCCTCGGCGTCCGGCCGCTCGATCTTGATCTTCACGTCGAGCCGGCCAGGACGCAGGATCGCGGGGTCGATCATGTCCTCGCGGTTGGACGCGCCGATGACGATGACGTTCTCCAGCCCCTCGACGCCGTCGATCTCACTCAACAGCTGCGGCACGATGGTCGTCTCGACGTCGGAGGAGACCCCCGACCCGCGGGTCCGGAAGATCGAGTCCATCTCGTCGAAGAACACGATCACCGGGGTGCCCTCGGACGCCTTCTCCCGAGCGCGCTGGAAGATCAACCGGATATGCCGCTCGGTCTCGCCGACGAACTTGTTGAGCAGCTCGGGGCCCTTGATGTTGAGGAAGTAGCTCTTCGCCGACTCGTCGTCGTCGCCCCGTGCCGACGCCACCTTCTTGGCGAGCGAGTTCGCCACGGCCTTCGCGATGAGCGTCTTGCCGCAGCCGGGCGGGCCGTAGAGCAGCACACCCTTCGGCGGGCGCAGCTCGTAGGTGCGGAACAGATCGGCATGCAGGAACGGCAACTCCACTGCATCGCGGATCTGCTCGATCTGGCTGCTCAGGCCGCCGATGTCGGAGTAGCCGACGTCGGGCACCTCCTCCAGCACGAGGTCCTCGACCTCGGCCTTGGGCACCCGCTCGTAGGCATAACCGGCCTTGGTGTCCACCAACAGGGAGTCGCCCGGCTTGAGGGTGACGCCCTCGGGGTCCTCCTGGTGGAGCGTCAACGGGTCGGCGAGCCAGACCACGCGCTCCTCGTCGGCATGCCCGACCACCAGCGCCCGCTGCCCGCCGTCGAGGACCTCGCGCAGCGCGCACACCTCGCCGGTGGACTCGAACGCGCCGGCCTCCACGACGGTGAGCGCCTCGTTGAGTCGCACGCTCTGCCCGCGGCGCAGCTCCGCGCCCTCCACCGCCGGCGAGACGGCCACCCGCATGCGACGCCCCGACGTGAAGACGTCGACGGTGCCGTCGTCATGACCCAGCAGGAATACGCCGTAGCCGCTCGGTGGCTGGGCCAGCCGGTCGACCTCCTCGCGCAGTGCGAGCAGCTGGCTGCGTGCATCGCGCAGCGTCTCGACCAGCTTGGTGTTCCGCTCGGTGAGCTGGGAAACCGTGGTCGACGCCTCGGCGAGCCGCTCCTCGAGCAGCCGGATGTGCCGCGGAGACTCGGTGAGCCGGCGACGCAGCAGAGCTACCTCGTCCTCGAGCATCCTGATCTGGGCGGACACATCGGCGTCGGCGCGCTCGCCACCCTCGGCGGGCCGGCCACCGGGATGATCGTGGTGCATGACGGCGCCTCCTCCCGTGCCTGTGCGGAGACCTCAACGGTACGGGACAACGGCGCCGCTCGTGAGCCTTCGAGCGGGACCCGGCAACTGACCTACAGTCGCCCGTGCGAGCGGCTGGGGCGACGCTGCGGGGTCGGGGCCACCACGCCGTCGGCCAGCCTGCGGGTCGTGAGCAGGAACGCCGTGTGCGCCACCATCCGGTGCTCCGGGCGCACCGCGAGGCCCACTACGTGCCACGGCCGCAGCAGCGTCTCCCAGGCCTGCGGCTCGGTGAAGCAGCCGGCATCCCGGACTGCCTCGGTGATCCGGGAGAGCTGCGGGGTGGTGGCCAGGTATGCGACGAGCACCCCGCCGGGCTCGAGCGCCGCGGACACCGTGGGCAGCACCTCCCACGGCGCCACCATGTCCAGCACCGCGCGGTCGACCTGCTGCGCGGGCGGGTGGGTGACGAGATCGGCGACATGCAGCGTCCAGTTCGGCGGGGCGGTACCGAAGAACCGCTCGACGTTGCGCACCGCGTGCTCGGCGTGGTCGGCACGGACCTCGTAGGAGGTGACGGTTCCCTCGGCACCGACCGCACGGAGCAGTGAACAGGTCAGCGCTCCCGATCCGGCGCCGGCCTCGAGCACCCGCGCGCCGGGGAACATGTCGCCCCACATCACGATCTGCGCGGCATCCTTCGGGTAGATCACCTGCGCGCCGCGCGGCATGGACAGCACGTAGTCGGCCAGCACCGGCCGAAGCGCGAGGTACTGCGTCCCCGCGGCGGAGGCGACCACGCTGCCCTCGGGCGCCCCGATGAGGTCATCGTGGGCCAGCGCCCCGCGGTGGGTGTGGTAGGTGGCCCCCGCTTCCAACACCATGGTGTAGCGGCGCCCCTTGGGATCGGTCAGCTGCACCCGGTCACCGGGGGCGAACGGTCCACTGGGTCGGGCCACGACGGGCAATGCTCGCAGAGCGCCCTTACCGGCCGCCCGGCGGTGTCCGACCGCCGGTGACCGCCCGGTGGACGTCCTCGCGGAGCAGCACACCGGCGGGGTTGCCGTCGTCGTCGATCACGAGGAACTGCTGGCTCGCCGTGCCTCGGACCCGCTCGAGGATCTGCTCGCCGGATTCGGAAGCCAGCAGCACCGATTGGGGCCGGATCGGCTCGGCCGCCCGCTGCGCTGGGCTGAGCGGCGACACCGCGGCGAGCCGCTCGGCCGAGGGGAGATCGAGCAGCCCGGCCGCCACCCCATCGGTCCGGACCAACACCACGCCCCGACCGGCCGCAGCGACGAGCGCGTCGGCCACCGGGCCCTCCGCAGGCAGTTGGAGCACCGGACGCACCAGATCCTTCGGGTCGAGGTCGGCCGGCCAGGTGACCGCGTGCTCGGCCACAGCCTCGTCGGCGGCGCCGGAGACCACGAACCACGCCATCAGGCCGCAAACAGCGAACCGCAGCCATGCGTCGTCGGATCCGGCCACCAGCCCTGCGAGCGCCCAGCCCAGCAGGCCCACCGCGACCAGACCGGCGCCGACGATCGCCGTGGTGGTGCCCGCTCGGCGTCGCCCGGTCACCGCCCACACCAGCGCCCGCAGTACCCGCCCGCCATCCAGCGGCAAGCCCGGTAGCAGGTTGAACAGACCGACCGCAGCGTTCGCGACGGCCATCTGGGCAACCAGCAGCCGCAGCGCACCCCCCGGTTCCATCGACCACCAACCCGCCCCTGCCAGCAGCGCCAGCAACACCGACACCGCAGGGCCGGCGACCGCGATGAGCCCCTCGTCGCGGGGCCCACCCGGCCTGCGGGCCAGCTCGGAGTACCCGCCGAGCAGGAACAGCCGGACCCGGAGCACCGGTACTCCCAGCCACAACGCCACCGCGCAGTGCCCCAGCTCGTGGGCCAGGACCGACAGCCCGAGCAGCACCGCGAGCGTCGTGGCCAGGGCCAGCGTGGTGAGCAGGCCCGCCCCGGGCAACAGCCGGGTCACCAGCGGCGCGTACAGCGCGGTGACGAGCACCGCCCCGAGCCACCAGGACGGGGCGAGCAGGATGGGGACGCCCCGCGCCCGCCCGACCAGCAGACCTGCCGGCGGCACGGCCCGCCGGGGGAGCTGGGGACCGGTCACCGCGTGATGCTAGGACGCGCCGCGTGCAGCCCGCGTGATCCGTCCGGCAGCGCCGCCCACGTCCGGATCCGTCAGGGCGCTGCCCTAGCCTCGTGCGGCGTGAGCGAGACACCAGCACGCATCCAGGCCGATCCGCAGCGACCGGCGGACCCGCCGCGGCGGCGCCCGGCGCTCTCGCCTTCCCGCGCGGCGGACTTCAAGCAGTGCCCGTTGCTGTACCGGCTGCGCGCGGTGGACCGCATCCCAGAGACGCCGAGCCGTGTCCAGGTGCGCGGCACGGTGGTGCACGCGGTGCTCGAACGGCTGTTCGCGTTGCCCGCGGAACAGCGCGACCCTGACGTTGCACGGGCCATGGTCGCGCCGGTGTGGGAGCAGGTGCTCGCCGCGGCCCCGGAGCTCGGTGCCCTGTTCGACGGTCCGGCCGACCCGCAACTGGCCGAATGGCTGGAGTCCGCCGGTGCCCTCGTCGACGCCTACTTCGCGCTCGAGGACCCGCGGCAAGTGCGACCCGAGGCCTGCGAGCTGCTGGTGGAGGCCGAACTGCCAGCGGCGGACGGCGGCGACGCCGTGCTGCTGCGCGGCTATGTCGACCGGCTCGACGTGGCGCCGACCGGCGAGATCCGGGTGGTGGACTACAAGACCGGCGCCGCGCCGCGAGAGGTCTTCGAGGCCAAGGCGCTGTTCCAGATGAAGTTCTATGCCTTGGCGCTGCTGCGCACGCGAGGGGTGGTGCCGCGCCAGTTGCGGCTGCTGTATCTCGCCGATCAGCAGTCGCTGACCTACTCCCCTGAGGAGGCCGAGCTGGTTCGCTTCGAGCGGACCCTGGCCGCCATCTGGAGGGCCATCCTTCGCGCCGCGCCCACCGGGGACTTCCGGCCGAGCCCTGGCCGGCTGTGCGACTGGTGCGACCACAAGGCGCTGTGCCCCGCATTCGGGGGGACACCGCCGCAGTACCCGGGCTGGCCGGGGACCACCGGGTCGGGCATCGAGACGGTGCGGGACCGGAGCGAGTAGGCGACTGCCTTCGCCCCGCATGCGCTCTCCTCGCGCTACAAGTGGCGGTAGACGTCTTCGGTGCCCAGACCCCGGCCCAGCATGAGCACCTGCACCCGGTAGAGCAGCTGCGAGATCTCCTCGGCGAGCCGCTCGTCGGACTCGTGCTCGGCGGCGATCCACACCTCGCCGGCCTCCTCGAGCACCTTCTTGCCCTGGGCGTGGATCCCGCCGTCGAGCGCCGCGACCGTGCCGGAGCCCGCCGGCCTGTCGTGGGCGCGCTCGGTGAGCTCGGCGAACAGCTCGTCGAACGTCTTCACGCCGAGAATCCTCGCACCCCGGGGGCCTCGGTCACACTTCGAGGTCAGCCAGCGTGGTGAGGAACACCCGCCGCTCCCCCGGTTCGACGGCGACTTCGCCCGGGACGACGTACAC